>NZ_CP050152.1:1279013-1598766 GCF_011617245.1 Brevibacterium atlanticum | reverse complement strand
ACCGTGCGCAGCGGAGCCTTGGCGACCTTGCCGGAGTCCTTGAGCTCTTGGAATTCCGGGGCGTCGGAGACACCGAGGCGGATCCACAGACCCAGTCCCACAAGCAGTGCGGAGGCTAGGAACGGGATGCGCCACCCGAATGCTTCGAACTGTTCGGTGCTCAGCAGATTCTGGACGATGAAGAAGGCGCTGGTGGCCAGGAGCATGCCCGCAGCGGAGCCGATCTGGGTGAAGGAACCGAAGAATCCGCGCTTGCGGGCCGGCGCGTGTTCAACCGACAGCAGAGCGGAACCTCCCCATTCGGCTCCGGCGGACAGCCCCTGGACGATGCGCAGGACGACGAGCGAGACGGCGGCCCACCAGCCGATGGCGGCGAAGTTCGGGACGAGACCGATGAGCGTCGAAGCAATGCCCATGGACAGCAGGGACACGACGAGCAGGGCCTTGCGTCCGACCCGATCCCCGAGGTGGCCGGCGAGGATTCCGCCCAGCGGGCGGGCGAAGAATCCGACGGCGAGGGTGGCGAAGGACGCGAGTCTGCTGCCGAGTTCGCTGTCGGAGGGGAAGAACTGAACGTTGAAGATCAGAGCCGCCGCGGTTCCGTAGAGGTAGAAGTCGTACCACTCGATCGTCGTTCCGGCGAAGGCCGACGCCAGCACCCGTTTCTTTCCATCGAGGAATCGCCGAGGCGGGTCCTGGTTGGTCGGATAGGTGACCGAGGTCTGGGTCATGGAAGGCTCCTGCTGCGCTCACCGGGTGAGACACATGAGTCGGGTCATCAGTATCGCTGAGCAATCTATGCCCCAGCACCGACATTGACGTCGCACCGCGTCATGGTCCGACTTTGTCTGTCACAGAGGGTCACAATGAGTCGCCATATGGCCCCGATCACCGCGTTTCACGTGGACTTTGCAATGATCGGGGAACACGACTGACGCATATCGACGAGCGGTCCCAGAGTCTCGAGCCTCGCACGACTGGAGATGCCGATCCGGATCGCTCAACAGAGCATATGAGGTGAAGGAATGACGATCTTGACAAACCCTTCGGCCACACCGTCCACGGCCGCCGCTGCCGCCTCGCCGGAGAACCTCCGCGAGACCTTCTCCCACTTCCCGCAGGGAGTCGCCTTCATCGGCGCAACCATCGACGGTGCCCCCGCGGGGCTCGTCGCCTCCACGCTGACGGTCGGAGTCTCACTCGATCCGCCTCTGGTCAGTGTCGCGGTCCAGAAGTCGTCAGCGACCTGGCCCACCCTGCGCGAGGCACCCGAGCTCGGTATCTCGCTGCTGGGCACGGACCAGGAGGAGCTGGCCAGACAGCTCGCCTCGAAGGACCGCTCCCGCCGCTTCGACGGCGTCGATCCCGACCTCACGCCCGCAGGCGCGGTGACGATCCCCGGCAGCTCGGCATTCCTCTGGACCCGCCTCTACAACGAGGTCGAGGCCGGCGACCACACCGTCGCCCTGCTCGAGATCCTTGCCACGCGCAGCCCTGACGGCCCGGAGGCACTCGTCTTCCACCGCAGCGAGTTCAAGGGCATGCGCGTATCCTGACCTCCGCCACGCCATAGCTGCTCGCAGGCGCTTGCCTCCCCGCAACTGCTGCTCGCGGGCCTTGACGCACGTTCGAACACATGTTCGAATTGTTCTATGAGGTGGAACGAACTCGCTGACCCCGCTCCAGACGGCGGTGCCCCGGCCGCAGGCGGGCAACCCGGCGCGGCGACAACGCCGGAGCTCTTCGGTATCCGAGGGCTCGTCCGCACCGTCCGCACACCCGAGTTCTCCGGTATCACCTTCCACGAGGTGCTCGCGAAGACCGCACTCAATCGGGTGCCGGCGGCCAGCTCGATGCCATTCACCTGGACGATCAACCCGTATCGCGGCTGTTCCCACGCCTGCGTCTACTGCTTCGCCAGGAACACACACCGTTATCTCGACCTCGATTCCGGCGAGGACTTCGACCGACAGGTCTTCGTCAAGATCAACGCCCCCGATGTGGTCGCCGCCGAGGTGGCCAAGCCGCAATGGTCGCGCGAGCTCGTCGCCCTCGGCACGAACACCGACCCGTACCAGCGGGCCGAGGGCAGGTACGCGCTCATGCCCGGTGTCATCACCGCCCTGGCCGAGCACGGCACCCCGATGTCGATCCTCACCAAGGGCACGCTGCTGCGGCGGGATCTGCCGCTGCTGGCCCACGCGGCCGAAGATGTTCCGGTGGAGATCAGCATGTCGATCGCCGTCCACGATGACGAGCTTCAGCAGAGCCTCGAGCCGGGCACGCCGACCACTGCGGCCAGGCTGGCTACCGTCCGAGCCGCCGCCGAACTCGGCTTCGATGTCACGGTCTTCATGATGCCGATCCTCCCGAAGCTCACCGATTCCCGCGACCACCTCGATTCAGCGCTGCGCGCGATCAGAGACGCCGGCGCTTCGCGGGTGGTCTACGGCGCACTTCACCTGCGCCCGGGAGCACGGGAGTGGTTCTTCTCCTGGCTGGAACGCGCACACCCCGAGCTCCTCCCCCGCTACCGCCGCATGTACGCGACCTCCTCGTATGCCTCGAAGGATTATCATCGCTGGCTGGGTGAGCGCATCAATCCGCTCATCGACGGCTATGGACTGCACGGACGCAGCGATGACGACTACCCCGCCACCACTCGACGGCAAGGTCGACGACACCAGGCTCCCCTGACACCGCCACCGGCCGCCTCGTTGAACGCCCCTGCGCAGCAGGCACTCTTCTGACCCACACACAAGCCGCCCTATTGCTACCCGACGGCGGCGCAGCAACGTGGCGCCAGGTTGCTGGGCCGCCGTCGGGTAGCAATAGGCGGTGCGAAGTGTGGAATAAGCCGCTGGCGAGCGCGGTTGCTTCTGTCATGAAGATTGAGATCTGGTCGGACATCGCCTGCCCCTGGTGCTATATCGGAAAACGTCGTTTCGAAACGGCCCTCGACGCTTTCGCCCACAAAGACTCCGTCGACGTTTCCTGGCGCAGCTTCCAGCTCGACCCGAGCCTGCCCGAGCACTTCGACGGCACCGAGACCGAATACCTCAGCCAGATGAAGGGCATGCCGCCCGAGCAGGTCCGCCAGATGTTCGACCATGTCACGCAGCAGGCAGCCGGCGAAGGCCTCGACTACGACTTCGATGCGATCGTCGTGGCCAACAGCTTCACCGCCCACCGATTCCTTCACTTCGCTCACTCCCACGGACTCATGCCCGAGGCGAAGGAGGCACTCCTGTCCGGTCACTTCGAACAGGGTCGTGATATCGGTGACATCTCCTACCTCGCCGAGGTGGCTTCCACCCTCGGTCTCGACGCCGAGGAGACACGGCGGGTGCTCGACTCCGATGAGTACACCAAGGAGGTCAGGGCCGATATCGCCGAGGCCAGGCAATTGGGCGCCAACGGTGTGCCGTTCTTCGTCATCGACCGCAAATACGGCATCTCCGGCGCACAGCCGGCAGCAGCCTTCAGTCAAGCTCTCGAGACCGCCTGGGACGAGAGCCAGAAGCTCACCGTCCTCGCCGACCCCCAGGCCACAGATGACGAATACCCGAACGGAGCCGTCTGCGGCCCCAACGGCTGCAACTGACTCCCATTTGCTACCTGACGGCGGCCCAGCAACCCCGCGCGGGTTGCTGGGCCGCCGTCAGGTAGCAAATGGGAGTATCCGGGTCAGAGCAGCGGAACGTTCGGGTACCGTACCGCACCGTCCGGATCGGTCACGGGCGCGGCGAGCATGCCCGCGGCGGCGTCGATGAGGAACCGGCCGACCTGCTCCCAACTACCCTTGTTCGCATCCTCGTTCATCTTCGCCTCCTGATCGGCGCAGACGCCGACGACCATAGACCCCAGCAGGTAGGCTCGCCCGCGCAGGACCCCCTCAGGGATGCCCTCGACCGCACCGTTGATGAAGCGAAGATCCTCGGGCACATCCGAACCCCCGATCACCTCTTTTGCCACTTCGACAGCCGAGGGCACCGCCGAGATCTGAGAGATGAATTGTGCACGCCAGCTCGGCCGAGGGAGACTGTCGAGCAGTTCGATGAGCGGGCGCAGTCGGCAGGTGATGAGTTCGTGGATGCTCGGCGCATCAGACAGCTGCGCAGTGAGCTCACTTCTCCGGCGGGACATCTCGTCGTTGTGTCGAACCACGAGCGCACGCAGCAGTCCGTCGCGTCCCCCGAAGTGATAGGCCACCGCCGAGTGGTTGGCAGCTCCGGCGTGTTCGACGATCCGCCGGTTCGACACCGCATCGATCCCGTGTCGGGCGAAGAGCTCTTCGGCGGCATCGAGCAGTGCCTCACGCGCTCGGTCGGTCTGAGTTCCCATACTTTCATCTTTCCACTCGTTCTCGATTTCACCATTTTAAGTCATGTGTCTTAATCTGGGTATGCACATGGTGGTCGACGAGGATCACAGTCCATCCACCCGCAAGGAGCAGACAATGCCGGACCGACCGCCGCAGACCAGGAGAGAGGCCCGCGAGTTCGACCATCAGAGCTCGCAGGAGTTCCACAACGAGGGAGCTCACCCGCACGATCCATCCTCGACAACTGCCACGACCCCTGAGTCCGCCGACAGCGGTGAGGCGGCAGCGAAGCGCGCGAAAGCCGAAATGATCGGACGCACCGTCGCGATCTTCGTCATGCCGCTCATCTTCGTGGGCATGATGATCACGAGCTACCTCGGTACCATGCACTCCCCCACGCCCAAGGACATGCCCATCGCTGTTGCGGGCTCCTCGTCGGCCGCGTCCGATCTCGCCTACGCACTCAACGGCGCCGAGCCCGACGCCCTCGATGTCGACCAGGTCGCAGACGCACACACCGCGCGTGAGCGTGTCATCGATCGGGAAGCCTCGGCGGCGGTCGTCGTCGAGGGACGACAGGCGACTCTGTACACCGCCGGCGGAGCCGGAAGTCAGCAGGCAACGACCGTGACCGGTCTCGTCATGCCGGTGCTCCAGGAGGAGGGACTCGATGTCGAAACCGACGATCTCGCACCGCTGCCCGACAATGATCCGACCGGGATGGCCGCGATGTTCCTCATGACGGCGATCGTCATGGCCGGCTACCTGCCGTTCAGCGTGCTGCGGTCGAACTCCCCCGAGCTGTTGAAGTTCAAACGGATCGTCCCCATCATCGGTGCCTGGGCGGCCGTCATCGCGGGCCTCGTATGGACGGTTGCCTGCCCGATCCTCGATGTCGTCGACGCCGGAGACACTGTCGCCGTGCTCGGCATCGCCTGGCTCGGCGTGTTCGCCATCGCCGCCGTCCAGCTCTTCATCACCCGCCTCGTCGGGGCGATGGGAGTGATCGTCGGGATCCTCTTCCTCATGGTCCTCGGCATGCCGTCGTCGAACATGGCGATGCCGGTGACCACGATGCCGAGGTTCTTCCGGTTCACCCACGAGTTCCTGCCGATGCCGGCGATCGGCGAATCTCTGCGCTCGGTCCTCTACTTCGGCGGCCGCGGAGTCACCGAACACCTACTCGTCCTCGCCATCGGCGCCGTCGTCGGCCTCCTGCTCACGAAGCTCTACGACACCATCTCGCACAGACGCAACCCCGATCCGGCACCGCTGGACGTGAACATCCCGTCCATCCACGGAGGTCGCCGCCCCGATTCGAAGATCGTCCGCTACATCTCGCTCGTGATCTTCCCACTGGGCATGGTGACGATGATGATCTCGTTCATGCTCGGTGCCATGCACTCGCCAGCGCCGAAAGACATGCCTGTGGTCGTCGTCGGCTCCTCGACCGAGCAGGCGAAGGACACGATCGGCAAGCTCGACAAGCAGATGGACGGCATGTTCGACTTCACCGCCTCCGACGACGAAGACGAGGCTCGCGCTCTCGTCCACGACCGCGATGAGGTCGCCGCACTCGTCCTGCCCACCGAGAAGAACCCCAAGTTCGAGCTCATCGCGAATCAGGCGGCCAACAACGCTTCCTATCGGGTCGTCAACCAGGTCTTCGAGCAGGTCGCCTCGGCGCAGGACATGGACCTCGACGTCGACGACATCGCCCCGCTGCCCGACCGGGACAAGAACGGCGTAGTCGTCATGTACGTCGCCATGGGTTGGGTCCTCGCCGGATTCATGGTCGTCATCGTGGGCGCAAACGCGAACCCGTGGAGCCGACCGCTCAAGCGGATGCTGCCCCTCCTCACCCTCTATGCGCCGTTCATGTCGCTGGTCGTCGCACTCATCGCGGGACCGATCACCGGTGCCGTCGAGGGTCACTTCGCGGCCCTGTGGGGAGTGGGCATCATCGCGATCGCGTGCATCTCGATGTTCGCGATGGTCTTCGAGAGACTCATCGGCATGTTCGCGGTCATTCCCGTCATCGGCACACTCATGTTCGCCGGAGTACCCGCCTCGAACGGAGCGATCTCGGAATACATGGTGCCGTCGTTCTTCTCGACCCTGCACGACTGGCTGCCCATGGCCGCCGCAGTCGAGACGATCCGATCGATCATCTACTTCGACGGCGATGTCGTCGCCGAGCATCTTCAGGTCCTCGCGCTGTGGGGACTCGTCTCCCTGGCTCTGGTCTTCCTCATCGACGGCATCCGGCCGCCGCGCACCGAGCACGATTTCGGCAATCTCCACCTCGAGAGGGAGCGCGAACGCAGGAAGCAGCTGCGCAAGCAGACGAAGGCTCTCGATGTTCCCCGGGAGACTCAGGAGACTCAGACCGTGCAGAGCACGATCGTCGAGGACACCGATTCTGCCGATCGCCCGGGGGCCACCGAGGAGTCGGACTCGACGTCGTACTCGCTCGAACCGCGCAGAGCCCCGACTGCCGGCGACGGAATCTCACGCAGCACACCGGAGGAAGACAACAGTCGGGACGACGATCACACCCCGATCCCGTCGACCGTCTGACACCCTCCCATTTGCTACCTGACGGCGGCTCTGCAACCTCGCGCGAGGTTGCTGGGCCGCCGTCAGGTAGCAAATGGGGCTAGTGTGAAGAGCACTATGGGTTCACAGATCGACTTCTTCAGCTCGTCCGGCCTCGTCGAGGCCGGGCTGCTGCTGGCGAGCTTCATCCTCTGTTCGCTCATCGGCTTCGAGCGCCAGTTCCGGCAGAAGGCCGCGGGCTATCGCACCCACGTGCTCGTGGGCATCGGCACCTGTGCCTTCACCCTGGTCTCGGCGTACGGCTTCGCAGGCGTCCTCGACAGCGATGTCCGTCTCGACCCCTCGCGGATCGCCGCACAGATCGTCTCGGGCATCGGCTTCCTCGGTGCCGGCGTCATCTTCAAGGGCCGCAATATGGTCCGCGGACTGACGACGGCCGCTACGATCTGGGTCACCGCCGCAGTCGGCATGGCCTGCGGGGCGGGCATGCTCTCGCTGGCGACCATCCTCACCGCCCTCCACCTGCTCACGCTCTTCATCGTCGCACCGCTGATCCGCAGAATCCCCAACAGTGACCATCGCAAACTGCTGCGCATCGCCTACCAGGACGGCTCCGGGGTGCTCCGAGACATCCTCGCGCTGGCCAGCCGCATGGGGTTCTCGAATTCCATTGTCGATTCGCGACGGTTCGAAGACGACGACGGCAGACGCATGGTCCAGATCGACGTGAAGTTCGAAGGCAAACGACCGCTGCACCTCCTCGTCGCACCGCTCATGGATCTGCCCGGCGTCGGGACGGTGAGCATGCGCGAGGACCGCGTCCATTCCTTCGACGACGACGGCGACTCGGTCTGACCGATTCGCCGCTGCGGGTTTGGAACTCCGATTCGCCGCAGCGGACTCGGAGCGCCAAACCGCCGCAGCAGACTCAGAGTGCGAATCTGGAGAGCACGCCTTCGATGCCGGCCCGGACGCGCTGCCGTGAGGAGTCCCCGAAGACTGTCGCTTGGACCACGGCACCTTGGAGCATGGCGAGAATCGCCGGCACCAGCGCAGCGGCCTGCGCCCGCGCGGACTCTGATTCGATCCCTCGCTGATCGCGCAGATAGACGGCGAGGTAGTCGGTGAACTGTTCGAGCAGGGCTTCGAAGATCGTGCCGACGAAACTCGCGAACTCCTCGTCATACGACGCCTCACCCCAGACCTGCACCAGAACCGAGGAGAACGGGTTGTCGAGCAGAGAATCGAGGAGCTCCACGAACACCACGTGAGGTTCCGGCACCTCGATCTGCGACTGCGCCGTCTTCAGCACCGCAAGGCGCGGTTCCATCACTCTGCGGGCGACATCGATCATCAGATCGCCCTTGGAAGCGTAATAGACGTAGACGGCACCGGCCGACAGATCAGCCTCCTTGACGATCTCGGCCATCGACGCTCCGGCGAATCCCCTGCGGGCGAAGCAGGACAGTGCGGCGTCCTGAATCCTGCGACGCATCGCCTGCCTGTATTCTTCGGTGACCTTCGGCACATCTCTCCCATAAAACGAATGACCATTCTTGATATATCATAGTCTACGGCTTCATAATGAACGAGCATTCGTTTTCGATGATTGGACAGACATGAGCACGAGGATCCTCAGCAGCTCGACTCCAGAGGCGAACCCGGCGGCGACTCCGCCGGACACAGACTCTCGGTCTGCCGGGACAGAGCAGTCCGCCTCGTCGCAGGGCTCCGGAGATCCCGCGGCACCCTCCGACGACAAACTGCCGAAGCACAGCATCGGCAACGCCATCGGCATCGCCGTCTTCGCAGCCGCGATCGTCAGCGCCATCCTGCTCGCGTTCAGCTGGCCGACCGTGACGGCCGAACCGAAGGATCTGCCCATCGCGGCCATCGGCGACGAGAAGCAGATCGACCAGGTCGTCGACAATGCCCCCGACGGCATGCTCGATCTCAAGGACGCCGATTCGCGAGCCGACGCCGTGGACATGATCAAGCAACGCGAGGTCTATGGAGCGCTGGTCCTCGGCGACGAACCCGAGATCCTCGTGTCCTCGGCCGCCTCGCCCGCGGTCGCCCAGCAGCTGCGAGCCATGGCCGCGCAGATGCAGCAGCAGATCGACAAACAGGCTATCTCGGGCATGCAGGACGGACTCGAAAAGCTCCAGGGGGCGCTGAAAGCCGCCTCGCAGGCCCCCGGTGTCGGACAGCCGGGCCAGTCGGGAGCAGAACAGAACTCGCCTGCCGCTGAGGCCGGACAGGACGCCTCGGCCACGGAGGTGCCTGAAATCACGGTCACCGACGTCGTTCCCCTCTCCGATGATGACTCCACCGGCGCTGGCCTCGCGATCGCCGGACTCCCGCTGACCATCGGCGGCATCATCGGCGGTGTCCTCACCAGCATGCTCGTTCACTCCCGCCGGATGCGAGCGGTCGCCGTGGTCGTCTACGGGGCCGTCGGCGGTCTGGCTCTCACCCTCATCCTCCAGTCCTGGTTCGGCATCCTGCAGGGCAACTTCGGTCTCAATGTGCTCGCCGCCGGCCTCGCAGTCGCCTCGACCGCGGCACTCATCAACGGCTTCGTCTCGCTCACGGGGGCGGGCGGCATCGCCATCGGCGCCATCCTCACGATGTTCATCGGCAATCCGATCTCCTCTCTGCAGCAGCCGAAGGAGTTCCTTCTCGGATCGTGGGGTGACATCGGTCAGTTCTTCGTACCGGGCGCAGCAGGGACACTCCTGCGTGACCTCTCCTACTTCCCTGACGCTGCAATGGCCGCCCAGTGGTGGGTGCTCATCGGCTGGTTCGTCCTCGGCATCGCGCTCATCCTCATCGGCCATGTCCTGGCCCACCGGAAGAAGCGAGCAGCCGCGCACTGACCCCTCGCCCACCCGGCGCACTTTCCCCACCCTGACTCCCATCGACACTGGTCATCGTTTCTCGCGACGACTAGGGTCGGTGGGTGTCAGTGGTCTCCGACATCGAGACCGAGGAGGAATCCATCGTGGCATTCGACGATGTGACGATCTGCCGCACCTGCGGAGTGGAAACGACGACGCCGCCACGGCTGTGCCCGATCTGCGATGACGACCGCCAGTGGGTTCCGGCTTCCGGTCAGGCGTGGACGACCCGGGACGAACTCGAAGCCGAGGGCCATTCTCTCAGCATCGACGAATGCGAGCCCGGGCTCTTCGCGCTGCGGATCGAGCCGAAACTCGGAATCGGCCAGACCTGCTACCTTGCGTGCACAGACGAAGGGAACATCCTCTTCGACGTCCCCCCGTATATCGACGCCGAGGCGGTCGATGCAGTCACCGAGCTCGGCGGAGTCGCCGCCATCGCCGCCAGTCACCCGCACATGTTCGGCACCCAGATGGAATGGAGCGCGGCCTTCGACGACGCCCCTGTGTTCGTCTGCCGGGCCGATGTCGACTGGGTGCAGCGCCGAGGCAGGACGATCACGACCTACTTCCACGAGGCGACCCCGCTGCCCGGGGTCAGCATCCGCCGCACCGGCGGCCATTTCCCCGGCAGCGCCGTCGCCGTGTGGACGGGTGCGGATGGTGCGGGCGTTATGCTCAGCGGCGATTCCATCGGCCCCGTCCCCCGAACGGGGTGGGTGACGTTCATGCGCAGTTTCCCGAACTCTCTGCCGTTGTCCGCCGCCGTCGTCAGACGCATCGCCTCCACGGTCTCCGATCTCGATTTCGATCGGATGTACGGCAATTTCGGTCAGCAGATCCCCAACGGCGCCTATGACGCCGTGCAGACGTCGGCCGAACGCTATGCACAGTGGGTCTCAGGCGTCCACGACGATCTCACATGACGACAGGGTCTTCGCATACCCGACGACGACGTCGGAGTTGACGCGAGCTGCGGCGCCGTCTCGGTGACTGAAACCCTGAGGGTGTTCCCCACCTCGGTGAGGGGAGGCTCGGCCGCACCGAGGTTGTTCCCCGTTCAGCGGGAGCGGAACTGTGCGGTGACGGGGCAGTCGAAGGGATCGGCCTGGCCGAGTCCGACGCGGTTGAGGTAGCGGACGATGATCCGGTAGGACTCGAACAGTGTCGTCTCCGCGTAGGGGATGTCCTTCTGTCGGCAGTATTCGCGGACGAGCGGCTGCACCTTGTGCAGGTTGACGCTCGGCATGCTGGGGAACAGGTGGTGTTCGATCTGGTAGTTCAGTCCGCCCATGAGAAAGCCCATCGGGCGACCGCCGGAGATGTTGCGTGACATCAGGGCCTGCCGACGCAGGAAGTCGATCTTCACGTCCTTGGGCACGATCGGCTGGCCCTTGTGGTTCGGAGCGAAGGATCCACCCATGTGGACGCCGAAGACCACCACCTGCACGATGACGAAGACGAGCCCGATGAGCGGTCCGGCGTCCCAGATCGCCAGCAGCGGGAAGCCGAGGAGTCGGATGGCGATGAGAGTGCCTTCGGTCCAGCGCCGTTTGATCGAGGACTGTCCGCGGAGGATCGCCTGGACCGACTGCACGTGCAGCTGCAGACCGGCGAGGGTGAGCAGGGGGAAGAACGCCCAGCCTTGGCGGGCGGCGAACCATTTGGCCACGCCGGTGCGTTCGCGAGCATCCTCGGCGACGAAGACGAGGGTGCCCGGTGCGATGTCGGGATCGACACCGGCCTTGTTCGGGTTCGCGTGGTGGAGGGCATTGTGCTTCTTCAGCCACCATCCGTAGCTGAGTCCGATGAAGAGGTTGCCGATGATCGTCGAGACCCACTCCCCGACCTTGCCGCTGGTGAAGATCTGCCGGTGTGCGGCGTCGTGGGCGACGTACGCCGTCTGGGTGAACAGCACACCGAAGACGACGGCGGTCGCCATCTGCCACCAGCTCTCGCCGATGAGGAAGAGCATCGCGAAGGCACCGACATACGCTAGGCCCAACAGGCCGAAGCGCAGCGCGTTCCACCCCGGACGCCTGGCCAGCAGGCCAGCGTCCTTGACCTGAGCCATCAGGGCGCTGAAGTCACTGGTGAACTCCTGCTGCGCGGTGCCGCGCCGGGCACGCCTGTTTTCGAGGACCTGAGCGCGGGTGACCGCATCGGGCTGCGGAGTCGGCAAGGGGGTGCTGATGACATCGGTCGGATTCATACTCCTCACGGTAGAGAATCGACCGTGGTCGCCGCGTCACCCCAGAGAGCGGTCTTCGACCCCCTACCCGGGTATGGGGTCACCGCGCAGCCTCGATTGGACGAAGACCCTGCGTCGGCGACCCCTCGATCGCGAGAGACTCAGTGCTGACTGCCGGGGACGACGAGACCCGATTCATACGCGGCGATGACGGCCTGGGCGCGATCCCTGGCGCCGACCTTGCCCAGGATCCGTGAGACGTGGGTTTTGACGGTCTGCACGGCGATGCACAGCGAGGAGGCGATCTCCTTGTTCGTCGCACCCCGGGCGACTTCGACGAGGATCTCCCGCTCCCGGTCGGTGAGCTCGGGCAGGGCAGTGAGACTCGGGGCCTGCGGCCCGGCGGCGAAGTGTTCGATGACGCGACGGGTGACGCTCGGAGCGAGCAGCCCCTCCCCTGCGGCCACCACTCGCACCGCCTCGGCGAGCTCATCGGGTGGGGCGTCCTTGAGCAGGAAGCCGCTGGCCCCGGCGCGGATCGCATCGAAGACGTAGTCATCGATGTCGAAGGTCGTGAGCATGATGATCCGCGGTTCGCGGCTCACGGACTCCCCGCCTGCGTCACGGCCGCCTGCGTCACGGCCGGCCGCCTCGGCGATGATCGCTCGCGTCGCTTCGATGCCGTCCATGAGCGGCATGCGCACATCCATGAGGATGACGTCGGGTCGCAGGTCGGCGGCCATGGCCACACCCTCGGCGCCGTCCTGGGCCTGACCGACCACGTCGATGTCAGGGTGGGCGCCGAGCAGCGCGGCGAAACCGGCGCGCACCATCGCCTGATCGTCGGTGATGAGTACGCGGATCATGACCGCTCCTCTCCGTCGTCGGTTTCGGGGTCGAGTGGCAGGGTCGCCACCACTTCGTACGTGTTCCCGGGAGTCCATCCGCTGCGGAGCTGTCCACCCACCGAGGCGGCTCGCTCGCGCATGCCGATCAGTCCCTGCCCTTGATCGGATGAGTGCCCGACCGGTTCTGCCGGGCCATTGCCGCGGGTGTTGACGACGCTGATCGTCATTGTGTGACCGTCGCCGTAGACATCGACGTCGATCTCCGGGTCGCGGATGTGGCGCACGGCGTTGCTCAATGCCTCCTGGACGATGCGGTATCCCGCCAGTCCCGTGCTCTCGCGCAGTCCGGAGCCGACGTCGTCTCCGTGCTGACGGAGGCGCACGTGGATCCCAGCCTGCTGAGCCTGACTGATGAGGTCTCCGATTTCAGAGAACCGCGGTTGCGGGGCGAGTTCATGGCCGGAGTCGTCGTTGCGCAGCACGCTGAGGAGGCCTCGCATCTCCGTGAGGGCGTGTCGGGCCGAGACCGAGATCGTCTCGAACTCCTCGGCCACCTCGGCGTCGATGCCGGCGTGGCGGAACGGGGCGCTCGAGGCCTGGATGTTGATGATCGACATGCTGTGGGCGACGATGTCGTGCAGCTCCCGGGCGATGCGCGTCTTCTCCTCGACCGCGACCCGCTTCGAGTGCTCGACCGCTGTGTTCTCCTTCTCCCGGACGAGCTGGGACCGGATGAGATTCCACTGCCGGACGATGACCGCGGCGACGTAGACCCCGCCCGCGATGCACGAGAAGACGACGATGGTCACGACGGTCGATTCCGACCGGCGGATCTCGAGCAGGAAATGGCCGACCGCGGCCGCAGCCGAGGAGGCCGCGATACTGCCGAGCAGAGCACCGAGGGCGACACCCCAATGTGCCCGGAGTCCGACGATGAGGATGACGAGGACCTGGGTGATCATCATCGGCACCGTCCACGGCCACGGCAGTCCGACCGCCGTGGGAGCCAGCAGCGGGAGAACCCCGCAGACGAGCGCCGAGGTGATCGTGGCGAAGAGGGGACGCAGCATCGCCAGCGGCAGGCAGCCGACGTGGACGAGGCTGAGGGCGAAGGCGAGCGCGACCGGTGCTCCGTAGACGCCGACGGCGATCGAGGATTCGATCGCGAGCATCGCGATGGCGGCGAGGATCACCGCCACCCATGCCAAGGCCCGGGGATCGAGCGAACGGTCGGGAGGCAGCAATCTGTCGAAGAGTCGGCTGATCACCACGTCTGCAGGTTCCCTTTCTGCGATCCCGGTCGATCCTGGGGATCATCGAACCCGGCGCGCGTCGTCACGTCGACAGTAGCAAACGCGCGCGCCCCGCCCTCACCGAGGAACTCGCGTATCATGGTGGGCGCGCAGGTTCGGCGTCTCCATTCGGCGAGCCACATCCGCCGTCCGCCTGCACCGCCCGTCCCGACGACCCGCGTGAGAGTATGACCCCACCTGCACAGGCGAGGAGCCACTACGCCCACCTCGACGGAATCCGCGGTCTGGCGATCGCGCTCGTCGTCATCTTCCATGTCTTCGTCGGCAAGGTGTCCTCCGGCGTCGACGTCTTCCTCTTCGTCGGCGGTCTCCTGCTGGTGTCCTCACAGCTGCAGAACGCCGCGAACCCTCACGGGCGCAACCCCCTGCGGTCTCTGACCCGGATTCTGCGGCGGCTGCTGCCGGCACTGGTCACCGTGGTCGGGGCGAGTACGATCGGCGTTCTCCTCCTCTACTCGCGAGTGGAGCTGAGCTCGCTCTTCGCCGACGCCTCCGCGTCTGTGCTCCATGTCCTCAACTGGCGACTCATCGGCGTCGAAGCCGACTACGATGCCGCCGGGGCCACGACCACGCCGTTCCAGCACCTGTGGTCGATGTCCGTTCAGCTCCAGTCGTACCTCTTCGTCCTCGCCCTCGTGATCGCGGCGAGCCGTTTCGGGACCCGGATCGCGAATGTGCGGACCCGTGGGTGGCAGCGTGGCGTCGTCATCGTCCTCCTCGTCCTCACGCTCGCGTCCCTGGCGTACGCGAGCTGGCTCAATCTCTCCGGGCAGCAGGCGATGAACTATTACTCGACGTTCTCACGGTTCTGGGAGATCGGGACCGGAGGACTGCTCGGACTCGTCATCTTCTCCGCCCGAGTGCCCGCAGCGCTGAGAACGGTTCTTGCGTGGCTCGGGCTCGCGCTCATCCTCTCCGTGGGGTTCCTCTTCGACGGAGCCGAGCAGTTCCCCGGTCCCCTCGCGCTCGTCCCCATCCTCGGCGCGCTCTGCCTGGTCCTCGCCGGCATCGGCGAATCAGGGAGCGTGATCATCCGGTGTCTCGAGTCGCCACCGGCGATCACACTCGGCCGACTCGCCTACAGCCTCTACCTGTGGCACTGGCCGCTGCTCATCCTCGGCGTCAAGGCCACCGGGCTCGAGGCGAAGGATCCCCGGCTCGGGATTCCCGTCATCCTCGTCTCCCTCGGTGCCGCCTGGCTGACCCACCGGTTCATCGAACTGCCGCTGCGCCAGCTTCACTCGTCCCGCCCTCTCCCAGCCCCCGCCGGGTCCGGTGCGCCGCGTCAGCCGGACACACCGCCGCGCCCGGCAGGGGCACGCCGGGCGCCGATGGTCGCAGTCGCCGCAGGCTCCGCCCTCCTCGTCCTCTCACCCCACGCCGTGACAGCAGCGGCGACCGCGCAGAAACGCGCCGACGAGGACAGGATCGCCGAGGTCATCGCCGAGGGTCGGGCTGACTCCTATCCCGGTGCCGCCGAACTGCTCGACGGCGTTGTCCCCCGCTCGGACGTGCCTGTCTACCCCAGCCTCGTCGACCGCACGGACATGATGCCGCCGGCCACGGCCGACTCATGCGTGACCGACAAACCCGGCAACGAGATCACGACCGTCGGCGCCGATGGATCGGCCTGCGAATACGGGGACCCCACCTCGGCGAAGGAGCTCTACGTCGTCGGCGGATCGCACAGCGAACAGTGGCTCGGCGCGCTCGACCGGATCGGCAGAGACCGTGGGATCCGCATCGTCCCATTCCTCCGTGCGGGATGCCCGCTGCGCTACGGCGGTCCCGACGACCCGGAGTGCGACACCTGGTCGGAGAAGGTCTTAGAGCACATCACGGAGGAGCCTCCCAGCGAGGGGGTGTTCATGGTCTCGACCCGTCCCCGAGGTGGCCAATCCGCGTTCACGGACTATGTGCCCGAGGAATACCGGGAGGTCTTCACCCGCATCGCCGCCGCCGACATCCCGGTCTTCGCCATCCGCGACAATCCGTGGCTGACCGACGAGCGCGGAGAGCAGGTCGATCCTCGCGCCTGCATCGTCCAGCACGGAGATGAGGAGGCCTGCGCCGTCGCGTCCGCGACCGGTGCGGACAGCCCCAACCCCGCCGAGGCGGCGCTGACCGAGGATGGGATCGTCCACCTCGATCTCACTCCGGCCCTGACCGCTGACGATGCGATCCGACCGGTCGTGGGCAATGTGCTCGTCTACCGCGACTGGAACCACCTCACGGACCAATACGTCCGCACGCTCTTCCCTGAGCTCGAACGTCAGATGTACCCGAGCGAGGGGTAGTTCTCGGACCACGGCAGAGCTCAGAGCCGGGCGGATCTCAGACCTGGGCTGAGAGGTGACCCGCGGACACGGCTGCGAACCGGCCCCTCGTGTGCCAGGAGAGTCCGAGGTAGAGCGCGAATGAGGCGATGAACGACGGGATCGTCGCGCCCACGGGGCTCGGATAGGCGTAGGTGAGCAGGTAGGACACGAGCGCCCCGACCACCCACACGACCACCGCGACCCAATTGATGCCGCGGGCATACGAGTAGAGTCCGCCGGAGTCGCGGAGGATGTCGCGGGTGTAGACGCGACGTTTGATGATGTAGTAGTCGACGATGAGGATCGCGAAGACGGGGACGAAGAAGGCCCCGATCATCGTGAGGAAGTCGGTGTACTGATCGAGCAGGGCCAACCAGGTCGAGCCGATGATCGAGATCGCCCCGAGCACCAGAGCGACAGGGAGGAAGCGCAACCGGGTCCGGCTCTGCGCCCCCACCACCGAGTTGACCATTCCGTAGACGACCATCGTGTTCGTCGCCATCACGGAGAGGAAGATGACGATGGCCAGCGCCCAGCCGAATTCGTCGGCAAGCCCGGTCGGGTCGAAGGCCGCAGGCCAGTCACCGGTGTCGCCGGACCCGGCCGATCCGTTTCGGTCGATGAGGATATAGCTGAAGGCCGTGAGACCGAGGACCATGGCGAGCACCGTCGAGGTGAAGTAGCCCAATCCTGAGCCGACGACGCCCGCGCGCTGGCTCTTTGCGAGCCGGTTGAGATCCCCGGAGAGCACGGTCCACGAGATCGCGGTGGAGATGACGATGTCGAGGGCGAGGGCCGGGGTGAATTCGAGCGAGGGGTCGGCGCTCATCTGCACATACTCGCTCGGTGCGTGCCCGGTGAAGGCCGTGACGAAGACGAACGCCATGACGAGGAGGATGAGCAGAGCGAACCAGGGTTCGGCCTTCTCGATGCCTTCGTGGCCGAGGATGGCCAGACCGACGACGAGGGCCTGACAGAGGACGGAGAAGAGGATCGGGTTGGAGAAGCCGGTGGTCTGCTCGACGACGTAGTTGACGCTGATGCCCGCCAGCATGGCCTGCACCCACGACCATCCCATGAGGATGATGACGTTGACGGCGACGGGCAGATAGCTGCCTTTGGCACCGAAGGCACCGCGGATGACTCCGGAATCGTCGCTGCCGGACTCCAGTCGGTCCTCGAGCCTGCGGTACCAGTTCACTGCGGGACCGCCTCGGCGCCGGTGTCGGCCTCGGCGGGTGTCTCGGGTGCGTCTTCGGACATGAGATCGCTGCCTTTCGACGGGGTGGGATGGGGCGATTGGGTGACACTCTAGCTCTCTGGTGATCCAGCGCACTGTCCAGCGTGGAGCGTTTGACCACCTGTTTATCCGCCCGGGAACACAAGGGACGCATTGCGAGACGCGGCGGTCACAGTGTGAGATCGACCGTAGAGTAGTACCACCTGGCATGCAGGTAGGGAGCGCGTACGATTGCGCGTGATCGAGCGCGAGGGAGAAGAGACTGGGATGAGTCCGGAACTGATCTGCATCATCGTCCTCGGACTGATGTTCGTCATCGGAACCTGGAGAGATCTGAATATGGGTCTCCTCGGTTTCATCGCCGCGGCCGGGGTCGGCGGCCTCGTCCTCCATCAGGCTCCCGAGGAGTTCCTCTCCGGGTTCCCGGTCGATCTGTTCCTCACTCTTCTGGGGCTGACGTATCTGTTCGGCTTCGCTCAGAACAACGGTGTCATCGAGGTCATCGTCCACTGGTGCGTCAGGCTCGTCGGCGGTCGGGTCTCCCTCATGCCGTGGATCTTCTTCGCACTCACTGCCGTCCTCATCGCCCTCGGCGCGCTCTTCGCCGTGGCCATCATCGCGCCGCTGGCCCTGACGTTCGCGCGCCGGAACCGGATCAACCAGTTCATGACCGGCCTCCTCGTCGTCCACGGTGCGCTGGCGGGAGCGTTCTCCCCCATCAGCGTCTACGGCATCTTCATCAGCGACTATCTCGCGAAGAACGGGCTGACCCCGACGCCGCTGTCGCTGTTCCTCGCCCCGCTGCTGTTCAACTTCGCCTTCGCCCTCGTCGTCTACCTCGTCCTGCGCAGGCGCCCGGGCCTGCGTGCCGAAGCCGAAGACCAGGAACACGCCGAGGATGAGGCGCAGGTCCGGCTCTCCCGCTCACAGATCCCGACTCTCATCGGCCTCGCCGCCATGGCCGTCTCCGTGATCGCCTTCGGCTGGGACGTCGGATTCGTCACCATCACGATCGCGATCGTCCTCGCCATGATCAACCCGGCAGCCGGCAAGGCGGCGATGTCGAAGGTCTCCTGGTCAGTCGTCGTCCTCATCACCGGTGTGCTCACCTATATCGCCGTGTTGCAGGAGGCGGGCACCGTCGAATGGGTCTCGGCGGGAATCTCCTCGATCGGCATTCCGCTGCTGGCCGCGCTGCTGCTGTTCTACATGTCCGGCCTCATCTCGGCGCTGGCGTCATCCCTGGCGATCATCGGCGTCGTCATCGCCTTGGCCGTGCCGTTCCTCGAATCCGGAGACGTCCATGTCGGCGGCTTCGTCGCGGCACTGGCGATCGCGGCCACCATCGTCGACATCAGTCCGTTCTCGACCAACGGTGCGATGCTGCTGGCCAATGTCGATGCGTCGATCCGTGACCGCTACTACCGGCAGATGATCGGCTATGCGGGCCTCATGTGCCTCATCGGCCCGGGCCTGGCCTGGGTGGTGGCCGCGGTTCCGACGTGGGTCGCGACCTGAACCAGCCGTCTCGACCTGAACCAGCCGCCTCGGCGCGTTCGCCTCACATAGTCCCGTCGGTCTGGAAGTTCCCGTTCCTCAATGTCAAGCGCTGGCGATGCGCAGGGGCATATCCCGCTCCGCAGTAACGAACGGGATCAGTCCTGGGTGTCGTAGATATCGCGATGGGTTTGAACGGCATCCATATGCTCCTGGGCCCAGGCCCGGAGCTGGCGTGTGGTGTGGTGGAGCGACAGGCCGAGGTCGGTGAGTGCGTAGTCGACGGTGACGGGGACCGTCGGGGTGACCGTGCGGGTGATGAGGCCGTCTCGTTCGAGGGATCGGAGAGTTTGGGTGAGCATCTTCTGGCTTACGCCCGCGATGAGGCGGGAGAGTTCGGAGTACCGCATCGATGTCGGCTCTCCGGTACCGCCGGTGCCGTCGCCTCCGAGAGCGCAGAGGATGAGCGCGACCCATTTGTTGGCGATCCGGTCGAGGAGCTGACGACTCGGACACACCGCGAGGAACGCGTTATACGCATTCTTGTCCTGCTCGCGTTTGTCGGCTGCGGTCGTCGTCATGTTGACCACCTTTCGGTTATGGGGGAGTAACGCACTCTGAAGTGCGTACTTCCCTCTGGAGAGTTACTTTCCAATACTGATACAGGAAGGGGCGTACCACCAGCCCACGATTCAACAAGAAGGACATGACTCGATGACCATCGCATCAACCACCCTCCCCGGCGGCACCTGGAATCTCGTCGACCGCACCGTCACCCGCTTCGGCTACGGGGCGATGCAACTTGCAGGACCCTCGGCGATGGGGCCTCCGGCCGACCATGATGGCGCGATCGCCGTGCTTCGCGATGCCGTCGAGCAGGGCATCACGCACATTGACACGAGCGCTGCCTACGGGCCCCGGGTGACCAACCAGATCATCCGGGAGGCGCTGCACCCGTATCCGGAAGCGGTCATGATCGCGACGAAGGTCGGCGCGAATCGTGATGCCGAGGGTGGCTGGCCGACCGCACGCACGCCTGCGGATCTGCGTGCGCAGGTTCACGATAACCTGGAATCACTGGGAGTCGAGCGTCTCGACCTCGTGAATATGCGCATGGGCGACGCCAATGGCCCTCAGTCCGGCTCGATCACCGAGGCCATGGAAACACTCGCCGGCCTCCAACAGGAGGGCCTGATAGGACAGCTCGGTGTCAGCAATGTCACCGCCGAGCAGGTCGCCGAAGCCCGCGCGGTCACACCGATCGTCTGCGTGCAGAACCTGTACAACCTCGCCAGCCGGTGGGACGACCGGCTCGTCGACGACCTCGCTGTCAACGGCATCGCCTACGTCCCGTTCTTCCCACTCGGCGGGTTCACCCCCGTGCAAGCTGATGCCCTCACCGCCGTAGCGAACCGCCTGGAAGCGACACCGATGGCCGTCGCTCTTGCCTGGCTGCTGCAGCGTTCGAAGAACATCCTCCTCATCCCCGGCACCTCCAAAGCCGCGCACCTACGCGAAAACATCGCCGGCGCAAGCGTCTCCCTCACCGACCAGGACGTCGCCGAACTCGACAACGTCGCCCCCTGACACCCGATGCGACCGATGGGACGGTTCACGCGGCCCGGCGTATGGCCGGTGGAGACGATGAGGAAACGCAGGTCAGGGCGGGTGATTCTCGACATTCACATGAGTCTGTCGGGCGCTCTCACGTGGTCGACTCGGGCGCTTGCGCAGCGAGGAACGCCGGTGTGCCCAGGGCGATCCTGGCTTCGGCGAGGACCCCGAGGCCGAGCATGTCCTCGTCGACGTCGAAGTCCTCGGTGTGGTGGCCGGCGGTCGTATCCATGCCGATCTGAACGTAGGTGGCCAGTCCCCCGCGCTCCTTCACCCGCTTCATCATGGCCGTGGCGTCCTCCGAACCTCCGACGCCGCTCGAATCGCGGATCTCGGCGACTCCGGGGACTCCTGTGAAGCTCTCGCGGATGAAGGGCAGGAGTTCGGGGCTCGGGTCCTCGCGGTCGGCACGTCCGACGACCGTGAGTGTGCAGTCGACTCCCTGCATCCGCGCGGCTCCCGCGATGACGTCCTCGGCGCGGGCGAACATGAACTCGTTGATCTCGCTCGTCTGTCCCCGAGTCTCGACACGGATCGTCGCCGCCCGGGGCACCACGTTGCGGCCCTCCCCCGCACAGAAGGTGCCGACGTTGATTCGGCTGGCGCCGGCCGAATGGCGTGGGATCGCGTGGAGACCGAGTGTCGCCGAGGCGGCTGCGAGCAGGGCGTTCCTGCCCCTCTCGGGATCCCCGCCGGCGTGGGATCCGACTCCCGTGAAGGTGACGTCGAACTTCGTGCTGGCGAGGTATCCGTCGGACCCGGTGACGATGTTCCCCTTGCCGTCATCGGACTTCAAGTGGGTGGCGACGAAGAGGTCGACATCGTCGAACCAGCCGGCGGCAACGATCGAATGCGCCCCGCGGACCCCCTCCTCGGCGGGTTGGAAGATGATCTTCACCGTCCCGGTCAATGCCTCAAGACTGTCGCTGAGGACGGTGGCGAGTCCGAGTCCGATCGCCGCGTGCCCATCGTGGCCACACCCGTGCATGGCCGCCTCGTTGACCGAGGAGAATCCCTCGGCGAAGGGGCGGTGCGCTTGATCCTGCGATTCGACGAGGTCGTTGGAGTCGATGTCGAAGCGGAAGCACACGATTGGGCCCGGGCGACCTGTCTCCAGGATGCCGAGGACACCGGTGAATCCGTCGCCCATCGCCTCGACGAGTTCGGAGTCCGCACCCTGGGCCACGGCACGTTCACGTTCGGCGGCGAGCACCTCGGCGGCGGGCACACCCAAACGCTCATTCGCGTCGTGGAGCTCAGGGCCGAAGACCGTGTCCCAGCCCAACTCGCGCAGCACGGTGATGATCGCCGAGGTGGTGCGGAACTCCGTCCATCCCGGTTCGGCGAACCGATGGAAGTCACGTCGCCAGGCGACGAGTCGATCCTCCAGTCCCTCCGGCAGCGCTGTCACGGTCGATTCGGGTGCTGACGATGTCATTCTCGTGTCCTCGGATCGGATCGATGGGCTCTCCCGATCCTAGTCCCCCACCAAAGCTGACAGGCACAGATGTCCGCACCGGCTCCGAGGTCCGCAACGGCTCCGCTGCCTGTACCTGCCCCTTGCCGCTTCGTGACTGTCGGATCGTCGTCAGCGCCAGGCTGGGGACGGGAATGAACGCGATCGTCGTGAGCAGAAGCACGAGGGTGACGATCATGATCGCGTCGACGAGCCTCATTGTCAGCGACAGTGCGCCGACGAGCACCGCGGGCGCTCCGGCTCCGGCGTAGAAGGCGAGATAGAGAGCGGCCGTGATGCCCGCACGGTTGCGCGGCGGCGTGAGATCGTCGATCTCGCGGTTGGCTCCCCAGTAGCTGAGCCCGTGTCCGAACCCGGTGGTCGCAGCGGCGATGGCCATGAGCGTGGTCACCGTGGCGTCCCCGAGCTCGGGCAGATTCGAGCTCAGCAGCAGTGCGGCTCCGAGGCCCATGAACATGAGTCCGAGCGTCTGGGCGGCGCGGGGCCGGAACTTCGGGGCCAGCAGATGGCTGCCCGTCGACACGACGAGGAGGGCTCCGACGATGAGCCCGGAGGCCAGGGGACCTGAGGTCGGCAGGATCTCCGCGGCCATCGAGGGCAGCAGCGCGAGGAAGAGTCCGAGTGCGGCCCAGCCGATGAAACCCGTGATGGCGGCGATGTTGAAACTCACCCGCATGGGGCCGGGCACCGCCGGCCAGGTCGGCCGCCACCGCTGACGGGTGAACGGCCGGTGCAGCGGCATGACCGCGGCGAGGACGGCGGAGACTGTGAGGAAGGCAGCCATGACGACGAACGGGGTGACCAGCGGCGCCTCGGCGTACTGGGCGATCGCTCCGGACAGGATCGGACCGGCTCCCGCGCCGAGGACGAAGGCCATGGTCGCCAGTGTCGACCCGAGCCAGGCGCGCCGGGCCGGAGAAGCCTCGACCATGAGCGCGATGCCCGCACCCGTGCCCAGTCCGAGTCCGATGCCGATGAGCATCCGCCCAAGGAAGAGGCCGATGACTTCGCCCGAGGTGAGGCCGAACAGCGTCGTGCCGAGGATGACGAGAACGATTGCCACGACGAGCACAGGTCTGCGACCGAAGGCGTCGGCGGCCGAACCGAAGAGGAGCAGGGACGGCAGGCAGCTGAGCACATAGGTCGCATACAGCGCGGTCATCGTCGGATCCGACATCCCCAGGGACTGCTGAAACAGGGGATAGAGCGGGCTGGCGAGGTTGGCCGCCGCGGAGAGTCCGAACAGCACGATCGCGCCGATCCACAGCTGTCGCCTCGATCCTCTGATCTTCGCGTATTCGGGCAAGCAGAACCTCACTCTCTCACTGAGAACTGTGCGTCCGATGGACTGAAAAGGGAGCCGATTCGGCCTCCACCATCCATGATGGGGCCATGGAGTAGTGTTGTCTATCGCAGGAAACAGCACCACATCGTTCGATAGGATCGCATGATTGACAACCGGCTGGTGATGCTCAGCATGATCGATCGACACGGCACAGTGACCGCGGCGGCACACGCGCTGCACTATTCGCCGTCGACGGTCTCCCACCAGATCAGACAGCTCGCCGCCGAACTCGGAGTCACGCTGCTCGAACAGCGGGGGCGGACCATCCGCCTGACCGCGGCCGCCCTGTCGCTGCTGCGTCATGTCGATGCCATGTCGACCGAATGGGAACGCGCCCTGGCCGAGCTGGGCGAACACTCCGACGAGGTCGCCGGCTCGATCGGGCTCTGTGGGTTCTCCACCGCCGCCGGACTGCTCCTGCCGCCGACGATGAAGGCGCTGAATGAGCGTTTCCCTCGGCTTCGGACTCAGACGATCGAGGCCGAGCCCGGCGAATGCTTCGACTTCCTGCTCGCAGGGGATGCCGATGTCGGCGTGGTCGTAGCCACCTCCGACATACCGGCTGGAGCGGATGCACGGTTCCACCAGCGTTTCCTCATCGACGACCCCCTCGACCTCATGGTGCCCCTCGACCATCCGCTGGCCGAACGGGAGTCGGTGACGATCGCCGACACGGCCTCGCAGACGTGGATCCTCGGCCGGCCCGGCACCACCTACCACCAGCTGGTCATGGCCAGCTGCACGGCGGCGGGGTTCACCCCGATCGTCGGCCACTATGCCAACGACTGGAACACCGGCACCGCCCTCGTGCACAGCGGATTCGGCATCTGTGTGGCCTCTCGGCTCTCGCGGTCCCAGGACCTCCATCCGGTTCGCCGGATCCCGCTCAGCGGGGAGAATGCTCCGACCCGACACATCTCGGCGGTCACCCGTGCCGGCGCCGAGGAACGTCTGACGATCCGCTTCACTCTCGATGCGCTCAGTGAGGAGACGCAGCGTCTCATGGCACGCCTCGAACGCGATCTGCTGAGCTGATCATCGCAGCGCCGTCAGACGTCCCGGACCACCCGGAAGCCGATGTTCGAGGCCGAGGAGTCCGGAGTGTTCGATGACCGGGCCGCCACGCGATAGCGGTTGCAGTACGAGTCGTGGCAGAGGAAGGATCCTCCGCGCATGATCCTCTTCTCCCCCGTCTCGGGACCGCGTGGGTCGATCTGCGGCGAGCGGTGGTAGTAATCGCGGTCGAAGTAGTCGGCGCACCATTCCCACACGTTCCCGACGGTGTTGTACAGCCCCAGGCCGTTCGGGGCGAAGTGTCTGGCCGGCGCGGTCCCGATGTACCCGTCATCGCGGGTGTTGGTGCTCGGGAACTCTCCCTGCCAGATGTTGCAGTTCCAGTCTCCGTCGATGAGCACCCGGTTGCCCCATGGGTAGCGACGCCCCTTGAGTCCCCCGCGGGCGGCGCATTCCCATTCGGCTTCGCTCGGCAGTCGGGTGCCCGACCAGGCACAGTAGGCGACCGCGTCCTCCCAGCTGACGTGGACGACGGGATGGTCACGCCGGTCGGTGACATCGGAGCCGGGTCCTTCGGGCGCCGCCCAGTGTGCTCCGGAGACCTCCACCCACCAAGGCACGCCAGGTGCCCGGCCGAGGATGTGACTCGATGCCTGCGGATTGTCCTCGAGCAGCATCGCGAACACCGCCGATGTGCCCAGCCTCTCCGCGGTGGTGACGAAACCGGTCGCCGAGACGAAGTGAGCGAAGTCGTCATTCGTCACCGTCGTCGCAGCGATCTCGTAGTCACTGAGTCTCACGCGGTGGCGGGGCCCCTCCCCGTCTGCCGGATGACCGTCGCCGAACGGGTCCCCCATATCGAAGGTCCCACCTGTCGTGACGAAGTCGAAGCTGAAGGCGAGGGCCCCGGTGGCATGTGCAGTCGGCATCGTCGCACCCGCGCCGCCGACTCCGGGGCGTTCGACCGCGGGTGCGCAGCAGGAGTGAGCACCATCGCCGAGGCTGCCGTCCTTACCGTCGACCGCTGCGTTCACGTGTGCACCTCTCTGCATCGATTCTCCTTGTCGCACCACTTTACGATGTCGGCTGTACTCGGTGCCGTGAGTGCGAGAAGGTGAGGAGATGAACGCACAATCTTCGTCAGTTCCACGGCTGCACGTCGCTCTCAACGGCGGCCGCGATCATCCGGCGGCCCCGCGCACCCCGGAGACGATCGCCGCAGAAGCCGGCGCGGCCGTGGCTGCCGGCGCCGAGGTGGTTCATCTCCATCCCTTCGACGACGCGGGCAGGCAGACGTTCGACGCGGCGGTCACGGCCGAGACGATCAGGGCTGTGCGCCGCGCGTGCCCGGGCGTGCCGATCTCCCTGAGCACCGCCGCCGAGATCGAACCCGACCCCGAACGACGCTCGGCTCAGATCGCAGAATGGACGGAGCTGCCCGATCTCGTCAGCGCGAATCAGGGTGAGACCGGGATCGTCGCGCTCTGCGAACTGCTCCTGGGCCGCGGCGTCCGGATCGAAGCAGGACTGCTCGAACTCGATGATGCCTCGGCTTTCGTCGACTCGGGTCTGGCCGCATCCTGTCACAGGGTGCTCATCGAACCCGGTGATTCCGATCCGGATGCCGCGATCGCGCATGCGGCGGCGATCGAGCAGGTCCTCACCGAGGCACGGATCGCTCTGCCGCAGGTCCACCACGGTGACGGAATCGCATCCTGGGTCGTCAATGCCCGTGCGATCCGGCGCGGGCACGCGGTGCGGACCGGTCTCGAGGACACGCCCGTACTCATCGACGGCAGCCAGGCGACGGGCAATGCCGAACTCGTCGCCGAGGCGGCGGGACTCATCGCCGAACTACACACCTGACCGCAGAGCTGGCGAGCGCTAACCTGGAGTTATGAACGTCCATCACCTCAAGAGTCACAGCGACGCACCGGAGGGTTTCTTCGCCGCCGAGGCGGCCGGGCTGAAGTGGTTGGCCGAACCGGGGGTGATCCCCGTCGTCGAGGTCATCGACGTCGGTGCAGATCACCTGCGGCTCGAACGCCTCGAGGAGGTCGGGCCCGACGCGGATGCTGCCGCGGTGTTCGGCCGCGGGCTCGCACGGCTCCATGATGCCGGTGCTCCTGGGTTCGGCTGGTCGCCGTCCGAGTCGGCGTTCTTCGGTCCCCTCGACGCCCCGTTCGCCGTTGCCAACGATGCAGTCTCGCGCTTCTCCGACTATTGGGCCGATCAGCGACTGTCACCGATTCTCACCTGGCTCGACGGACAGCTCACGGATGATGAGAAGGACACGGTCGCCTCGGCGATCGCGGTGATCCGCAGCGGAGCCTTCGACGGTATCTGCGGCGACGGGGTCGAAGCGCCGGCCCGGGTGCATGGTGATCTGTGGGCCGGCAACCTCATGTGGACTCCTGACGGGTGCACGCTCATCGATCCCGCCGCCCACGGCGGGCACCGTCTGGAGGATCTCGCGCTGCTTGCCCTCTTCGGCACCCCGTTCCTCGAGGAGATCTTCTCCGGCTACGAGGAGGCTCATCCGATGCCTACCGGGTGGCGGGAGGACCTGCCTGCGCACAGCTTCTTCGCGCTGCTCGCCCATGTGCGGCTCTTCGGACGCGGTTTCCTCGCTCAGACCCTGGGCGCGGCCCGGTCGATCACTGCTCGCGCACGGTCACTGGGGAACTAGCCACCGTCGTCGTCAGGGTTCAGACGAGCTGGATCGACGAAATCCATTGCAGAATTCATCGTTTCTTTATCGCCAATCGCAGAAGTGATTGTCTGCTCCGTCTAAGATCAGCAGTGATGGTTGCTGAGTCTTATGTCGAATCGAAGGACACGATCGGCAGCCCCTCCGAACCCAGTCCCCGGACGGCTCGACGACAGGGGCTGCTCCTTCGGGCAACCTCGATCTGGGTTCTGGCCCCGGCCTTCGTCGTGGTCACCGTGCTCGCTGCGGGGCCGTTGCGAGTCTGGGACTACAAGCTCAACCGCCGGTGGCTCTACCTCTTCAATCAGGATCTCGTCTGGTTCGTCCAGCACATCCTCGACCCCATCGCCGGGCAGGCCGTCTGCCTTCCGGTACTCGTCATCACGGCGATCACGCTGGCCCGCCGGCGGCGGTCATGGCGGCCGGTCGTCATCGCCGTCGCTGCCGAGGCCGCGTTCTACCTCGGCGTCGGATCGTTCAAGCTGCTGCTCGCCCGCCCGGCGACGACGCTGCACGACCCCCGATTCTTCCAGGGCGGTCTGCTCGACCTCGGCGGGCGCGGAATCAGCTACCCCTCCGGTCACGCCGCCGAGGCGGTGCTCATCTACGGCACGGTCGCCTACCTCATCGCCACCTACAGCAGCGCCTCCACCCGGACCGTTCGACTGCTGTGGTGGGCAGTCGCAGCGGTCAGCGTGAACTCGGTCGCTGTGTCGTTCGCCCTCGGATGGCATTGGGTCACCGACCTCGTCGGGGGCCTGTTGGCCGGTGGACTGTTCCTGCGGATCATCATGAACGTCGATCGAAGAGTGCCGCCATTGAGAAGCTGAACATCCCAGCAGCGCGTCACCGCTGACACTGCGTCACAGCCACGAGTCTTCGAGGTCGCGAAACGTCGTCGTGCGGGCTTCGACGAGGTCGAACCACGGCCCGGTCAGCGGCAGCTCATGGGTGAAGAAGTATCTGGCCGTTGCGATCTTGCCGCGCAGGAACGGTGAGTCACCGCGGTGCCGGGCGGTCACCTCGGCGGCCATTCCCTGCTCCAACCACAGCCAGGCGATGACGGTGTGCCCGACGGCCTCGAGATAGGTCCACGCATTCTCCAACGCGAGGGTGGGATCCTGCTCGGCCCAGACGGTCGCGGTGACGGTTCCGATCCGCTCGACGGCGGCACACAGCGCCGCGGCTTCGGCGTACCATGCGGATGTCTCGGCCGCCTCGGCGACGGTCTCTTGCATCCGCTCGAGGAGGGTCGTCAGCCCGGCACCGCGGGCCATGATCATCTTCCGACCGAGCAGATCCTTGGCCTGGATGCCGTGGGTGCCTTCATGGATCGGGTTGAGTCGGTTGTCGCGGTAGAGCTGTTCGACGTCGTGGTCGCGGGTGTATCCGGCACCGCCGAGCACCTGAATCGCGTGATCGTTGGCCTTGAGGCACCACACGCTCGGCCAGGTCTTGACGATCGGGGTAAGCACGTCGAGCAGCAGCGCCGCACGATCACGGTCGGCTGCCTCGGGCGCGGTCTCGGATTCGTCGAGCAGACGTGCGGCGTAGAGGATGAGGCCGAGCCCGCCTTCGACGTAGCTCTTCGACGCCAGCAGCATGCGCCGGACGTCGGCGTGCTCGACGATCGGAACCTGGCCGGCATCCGTGCCCTTCGCTCCGTCGGGTCGGCCCTGTCGACGGTCACGGGCATAGGCCAGGGCGTCGAGATATCCGCGGTAGCCCAGTGCGACGGCGCCGGCCCCGACACCGATGCGCGCCTCGTTCATCATGTGGAACATGCAGGTCAGGCCCTGCCCGCGCTCCCCCACGAGGTAGCCGATCGCACCCGCGGAACCGGCAGGGCGGTGGGTGCCCTCACCGAAGTTGAGCAGCGTGTTCGTCGTTCCCCGCCAGCCCATCTTGTGGTTGAGACCAGCCAGGACGACGTCGTTGCGCTCGCCGAGGCTGCCGTCGGCTTCGACGAGGAACTTCGGAACGAGGAAGAGGCTCAGCCCTTTCGTGCCCGGTCCGTCGCCTTCGGCGCGGGCGAGGACGAGGTGGACGATGTTGTCCGAGAGTTCGTGATCGCCGCCGGAGATCCACATCTTCGTGCCGTGGATGCGGAACGCGCCATCGCTGCCGGCGGGATCGGGCACGGCCTTCGTCGTGACGTCACCCAAGGAGGAACCGACCTCGGGTTCAGACAGGCACATGGTGCCGAAGAACCGCCCGTCGAGCTCGGGGCCGACATACCGCTCCACGAGAGCGGGATCAGCGTACTCGCGCAGCAGATTCGCGTTCGCCATGGTCAGCATCGGGTAGCTGGAGGTGGCGATATTGGCGGCCTGGAACCATACGAAGCACGCCTTCGCCACCGTCTGCGGCAGCTGGATTCCACCGACCTCGTCGTCCATCGTCGCCGACAGCAGCCCGATGTCGGCAAATTGGTCGAGGGCCGCTTTGATCTCCGGGATCAGGGTCACCCTCTGTCCGTCGAAGGTCGGTTCGTTGAGGTCGGACTTGCGCGAGTGCGTGGCGAAGCTCGCCTTGGCCAGGTCCTCGCTCGCTGACAGGAGCGAGTCGAAGACCTCACGAGAGTGGTCGGAGAAGCGGTCCCTGTCGGTCAGTTCGTCGACCTTGAGCCAGTCGTAGAGGAGGAATCCGATGTCCCTGGCCGACAGGAGGGATTCCGGGGCGGTCGGTTCGGCGCCGTTGCCTGGGTTCTCTTCAGTCACGTTCCTCAGTCTAGACTAATCGTTCGTTCAGTGTAGAGAGCGCAACTTTCCTTCCTGACAAGATGTGTGCGCACCAGCTCATCCCGACCAGTAGGATCGCTCCGGCAGAACGCACTACGTGAAAGGCAGACCCTATGGCCTCCCCCACCGACGCGGACACCGCCGCTGACTCACGATCCGGCTCGAGGCTCGCCCGGATCCTGCGCAACTACCGCTTCCCGCTCTTCATCCTCACCGGTGTCGTCATCGGCGCGATCATCGGGCTGATCTTCGGCGAGAGTGCGACCGTCATCAAACCGTTCGGCACGCTGTTCATCAACATGATGTTCACCCTCGTCGTTCCCCTCGTCTTCTTCTCCATCTCCTCGGCCGTGGCGGGGATGTCCTCAGCCAAACGCCTGGGCACAATCCTCGGCGGAATGCTCGGAGTCTTCGCCGTCACCGGCATCATCGCCTCGCTCGTCATGGTCGCCGCCCTGTGGATCACGAAAGCCACCGAGGGCGTACAGGTCGAGATGACACAGCCGAAGGACGTCGAGGAGGTCGGTTCCATCGGCGACCAGCTCGTCCAGACCTTCGTCGTCGACGATTTCACGAAGATCCTGTCGGCCGAGCACATGCTCGCCCTCATCGTCTTCGCCGTCATCGTCGGCATCACCACCAGCAGCATCGGTGAGAAGGGCAAGCCCTTCGCCGCATTCCTCGAATCGGGCTCCGAGGTGTTCCTCCGGTTCACCTCGATCATCATGTACTACGCCCCGATCGGCCTGGGTGCCTACTTCGCCGCTCTCATCGGCGAACTCGGGGCTCAGCTCGTCGGCGACTACGTCCGCGCCTTCCTCGTCTACTATCCCGTGGCGATCATCTACTTCGTCGCCGCATTCACGCTCTATGCGTTCCTCGCCGGAGGTCGCCGAGGTGTCACGAAGTTCTGGTCGAACATCATCGAGCCGACGGCGATCTCTCTGGGCACGTCCTCCTCGGTGGCGGCGATCCCTGCGAACCTGCGTGCCGGCGAGCGCATCGGAGTCCCCCGCGACATCAGGGAGACGATCATTCCGATCGGGGCGACAATCCATATGGAGGGGTCGAGCCTGTCTGCGATCCTCAAGATCGCGTTCCTCTTCGCCGTCTTCCAGCGGGACTTCTTCACACCCGGCAACATCCTCATCGGCATCGCCGTGGCTCTGCTCGCAGGGATGGTCATGGCCGGCATCCCCTCAGGCGGGTTCATCGGCGAGCTGATGATCATCACGCTCTACGGCTTCCCCGCCGCAGCTCTGCCGATCATCCAGATCATCGGCACCGTCATCGACCCACCGGCCACGACGGTCAACTCCGTCGGCGACCAGGCGAGCTCGATGATGGTCGCGCGCATCCTCGACGGCAAGGACTGGATGGAGAAGTCCGATGACGATGCGGACACCCTCACCGAGGCGGCCCCCACCGCTGTGGACGAATCCGCCGATCGTGAGGCTCCCGCAGCCGCGCGTCCTTCCTCGGCACAAGCGGCTTCGGCACAAGAGTCCTAGTCACGATGGCATCTCATTGCATCGACGAATCTGTTGCATTCGTCCCCCGCCGGCGGCCGGTCCACGCTGCATCAGCCCGCGGGCCCGCCGTCGGCCATCGGCCGAATCACTGTCAAGGGGCTCTGCCGTGTAACGGTCGTACGCGCAGGACTGCAACATTCGGTTCTCCCAGCCGTGACCTGTTCTGACGGTCTTCACAGATTCCGCTGTCGGCCTCTCACTCACGATGGCGATACTGGTCTGCGTCGACGGCACATCCGATGCCGGATCACCGAGGAGAAAGGCCATCACTGTGAACACCACGATCCGCAACAGGGCGGCAGGTTTGGGAATCGCCACGATCATCGGCTTCGCCGGAGTCGCGGTCACCGACGGGACCGCTCTGGCTTCACCGGGAACGCAGACGGCTGCCGGCGACACTGCGGCGACCGCTGCCTCAGCGGCACAGAGCACCGGTCATCCGTCGGCGGCCGCCGACTATGCCGATGAGCTTGTCCGTGCGTGGGGCACCGGCTCTGACATCGACGTCGGGGAACGTGCCGCGAAGAGTGTCGTCGACGCGCTCGACGACCACGGCGACGCTCATGTGACTCAGTGGGATCGCGTCGCTGCCGACGCCGACTCGAGCTGGACTCGTGTGGTGTATACGAACAGAGTCACTGCCGAGATGATGACTGTGACCGTCGCCAACAAGACGGCCGCCGACGACGAAGAGCAGGCAGTCCGCTCCGTCGAATTCGACGATTGAGTTCGGGTGCCCCGCCGGGACAGAGTCGACGACGGCGCGGGCTCTGACGAACCGCAGCTCGCAGGGTGCGGTCGGAGTACAGAGGTCCGCAGCCAACAGAGGTCCGTGATCAGTAGACTGAGGAACCATGGTCGACCTCAACGCATTTCCCCGCCGCAGCTACACCGACGGTCCGACCCCGCTGGAGCATCTGCCGAGACTGTCGGCAGAGCTCGGCGGGCCGCAGATCTGGGTCAAACGCGATGATCAGCTCGGCCTGACTCAGGGCGGGAACAAGACGCGCAAGCTCGAGTTCCTCATCGCCGATGCCCTTGAGCGGGGTGCCGATTGCCTCATCACCGTCGGCGGTGTGCAGTCCAACCACTGCCGTCTGACCCTGTCGGCCGCGCGCAGGGAAGGGCTCGACTGCCATCTCATCGTCGAGGAGGATCTCGGCCCCGACGGTTCGCCGCTCGGTCCTGCAGGGGCGAACCCGCCGGAGTTCACGGGCAATTTCCTGCTCTTCGACCTCCTCGGCGCGGATTCGGTCGAGGTGCTCGGAAACGGTGCCGACCTCCTGGGTGAGGCTGAGAAGCTCGCTGAGACTCTGAAAGCTGAGGGGAAGAATCCGTACGTCATTCCCGTCGGCGGTTCGAATCCAATCGGTGCGCTCGGGTATGTCGATTGCGCCCACGAGATGCTCGCTCAGTTCGCCGAGGCGGGGCTCGAGTCGGAGTCGACATCGATCGTGACTCCCAGCGGGTCGGCGGGGATGCAGGCGGGCCTCATCGTCGGCCTTCACGCCGCCGGCAGCGACGTCCCCGTCATCGGAATCAACGTCAGCCGCTCTCGCGCCGATCAGGAACCCAAGATCACCGGCCTCGTCGACTCCACCGCGGAAATACTCGAACTGCCACCGGTCCCCCGCGACCGCACTGAGGGACTCGGCGACTACGTCGGTACCGGCTATGCGCTGCCGACCGAGGGCATGGTCGAGGCCGTCAGGCTCTTCGCCCGCACCGAAGGAATCCTCCTCGACCCCGTCTACACCGGCAAGGCAGCCGCCGGTCTCGTCGGCCTCGTCCGCGGCGGCCGGTTCGGACCCGACGACACGGTGGTCTTCATCCACTCCGGCGGAGTGCCCGGGCTCTATGCTCGAACGCAGGCATTCGCCTGAGCACTTCAGGTACGCATACCATCAGCGGAAGGCACAGATATGACAGTTTCGACGGCAGACCTCTGGGACGAACGCGGCGATGAGCTGTACTCGATCGCTCTCAACTTCGGTGATTTCGGAGCCAAGGTCGCGTTCTCCGGCCCGGCCCGCACGATTCGCTGCTTCCAGGACAACGGTCTGGTCAAGAAGACGCTCAATGAGCCCGGCGACGGCGCTGTCCTCGTCATCGACGGCGACGGGTCGATCGCCACCGCATTGATGGGTGACATGATCGCCGAGGCTGGGGTGCACAATGGCTGGTCAGGTGTCGTCATCAACGGAGCCGTTCGCGACCGCGAGGCCCTGGCCGAGATGGATTTCGGCATCAAGGCCCTGGCCAGCAATCCGCGCAAGAGCGCGAAGGACGCCGTCGGTGAGATCGATGTGCCACTGGAGATCGGTGGGGCGATCATCCGTCCCGGAGCCATGATCTTCGCCGACGCCGACGGGGTCGCAGTCGAGAAGTAGTCACTCGGGAGATGCCGGTCTGGCCGGTCGAACGATGCCGACGCGACCCGGACCCACTTACCGGTGGACGGTGTCGAAGCTCTGATCGGATGCGTCCCAGACGCCGGCGACGGCGATGCTGTCATCTGCCGTGAGATCGGCCACCGTGTCCCGGTGGTAGAGGTACGACCATTCTCCGGCGGACAGGTCGCCGGTGACCATGAGGATGTCGTAGTCGAAGGCTGCCTGTGACACAGCTTGGACGATCTGCGCCGTGGCCTCCATGTCCGCCGCCTCGTCCTCATCGGAGGCGAATTCCACGTGGAGCCGGTCGGGTTCGTTCTCCTCATCGAAGTCCGGGTTCGCCTCGGACTCGAGGTAGACATCGACGTCATCCAAGGGCTTCGCCAGATAGTCCGCAAGGTCCTCGGTCGAGTCGAACCCCTGCGCCACGACTTCCAGTGTCTGCGTCGGGGTCGATGCTGCCTCTGGTGCGTCTCCTGTGTCGGTGCCACAGCCGCTGAGCGCGACGAGAGAAGCAATGGCCAGTCCAGCGGCCAGGGCGACCGGGGCAGACTTCGAAACGGACCTCATGCACTCCACCCTATCGGCGGAGTGACCGACGGACTGTATCGGCCTACACCGCCACCTCGATGAGCCGCGGACCCGAGTCGGCCAGACCGGCTGCGAAATCACGATCGAGGCTCTCGATGGTCTCCACGCGTGTCGCCGGAACGCCCATTCCTTTTGCCAGGCTGACCCAGTCGATGTCAGGGCTGCCGATGTCGAGCAGCGACTGTGCCTTGGGCCCGAAGTCCGGCACACCGACGTTGGACATCTCGTTGCGCAGGATCTGGTACTTCCGGTTGGCGAAGATGAGCACGACGACATCGAGCTGTTCCCGGGCATAGGTCCACAGTGCTTGAGGCGTGTACATCCCCGAGCCGTCGGATTCGAGCACGACGACCTTTCGGTCAGGATTCGCGACCGCCGCTCCCACTCCGACCGGCAGCGCCCACCCGATCGATCCTCCGGTGCCGCCGAGGTAGTCGTGCGGGGCCGATGTCGCCGTCTGAGCGTAGAAGTCGCGTCCTGTGGTGATCGACTCATCGAGCACGATCGCATTCTCGGGGATCGCTCCGGAGAGCCACGCCGCGAGCTTGGCCGGAGTGATCGTCCCGTCGGGCCTCGGAGGTGGAGCCAGCTCCGCCCGCACCGTGGGGAAGACGGATCCGCTGTCGGCAGCCTCGGCGAGGTTATGCTCGTTCGATCCTGCACCGATCGCCTCGCGCAGCGCCTCGAGCGCGTTGAGCGAATCGGCGCCGATGGGACTGAGATGGAAGAACGTCGATCCCGGTTGAGTGAGCACGCTCGGCTTATCGGGGTAGGCGAAGAAGGCGACCGGCGGTTTGGCATCGACGAGGATGAAGGCGTCGAAGTTCTTCAGTAGCTCGACCGAGGGCTCGACGGGGTAGGGGATCTTCGTCACCGTCGGACGGCCGGCACCGCGCTCGGTGCGTGGGGCGAAGGTCTCCGCCAACACCGAGGCACCGGTGGCCGACGCGATCTGCGCCGCAGCCTCGAGCTGCTCGGTCCGCAGAGCCCGCCCACCGAGGAGGATGGCAGTCCGACGCCCCGATTCCCTCAGCCGCGCCGCAGCGGCGTCGACCTCGGCGGGATCGGTCGTGCGCGGCGTCGGGACGACCGCTGTCGGTGGCCCCTGGTACTCATCGGCGGCATTCCACGCGATGTCGGCGGGAAGAATGAGCGAGCTGATCCGTCCCGGCAGGCTGAAGCCGAGGGCGTCGGCGGCATCGGCGGCGATGGAATTCGCCGACGGTGATGTGCGCACCCAATTGCTGAACGGCCGCAGCGCCCCTTCGATATCCGAGGTCAGAGGCGCATCGAGGCCACGGTGATAGCCGGCGTGATCGCCGATGATATTGACGATCGAAGCTCTGGCTCGCAGCGCATTGTGCAGAGCGGACAGCCCGTTGGCCGCACCCGGCCCGAGGTGCAGCAGAGTCGCGGCCGGCTTGTCGAGCATCCGCGAATAGCCGTCGGCGGCGCCGGTGACGATCCCTTCGAAGAGCCCGAGCACACCGCGGACATGCGGCTGCCGGTCGAGTGCCGCCACGAAGTGCATCTCCGAGGTTCCGGGATTCGCGAAGCACACCTCGATCCCGTTGTGCCCCAGCGCCTCCAACAGGCTCTCGGCCCCGTTCATGCCATCATCTCCTTCGACGTCAATCATGGATGCCATCGCATCCACGAGCAGCATTCGCTCTCTGTCGTATCACATCACAGGGAGCGTCTTGATTTCCTCGACGTCTCAGCGTAGAGTTTTGGTTGAATATTCAACTACTTACGCGGATCCTCTCGAAGGAATGAGACCATGACTGCCATCGACACCACTACATCCGTCGCCCCGGTCAACAACACCACACTCAGCGCGGCCACCGGTATGGACGCCGTCACCCTTCGCGTCGGCGACCTCGAGAAGATGTCCTCCTACTACTCCAACGCCCTGGCCATGGAGCCGCTGGAGGAGTCCTCGCGCGGCTCCGAGGTCCACCGGGTGCTGGGTCGCGGCACCACTCCCCTCGTCAAACTCGTCGCCACTCCCGGCCTGCCCGGCGTCGACCCCCGCCAGGCCGGCCTGTTCCACACGGCATTCCTCTTCGAGGACAAGGCCGCGCTGGCCGCGACGGTCGCTCACGCCGCGCAGAATACGAACAGCCGGTTCGTCGGCTCCAGTGACCACCTCGTCAGCCAGGCGTTCTACTTCACCGACCCCGAGGGCAACGGCATCGAGCTCTACGTCGATCGTGACCGATCGGTGTGGACGCATTCGGTCGACGGTGAGGTCCAGATGGACTCGCTCTACCTCGACCCCAACAAATTCCTCGAACGCCACCTGAGCAACGAGGTCCTCGCAGCCACCTCGGCGGAACCGGGAATCGTCGGCCACGTCCACCTGCAGGTCGGCAATGTCCCGCGGGCCCGTGAGTTCTACGTCGATGCCCTCGGCTTCGAACCCACCCTGGCCTCAATGCCGGGTGTGCTCTTCGCCTCGGCCGGCGGATACCACCACCATGTCGCGATGAACACGTGGAACAGCCGCGGCGCCGGTCCCCGTGCGGCCAGCCTCGGTCTCGGCAATGTTGCCATCAGTGTTCCCGGCCGCGAGGACCTCGACGCCCTCGTCGCCCGACTGCGTGCCCGCAAGATGGACTTCGCCGACGATGGACGTCAGGTGCGCCTCAACGACCCATGGGGCACGCAGGTGACACTGTCCATCGGGACCAGCTCCATCGACGAGACGCTCGCCCGGTAGTTCGTCGTCGACAGCGAGTACTCCCCTGGCAGAGCAGCGTGCGGCCCGGAACGCTCAGTGCGTTCCGGGCCGCACTCATCGCCTCATCCGCTCAGCCCGAGGATCACCGGGACGAAGAGTGCCGTGGCGTTGTTGAACGCATGGACGATCACACCCGACCAGACGGACCCTGTCTTGTGGAAGAGGATCCCGTTGACGATCCCGACGATGAATGCCACCGGAAGCACAGGGTTGATCCCGTGGGCGAGCGCGAAGATCGCGGCGCTGACAAGGACTCCCACCCATGGGCCGAACCTCAGCAGACCGGAGGTGAGGACGCCGCGGAAGAAGAATTCCTCGCCGATCGGCGTGAGCACGGCCCCCATGAGGGCGGTGAGGATCACGGTGAACACTCCCCCTGCTGCGGCGGCCGCCTGGTAGTCGCCCTGGACGTTGCCGATGCCTCCGTTGATCGCATAGGAGATCAGCGACACGATCGTTCCGAGCACCCAGCACCCGATGCCGAGCAGGGCGGCGATGATCAGTGACCGCCTGGAGGCGCGCTTGAGGCCGAAGGCTGAGAATCCGCGGATTCGTATGGCGACGGCGACAGCGAAGGCGAAGAGCCCCATGAGTCCCGAGAGCCCGAGCTGGACGATGCCGTTGATCACTGCCAGGTCGTCCGGGATCGCCTTGAGGATGAGATAGACCGCCCCGAAGGCGACCACGTAGGCGATGAGCCCGATGATCATCTCGGGCCAGCCCGGCCGCGACGGTGCCGAGTGTCCACGGGTGAGGTGCGGTTGAGGTGAGCTGAGTGAGACATTCATTCTTCTGCCCTTTCTGATATCGACTGATGACGACAGTCGAAACCCTGCCCCAAGGGCAGGGTCAAGGGGTCTGCTGAGATTTCTCTGCGATGATCGGCTCCATCCGGACGAGCACGTCGAACTGAGCCGGATTGTAGAGCTCGATCATGGCCTTCCCGATCATTTCGTCGACCTCCCGGCGTCGATGGTGGGGAATCTCGCCGAGGCGGCCCGACCATCCGTACCGCTCCTGGATATCTCTGACCTCTGGGCCCAACCGCCTGGCCAGGTCCGCGCGTTCCCGCTCCCCCGCCTCGGCGGGCAATGCCTGAAACCGTCGGGAGGCTTCGGTGTGGTTGATCTCGGTGAGCATCGTCCGCATTGAGTCCAGCGTGGCCTCATCGAGGAAACGCGAATAGACGAGCAGCAGACCGCGATCGGCTGCGGTGAGCTCATTTCTGACGTGGCCGAATCCGCTCGGCAGGTCGACTGCCGACCCGTGCTCGAGGATTGCCGCGATGTCCTCCCGCATCTGCTGCTGTCTGGCGACGCTGATCTCGAGTTCGCGGTCAAGAGCTCGCAGCGTCTCGCGCTGGGAGGAGTCGCCGTCTCCCTCTGCCGGTCCCCCATCGTCGCCGCTCTCCTTGTCACCGCTTCCGGGATCTGGGTCCATCTCCCCGATCTGATGGAGTGAGAACCCCAGTTCGCTCAAACGTCGAATCTGCAGCAGTCGAACGAGGTGGTCGATCTCGTAGCGCTTGTACCCGTTCGGAGCTCGCTCGGGCTGGGCCAACAGACCCCGCGAATGGTAGTGGCGAATCGTCTTGACCGTCGTCTCGGCCAAGATCGCGAGTTCACTGGTGCTCCACGCCATCGCCCCACCTCCTCAGCGCCCCGTGAGATCGGCGTACCCGACCCCGGCATTGGGACCATTATCGCAGGCGCACTCCGGCGTCCGGCAAGCTCGAGACATTGCAATCAACGTCGAGTCGATGCAATCGGGCGCAACCCTGTCCCCGTCGGTGATCGACTCCTTAGGGTGGGGCGGTGAGCCGCCGATTCCGGGCACCGACGCCCGGAATCGCCCGCGCCTGTCGGTCGCGCTCAACCGATCGGCCATCACGGCTCCGCCCACCGCGTCGAGAGGACACACTATGAGAGCAGCACGTTTCCACGATCGCAAGGACATCCGGATCGAGGACATCCCCGAGCCCGAACTCCTGCCGGGCACCGTCGCCATCGACGTCGCCTGGTGCGGCATCTGCGGCACCGACCTCCACGAATACCTCGAAGGCCCGATCTTCGTCCCACCCGCAGGACATCCCCATCCGATCTCCGGCGAGGATGCCCCGGTGACGATGGGACACGAATTCTCCGGCACGATCACCGCCCTCGGCGAAGGAGTCACGGACCTCGAGGTCGGAGCGAACGTCGTCGTCGAGCCCTACATCATCGCCGACGACGTCGACACGAGCATCGGTGAGAGCTACCAGCTGTCGAAGGACATGAACTTCATCGGACTCGGCGGCCGCGGCGGCGGACTGGCCGAGAAGATCGTCGTCCAACGCCGCTGGGTCCATCCGATCGGTGACATCCCCCTCGACGAGGCGGCCCTCATCGAGCCCCTGTCGGTGGCCCACCACGCGTTCGTCCGCTCAGGAGCACAGGCTGGGCAGATCGCCATCGTCGGCGGCGCCGGGCCGATCGGCCTCCTCACCGCAGCCGTCCTCAAAGCAGAAGGGCTGACGGTCTTCATCTCCGAACTCTCCGAAGCACGCAAAGCCAAAGCGCTCTCAACCGGGGTGGCCGACGAGGTGTTCGATCCCAGGGACGGCGACGTCGCCGAGGCGGTGCGGCAGCGCACCGGCGGCCGCGGTGCCGATGTCGGCTTCGAATGCTCCTCGGTGCCGGTCGTCCTCGACATGCTCCTCGACGCGGTGCGCCCCGGCGGAGTCATCGTCAACGTCTCCATCTGGGGCCACAAGCCCGAGGTCGACATGCCGAAGCTCGTTCTCAAAGAGATCGACCTGCGCGGCACCATCGGCTACTCCGGAGATCACCCGGCGACGATCGCGCTGGCCGGCAGCGACGAACTCGATCTCTCCGCGTTCATCACCGCCAAGATCGGCCTCGACGACCTCATCTCCGGCGGGTTCGACGAACTCATCAACAACAACGAACAGCACGTGAAGATCATCGTCGACCCGCGCGCCTGAGATCCCGGTCGCCTGAGTCCCCGGAGACCTGTTCGGCGCTCCTCCACGAGCTCCCCGCAGATTCGATGGAGCAGAATGTAGATTCCTTCCGCTTGAATCTACATTCTGCTCCCTCGATTTCTGCATTCACGCGCACACCTCCGCACGGGGGAGCTGGCGCCACACTTTGCAGGGATGCGCAGTTGTGCCACGTGGTTGAGAATCGTCCATCACGACGGCACCTATTCGGCCGCCGAGAAGAAGTGGTACGGGTGAGTCCCTCACACCGACAACACCGTCGGAACTCCGGGTGCGGCCAGTGGGTGGGCGCATGAATTTCCGTTGAGCATTCTTTGTGTAGAATCCCGGAGGCAGTGTCAACAGAGACTGCCTGGAAGCTCGGAATCCGACACCGGAGCCGGGCACTGGTTCACAAGGAGATTGCTCGATGAGCGAACCTACCGACACCGGCAGCACCGGCACGGAAGCGGCAGCAGGCGGCAGTGCGAAACTGCGCAATCGACACATCACCATGATCACCCTCGGCGGGATCATCGGCGCCAGCCTGTTCGTCGGCTCTGGAAACGTCATCCGCTCAACGGGACCAGCCGCAATCATCTCCTACCTCCTCGGCGGCCTCCTGGTCTTCCTCGCCATGCGCATGCTCGGCGAGATGTCCGCCCGCAGACCCTCGGTCGGATCGTTCATGGACTACGCGAACGAATCGATGGGCGGTTGGGCCGCCTACCTCGTCGGCTGGCTGTACTGGTATTTCTGGGTCGGTGTCATCGCCTACGAGGCCGTCGTCGGCGGAGGCATCCTCTCCGGCTGGTTCCCGGCCGTCCCGACCTGGCTGTGGTCGCTCCTCCTCGTCCTCGTCTTCATCGGCACGAACATCCTCTCGGTGCGCGTCTTCGGTGAGGTCGAGTTCTGGCTGGCCAGCGTCAAGGTCATCACGATCGTCGTCTTCCTCGTCGTGGGTGCGCTCTTCGCCCTCGGCCTCTGGCCGCACGCGACGAACTCCGTGTCCAACCTGTGGAATCACGGCGGCTTCATGCCGATGGGCTTCAGCGCAGTGATGATCGGTGTCGCCACCGTCATCTTCAGCTACTTCGGCACCGAGATCGCCGTCATGGCCTCCGCCGAATCCGTCGATCCTGCCCGTGGCATCACGCAGGCCACGCACACCGTCATCTGGCGCATCCTCCTCTTCTTCGTCGGCGGAGTCCTCATCGTTGTCACCGCGGTCCCTTGGGACAAACTTCCCGACCCTGATGAGATCGCACCATTCGCCTACGTCTACGGACTCTTCGGTCTTCCCGGCGCTGCACAGATCATGACGATCGTTCTGTTCACCGCCGTCATCTCGGTCCTCAACTCCGGCCTCTACTCGGCCTCCCGCATGTTCGCCTCCCTGGCCGATAAGGGATACGCACCGCGCATCATCCGCAGACGGTCGAAGACGAATGTGCCGGTCGCCGCCCTCATCGCCTCGAGCCTCGGCGCACTGGCCGCCGTCGTCGCGAACTTCACCGTGCCAGCGTCGGGCATCTTCGACTTCATCATGAACTCCGGCGGCCTCGTCGCACTCTTCGTCTATGTCTTCATCTCCCTCGCCCAGTGGCGCATGCGGATGAAGCTGACGCCTGCCGAACGCGCGACCCTGACCCTGAAGTCGTGGCTGACACCGGTGCTCAACATCTTCCTCATCGCCGTGGTGATCGGGGTCGTCATCATCATGCTGCTGAGCGAAGACGGCCGCGCCCAGGTGTGGACGAGCCTCGTGGCCACCGCTGTGCTCTTCGCCGTATGGCCGCTGGTCAAGCGCAAGCTCAACGCCCGCGGAGTCGATACCTCACCGGCGATGGACCAACGCGCAGCCGCCGCGAAAGCGGACTCGGCCTCGTCCTGATCCGAGTCGGGACGACCCGGGGCCGGGCCTTCCCCAGTCGCCCCGGCCCGACGTCACCGTCTGGGTCGCGGCAACATGACCATCGGCACCGGCGAGTGCCGCATGATATGTGTGGCCGTGGATCCGAGGAACACTCCATGCAGCGCGGATTCGCTCGATCCGACGACGAGGACGTCACCGTCCTGCCAGTCGAAGTCACTGACCGCCGCGGACCAGCGCTCCCCCGTGACGATCCCGGTCCCCGTGACCGTTGTCCCGGACTCGGCGTCCTTGAGTGCACTCACCACCGTCGCCTGCCCGTTCAGGACCTGCTCCTTCCACGTCGCGAACACACCCTGATCGCTGAAGGCCCCCAGGCCGCTGGGCCGCGACGGACGGACAGCGAACGTGACGACGTCGACTCCGACGCCCAACCACCGGGCCAGTCGCGCCACCGAGTCGTAATACCTCTCCGTGCGACGAGACGGGTCGACGGCGAAGACGAGACGCCTCACCTCGGTGCGGTCCGAGGAATAGCCACGCGGGACCAGCGCAATCGGCAACGGCGAAGAATGGACCAGCCGGTCCGTCGTGCTGCCGAGCACGATCCGACCCAGCGGACCGCGCACGGACGAGCCGGTGACGAGCACCTGCGCATTGCGGTCGACGGACTCGTCGTGGAGCACCCGGGTCACCGACCGACCGGATCGGATGACCACCTCGGCGCTGACATCATCGGGCACAGCCGCCTTCGCATTCTCGACGGCCTGAGCCGTCATGGACCTGATCTCCTTCTTCCAGTCGTCCGAAACGCCTGAGAAGTCCGACATCTGGGCAGCCGAGAAGCGGTCCTGGACGACGCAGCAGAGGATGAGCGGCTCGTTCGAGGTGCGAGCGAGGTCGGCGCCGAACCTCACGCTCGCTCGGCTCTTCGTGTCGACGCCGAATCCGACGAGAACGCTCATTTCGCGGCTCCTTCCTCGCGCTCCCTCCGTGCCAGGCGGGACTTCCTGTTTCCGTAGGCGAAGTAGACGACGAAACCGAGCAGCAGCCACACGAGGAACCGCAGCCAGGTCTCGACCGCGAGGCTGGCCATCAGCCCGAGGCAGGAGATCACGGACACGACCGGCAGGAACGGCACCCATGGGGTCCGGAAGGGCCGTTTCATGTTCGGTGAGGTCTTGCGCAGGACGATGACGGCGATCGAGACGACGAGGAAGGCGAAGAGCGTACCGATGCTCACCATCTCCGCGAGCACCGAGATCGGCACCAGCCCGGAGAGCAGGACGACGGCACCGACCGTCAGACCGGTCATGAGGACCGGGGTGCCCCAGCGCGGGTGGATGCGGGAGAAGATCCCCGGCAGCAGTCCATCGCGGGAGAGCGCGAAGCCGATGCGGCCCATCGCGACGATGTCGACGAGGATGACCGAACTCAGCCCGGCGACCGCGGCGATGCCGATGAGGATCCCCGCCCAGCCGAGACCGTTCTGGGTGAACACATCGGCCACAGCGTCGCCTTCGGACAGTTTCGAGTAGTGGACCATACCGGTGACGACGAGGCAGACACCGACGTAGAGGAGCGTGCAGATGGCAAGGGTGCCGAGCAGCCCCATCGGCATGTCGCGCGACGGCTTCTTCGTCTCCTCGCCGAGGTTGGCGATCGCTTCGAACCCCGAATACGCGAAGAAGACGACGGCGGCGGCGACGAAGATGCCGACGACGCCGAAGCTCGAGGGTTCGATACCGGTCACCCACTGCCACAGCGGAGCCTGCAGGCCCGAAGCGGTTCCTTCCTCGACGGGTTTCGCCGGCGGAATGAACGGCACGAGGTTGGCCGTCTTGATGTAGAAGACACCGACGACGATGACGAAGACGCAGATGAGGACCTTGATGACGACAAGACCATTCGTCACCCACTTCGATTCGCGGATGCCGCGCATCGCCACCCAACCGAGGACGAGGGAGATGAAGATGGCGCCGAAGTTGACGATCGACCCCTCTTCGGCAAACCACTGCGAAGGCAGATCGAAGACGCCGGCGATATATCCCGACCACCCTCTGGCCACGACCGAGGCCCCGAGGGCGAATTCGAGGATGAGGTCCCACGCGATGATCCAGGCGAAGATCTCACCGATCGTCGAGTAGGCATAGGTGTACGAGCTGCCCGCGGTCGGCACCGCAGCGGCGAGCTCGGCGTAGCACAGGGCCGCCAGCAGAGCCACGACGCCGGCGACGACGAAAGAGATCATCACGGCCGGCCCGGCGTGTTCCTTGGCTTCGAGACCGGTGAGGGTGAAGATCCCCGTGCCGATGACGATGCCGATGCCGAACCCGATGAGGTCCTTGGCGCCGAGATTCTTGCGCAGATGCTCTTTCGCATCGCCTTCGGCGTCCTGGTTGATGACGTCGTCGACGCTCTTCTTCCTCAGCACTCCCATGAGTGGTCCTCCTTGTGACGGTGACATCTGCTGCCGGGTCGAGCATGCTCCAGATCACATATGCGGCACATTACCACCGCCGCCGGGCATTGGGAGGACGAAACGTTGAGCAGTGAAGGGACGAGACGTCGACTGTCAACCGACTCGAGATAACGATATCTGGAGCATCTCCTGTGAATGGAACCCTGCCGGAATGAACCCTGCCTACAAATCATCACTGCAGGTGAGAGACCTAGCATCCAAGAACATCTGAAGTGACACGCCGAGGGTTTGACACGCTTCCGGCTTTGAAACGTTCAGTGAATGCTCGTAGCGTGACAACGCACTTCTATTGCAGGGCCTCCTGCTCGGCGGCCCGCACGAACGGAGGAGAACGTGAGCAACTCCAATACCCACGGTGCACAGGCACCGGCATCCCCAAAGGAACCCGACCTCAAGACCGTCCGCAAGGCCGTCGCCGCCTCGGCGGTCGGCAATGCGACCGAATGGTTCGACTACGGCCTCTATGCCGTCTCGGTCACTTACCTCGCCCAGCATTTCTTCCCCGGCGAGCATGCCCAACTCATGGCGCTGCTGGTCTTCGCCGTGTCCTTCATCTTCCGACCCCTCGGCGGAATCGTCTGGGGCCCGATGGGTGACCGCCTCGGTCGCAAGCGCGTACTGGCGCTGACGATCCTGCTCATGGCCGGCTCTACCTTCTGCATCGCGCTGCTGCCCAGCTACGCCACCATCGGCATCGCAGCACCCATCATTCTCGTCACCCTCCGAGTCATTCAGGGCTTCTCCTCGGGCGGTGAGTACGGCGGCGCGGCGACCTTCATGGCCGAATATGCCCCCGACAATCGCCGCGGATTCTTCGGCAGCTTCCTCGAATTCGGCACTCTGGCCGGTATGGCCGCGGGTTCCCTCTTCGTCCTCCTCCTCCAACTCGGTCTCGGCGAGCAGACGATGACGGACTGGGCATGGAGGATTCCGTTCGTCTTCGCCGGCGTCCTCGGCGTCGTCGGCCTCTACCTGCGGAACCAGCTCGACGAGTCGCCCGTCTACGAAGAACTCGATGACGAAGGTCAGGACAAGTCGGTGGGCGAAGTCTTCAAGACTCTCTTCGTCCATTACTGGAAGCAGCTGCTCATCCTCGGCGGCATGGTCGTCGCAGTCAATGTCGTCAACTACACGCTCCTGTCCTACATGCCCACCTACCTGCAGGACCCGGTCGGCATGAGCCCGAACGCCTCTCTGACCGTGATGTTCCTGGCGCAGGCATTCATGATGATCCTCATTCCCTTCGGCGGGATACTCTCGGACAAGGTGGGTCGCAAACCCGTCTGGTACTTCTCGCTCATCGGGCTCTTCGTCGCAGCGATCCCGATGTTCATGCTCATGGCCAACGGATTCATCTGGGCTCTCATCGGCCTCGCCGTGCTCGGCATCCTCTACATTCCGCAGATCTCGACGATCTCGGCGACCTTCCCGGCGATGTTCCCCGGCCCGGTGCGCTTCGCCGGCTTCGCGATCTCCTACAACGTCTCGACCGCGGTCTTCGGCGGCACCGCTCCATCGATCAGCGAAGGCCTCATCGACGCGACGGGCAACACCATCATCCCCGCTTACCTCGTGATGGCCTCGTGCGTGATCGGCTTCATCGCAGCCATCTTCATGAAGGAGACCAAGGGCGCGTCACTGCGCGGAGCGGGTCTACCCGAGGAGGGTGCCGACGTGGTGATGGACGACACCGACCTCGTCAGCGATAAGTAGCCCCGCACGCGATCATTCTTCGGCCACCAGCCCTGATACTCCCCGATCGGGTCCACCGTCTCACGGTGGACCCGATCGGTCTTGACGGGCCCGTTCCCACGTGAAAATCTGAACGAACGATCAGCATGTGCCACGAACCGTTGAGAGGATGCCCGCGTGAAGAGAGCTCTGTACACCGACGACCATGAGGCGTTCCGAGGCACCGTCGCCGCCTTCCTCGACCGTGAGGTGGTCCCTCACCTCGAGGAATGGGAGGAGGACCACCTCGTCGATCGGCAGATGTGGCGCAAGGCGGCACAGACCGGGATCATCGGTCTCGCGATTCCCGAGGAGTTCGGTGGTGCAGGCGTCTGCGACTTCCGCTTCGAGATGGTCCGCAGCGAGGAGATCGCCCGCCGAGGTGTCGCTTCGGCGACGAGCGGGTGGGGAGTCTCGGACGGCATCGTCCCCGGCTATCTGCTGTCCTTCGGAACGCAGGCGCAGAAGGCGAAGTACCTCACCGGCCTGGCCTCGGGAGAGATGATCGGGGCGATCGCGATGACCGAGCCGAATGCCGGCTCGGACCTCCAGGGCATCACCACCAAGGCCGTGCGCGACGGCGAGGACTGGGTGATCAACGGGACGAAGACCTTCATCACCAACGGTGTCCACTGCGATTTCGTCATAGTCGTCGCCCGCACGAACCCCGATGCGAAGCCTTCGCGCGGCACCTCGCTGTTCATCGTCGATGCCGATGCCCCGGGCTTCGAGCGCGGGCGACCGCTGAAGAAGCTCGGCATGGATGCCCAGGACACCGCGGAGCTCTCATTCTCCGATGTTCGGGTTCCCGCCGACGCCCTGCTCGGCGAGCTCGACAGTGGCTTCATCCACCTCATGGTCAATCTGCCCACGGAGCGCCTGCTCATCGGCTCCGGAACCCTCGCCGGTGCGCGGGCGGCTCTCGAGTGGACGGCCGACTACGTGTTCGAACGCCCCGCCTTCGGGCAGACCATCGGCGATTTCCAGAACACTCGCTTCGAACTCGCGGAACTCGAGACCCGCGTCGACGCCCTCGAGGCCTTCATCGACCGCTGCGCGCTGGCACTCAACGCCGGCGAACTCACCGCCGTCGACGCCGCCAAGGCCAAGTACCTCGGCTCGGACCTCGAGATCGAGGTCGTCAACCGGTGTCTGCAGCTCTTCGGCGGATATGGCTACATGCTCGAATATCCGATCGCCCGAGCTTTCAAGGACAACCGCATCCAAGCGATCTTCGGCGGCGCCAACGAAGTGATGAAGGACCTCATCGGCCGCGACATCGCCGGCCGCCACCGGCCCCGCTGACTCACTCGCCGGCGACCTCGAGGAGCACCTTGCCCATGACGGTGCGCTCGTCGAGTTCCTTGATCGCCGCAGCGGCCTTCGCCAGCGGGTAGGTCGCATGGATGCGCGGATCGAGTCGGCCGGCAGCCACATGTTCGCGCACAGCCGCCCACTGCCGGGCAATGAAGTTCGGGTCGCCGTGAGTGGCAGCGCCCCACGCGACACCGTCGACGGAGATGTTCTTCAGCAGCAGGCGATTGACGCGAATCGAGGGGATCTCGCCCGCGGTGAAGCCGAGGACGAGAAGCCGACCGAAGGGAGCGAGCACACGTGTGGAGTCGGTGAAGCGGTCACCGCCGACAGGGTCGAAGACATAGTCCACACCGCCGGGCAGGATCTCCTTGACCGCGTCCTTGAACCCTTCGGCGAAGACGACGTGTCGGGCTCCGAGCTCGCGGACGACCTCGGCCTTAGCCTCGGTGGACACGACCGCGATGACGGTCAGGCCCATCGCCGCACCGAGCTGCACGCTGGCCGAACCGAGACCGCCGGCGGCACCGTGGACGAGCAGGCTCTGCCCCGGCTGGGCGTTCGCCCGCAGCCGCAGCGCGAAGTCGGCGGTGAGCACGTTCATCGGCATACCCGCTCCGGAGGCGAGGCTCACTTCGTCGGGCAGCGGCATCACCTGCGTCTCGTCGGCGACGAGGCACTCGGCGAAGGTGCCCACCCCGGTGATCGCAGCCACGCGGTCACCGACGGCGAAACGCGAGCCCGGGCCCGCCTCGACGACGATGCCGGACGCCTCCGAACCGAGGACGAAGGGCAGTTCGTGCTTCGTCTGATACAGCCCGCGGGTCTGCAGCAGCTCGGGGAAGGTCACACCGGCGTAGGCGACCTCGATGAGGACCTGCCCCTCCCCCGGTACGGGTCGGTCCACCTCGGCGATCTCGACATCATCGGGGCCGGTCAGGGCGGTGACATGAACAGCTTTCATCGGGTCCTCACTTCGCTGTGTTCTGTTCTTCTCGGCCGCACTCATGCGTCTGTCCTCAGACGCTTCCGCGCGTCGGCGCGGCCTGTCCAGACGTATCACATTCCGGCAGTGACCGCGGTCACTTCTTCGGCTTGACTCACACGCCTTGGTTGAATACTGTAAACGAAACTGAACGATTGTTCACTCGGGAGGGTCACCGTTGACACATCCACCGGCAGGTTTCGACACCGCATCCATCGGGCGATGGATCTCACAGCGATTCGGGGTGAGCGACTTCGACGTCGAGGTCATGTCGATCGGCCGGTCGAATCTCACCTTCACGATCACCGTCGACGGCCGACCACGCTGGGTGCTGCGCCGCCCACCGCTGGGACATGAGGGTGGCAGCGCCCACAACGTCGCCCGTGAGGGCAGGATCATGGCTGCGCTCACCGACAGTGCCGTGCCCGTGCCGACGGTCCTCGACATCGTCGACGACCCCGAGGTCCTCGATGTGCCCTTCGTGTTCATGGACCACTGCCCCGGCTTCGCGATCAACACTCCGTCGGACTGGGCGTCGATCCCCGATGAGTCGAAGGCCGACTGCGCCTTCGGCATGATCGATGCCCTCGCAGCCATCCACGCAGTCGACATCGACGCGGTCGGCCTCGGCGATCTGCGCAGGCCGGGCGGACTCATCGAACGGCAGCTGCGACGCTGGCTCGGCCAGGTCGAACAGATCTCCACGCGTGAGACACCGATGATCCACGAGGTCCACGACGTGCTCCTGGAGTCGATGCCCGACCCGGCGGGCAGTCCCATCGGACTCGCACATGGCGACTTCAAACCGAACAACATGATCTTCGCGCCCAGAGGCGGGCTCAATGCCGTCGTCGACTGGGAACTCACCGCCGTCGGCGAGGCGCTCACCGACCTCGGCTACTTCATCGCGATGCTCACAGTGCCCGAGGAGTACACGAGCATCTGGGTGCCGACACCGGCGGACGGCTTCCCCGACACCGAGGCGCTCATCGACCGCTACCAGAAGGTCAGCGGACACGAAGTCCACGACGTCGGCTACTACTCGGCGTTCGCGATGTGGAAGCTCGCCTGCATCCGCGAAGGCGTCTATACCCGGCTGAAGACCGGCCAGATGGGCGATCTCGACCTCGACCCGGAGGTCGCCGGCGAGGGCGTGGAAGACCTCGCCGGTCAGGCCCTGACTCTGCTGGAGAGATCATGAGCACACCACGCTTCGACGGCGCACGAGCCATCGTCACGGGCGCCGCCGGCGGAATCGGGGCGGCCCTGGCCGCCGAGCTGCTCGGCCGCGGCGCCTCCGTCGTCCTCGCCGACCTCGATCCGGCCGTCACCGACACCGCCTCCCACCTCGGCGATCGCGCCCACGCATGGGTCGGTGACGTCTCCACGGTCGACGGCATCGGCGAACTCATCGCGTTGGCCGACGACCGCCTCGGCGGGGTCGATCTCTACTTCGCCAACGCCGGCATCATCGGTCCGGCCATGCTCGGGGACTCCGATGCGGACTGGGATCCGATCATCGACGTCAACATGCGCGCCCACATCCGCGCAGCCCAGGTACTCGTCCCCCGCTGGCAGGAGGCCGGTTCCGGGCATTTCGTCGCCACCGCCTCGGCGGCGGGCCTGCTCACGCAGATCGGGTCGGCAGCCTACTCGGTGACCAAGCACGCCTCGGTCGGCTTCGCCGAATGGCTGGCCATGACGTATCGGGGCGACGGGATCCGCGCCTCGGTGATCTGCCCGATGGGGGTCAACACCGCACTGCTCGATTCCGCCGGAGACGAAGGCGGTGCCGCACAGCGGGCGGTCACCGAGGCCGGGACCGTTCTCGAACCCGAACAGGTCGCCGTCATCGTCCTCGACGCCGTCGAGCGGGACGAGTTCCTCATCCTTCCCCACCCCGAGGTGCTCGAGATGTACCGCATGAAAGGCAGCGACTACGAGCGCTGGCTGCGGGGAATGTCCCGCTATCAGTCCCGATTGAACGAGAGTTGAGGAGTCAACGTGTTGGAGACCACCGAACGCGGACGCGAATACCAGGAGCGGCTGACTGCCTTCATGGACGAGTTCGTCTATCCGGCAGAATCCGTCTACCACGACCAGATGGCCGCGGCGGCGAGCCCGCACACCCAACCGCAGATCCTCGAAGATCTCAAGGCCGAGGCGAAGAAGCGGGGCCTGTGGAACCTCTTCCACCCGCATCCCGACTGGGGACCGGGCCTGACGAACCTCGAATATGCGCCGCTGGCCGAGATCACCGGGCGCAGCATCGAGATCGCCCCCGAGGCGATCAACTGCAACGCCCCGGACACGGGCAATATGGAGGTCTTCACGCTCTTCGGCACCGATGAGCACAAGGAGACGTACCTCCGCCCGCTGCTCGAAGGCACGATGGCCTCGGCCTTCGCCATGACCGAACCGGCCGTGGCCAGCTCCGACGCCACGAACGTCGAGATGCGCATGGAACGCACCGACGAGGGATTCCTGCTCAACGGCCGCAAATGGTTCGCCTCGAACGGCATGCACCCGAACTGCCGCGTGCTCATCGTCATGGGCAAGACCGATCCCACCGCCGAGGTGCACCGGCAGCAGTCGATGCTCGTCGTCCCCATCGACGCCCCCGGTCTCACCGTGGTCCGCAACCTTCCCGTCTTCGGCTACGCCGACCGGGAAGGACACGCCGAAATCGTCTTCGAGAACGTGCTCGTCCCGTTCAAGGACATCCTCAAGGGCGAAGGCGAAGGCTTCGCGATCAGCCAGGCCCGGCTGGGACCCGGCCGCATCCACCACTGCATGCGCGCCATCGGAGCCGCCGAACGGGCGCTCGAGCTCATGGTCAAGCGCGCCGAGTCGCGCGTGACCTTCGGTGAGAAGCTCTCGAATCGGTCGAACATCCAGGACTGGATCGCCGAATCCCGGATCGAGATCGACCAGGCCCGCCTGCTCACCCTGCATGCCGCGGACATGATGGACAAGTACGGCAACAAGGTCGCGAAGAACGAGATCGCCGAGATCAAGGTCGTCGCCCCGTCGATGGCGCTCAAGGTCATCGATCGGGCGATTCAGGTCCACGGCGGCGGCGGAGTCACCGACGACTTCCCGTTGGCCCGGCTCTGGGCGCATATGCGCACCCTGCGGCTGGCTGACGGACCCGATGAGGTGCACAAACGCTCCATCGCCCGCAACGAGATCAAGAAGCACCGAGGCTGAGCCCTCAGCCGTGTCCCGCGGGGACTCGGCACCCATCCGGCCGAGACCGTCTCAGAGGTCTCGGCCGGGAACTGATCTGAAAGGATGTTCGATGACGAACAGCTGGTATGACACTCGTCCCTGGATCACGACGCTGGGCGATCTCGCCCAGGAGCCCTATGTCCTGCCCGACTCGACGCCGCTGGACGATCTTGCCGCGACCGTCGCTGCCTGCGGTGACGAAGAGGCCTTCAGCTACTACGGGTTCCGGCTGACCTGGGCCGAATTCGATCGGCGGACGACGGCGTTCGCGGCGTTCCTCTCCACCCGCGGAATCGCGCCCGGGGCTCGCGTAGGCATCTATGACCAGAACACCCCGGCCTTCGTCATTGCGACCTATGCCATCTGGAAGGCCGGCGGAGCGGTAGTGCCGCTCAATCCGATGTATCGCGGCGAACTCGAGCACATCTTCGCGGACTCGGAGATCAGCGGACTCATCGTGTCGAAGGCTGCGTATCTCGATCGGGTCAAGGACTATGCCAGCGGTCTGCCGCTCGTCGTCCTCAGCGACGATCGCAGTTTCCAGAAGCACGGCCCGGACGCGATCTTCTCGATGTTCGCCGAGCTTCCGGACGTCCCTGATCTGCCCGATTTCGAGGCAGCCGTCGAGGACCATCTCGACACCGACTTCACACCTCACTCCCCCACACCGTCCGACCTCGCTCTCATCGCCTACACCTCGGGCACCTCGGGGCGGTCGAAGGGTGCGGCGGCGACGCATGCGAACATCTCGAGCAATTCGCGCTACTGTCTGCGCAACCCCGAGCTCGGTCCCGGCGACGGCTACCTCACCCTTGCCCCGCTGTTCCACATCACCGGCTTCATCTGCCAGTTCCTCGCCTCGGTCGCCGGTGGCGCCAGGCTCATCCTCAACTACCGGTTCGAACCCGGTTCGTTCATCGCCCTGTGTGCTGCGGAGAAACCCGCCTATATGGCCGGACCCGCCACGGTCTACACCGCCCTGATGGCGCATCCGGACTTCGACCCGGAGAAGTTCTCCTCGTTCAAGTCGATGATGTCCGGCGGGGCTCCCCTGCCGGAGGGGCTGGTCAACAAGTTCGAGGAACGCGCGCACATCTACGTCGGTCAGGGATACGGCCTGTCCGAGACGTGCGCTCAAGTCGCGACCGTGCCGCACGGGTTCAACGCTCCCGTCGACCCCGACAGCGGCAACCTCGCCTGCGGCCTGCCCCAGCCCGACGTCCTCATCCGCATCCTCGATGACGATGGTGAGCCCGTGGGCCCCGGCGAGGTGGGTGAGGTCGCGATCTCCGGACCGCAGGTGGTCTCGAGCTACCTCAACAATCCTGAGGCGACGGCCGCGCAGATCCCCGATGGCGAACTGCACACCGGGGACGTCGGGTTCATGCGTGAGGACGGGTGGCTGTTCATCGTCGATCGCAAGAAGGACATGATCAACGCCTCCGGGTTCAAGGTCTGGCCGCGCGAGGTCGAGGACGTCCTCTACACGCATCCGGCGATTCAGGAGGCCGCGGTCGTCGGCATTCCCGATGACTACCGCGGCGAGGACGTCGCCGCGTTCGTCACTCTCCAACCCGGCGCCGAGGCGACTCCTGAGGAGATCATCGCCTTCTGCCGTGAGCGTCTGGCCTCCTATAAGGCACCGCACCAGGTGACGTTCATCGACCAGCTGCCGAAGACGAGTTCGGGCAAGATCCTGCGCCGCACGATCCGTGCTGACGCCGTCGAGGCAGCGCAGGCGGCACGCGAGGAAGCACAGGGAGCCGCTGGGTCTCACTGAGGGAGGCTCTGACCGCTGTCGCTTCGGTCTGGGGCCGCTCGCCGCAACTTGCTGTCCAAAACCACATGCGAGTCAATCAGCAGATGCGACTGGCAGGACCGCTGAGACTCGCTGGTCGATCGTTCGATTGCTGTCTGGGGTGTGGAAGAGTAGCGTGTCCCCGTGCGGGGACGGAGTGAGTCCCTGAGAAGTGAACAGCGCGAAGAAAGCACGTGGTGAGCATGGGTGACTGGTTCGAATCACGACCGTGGATGGCGACCTGGGGCGATGCGGCTCCGCAGCCGAATGTTCTGGAACCGTCGACGACCGTGGCCGACCTGGCCGCAACGGTCCGGGCACACGGCGAGGCCACGGCGATCAGCTACTACGGTTTCTCGCTCACGTGGACCGAGTTCGACCGCTGGAGCAACGCCTTTGCCTCATTTCTCGTAGCTAATGGGGTCACTCGCGGTGATCGCATCGGCATCTATGACCAGAACACTCCGGCGTTCGTCATCGCGAGCTACGGGATCTGGAAGGCCGGCGGCGCGGTCGTGCCGCTCAATCCGATGTATCGCGGCGAACTCGTGCATATCTTCGACACCGCCGAGGTCAAGGGCATCATCGTCTCGAAGGCGGCCTACCTCGACCGGGTGCAGCCCTTTGCCGAGTCCTTGCCGCTCGTCGTCCTCAGCAATGATGGTGATTTTCAGGTCGAGGGACCGGATTCGATCTTCTCCGCGTTCGCGGATCTGCCGCCCGTCCCCGATGCCTTCGACTTCCGCAGCGTCGTCGCGGAGCACCTCGATAACGGGTTCACTCCTGACCGGCCCGCTCCCGAGGACACGGCTCTCGTCGTGTTCACCTCGGGCACCTCGGGGAAGTCGAAAGGGGCGATGGCCACTCACGCGAATGTGTCGAACAACGCGCGCCAGGCGGTGCGCACCTCGTCTTTCACCCCTGGTGAGGGGTATGCGACGCTCGCTCCGCTCTTCCACATCACCGGATTCGTCAGTCAGTTCGTGGCTGCCGTCGCCGGTGGTGCGCGGCTCGTCCTCAACTACCGTTTCCAGCCGGGTCCGATGTTGGAGCTGTGCCGCCGCGAACGTCCGGCGTATATGGTCGGCCCTGCCACCGTCTACACGGCGATGCTCGCCCACACTGATTTCACCGAGGATCATTTCTCCTCGTTCAAACGCCTCAAGTCCGGTGGAGCTCCCCTGCCCGAGGGCCTCGTCGATCGGTTCGAAGAGAAGACCGGAATCTACCTCCAGCAGGGCTACGGGCTGACCGAGACCTGCGCGCAGGTCGCCTCGGTGCCGGCGGGGATGCGGGCACCGGTGGATGAGAACAGCGGCAACCTCTCCTGCGGTCTGCCCCAGGTCGACACGATGGTGCGCATCATCGACGGAACCGGTGCCTCGCTCGGTCCGGGCGAAGTCGGCGAGGTGGCCGTCTCCGGCCCGTCGGTCGTTCCCGCCTATCTCAACGACCCGGAGGCGACAGCCGCGCAGATCCCCGGCGGAGAACTCCGCACCGGCGATGTCGGGTTCATGGACGAAGACGGCTGGCTGTTCATCGTCGATCGGATGAAGGACATGATCAACGCCTCCGGCTTCAAGGTCTGGCCGCGTGAGGTCGAGGATGTTCTGTACACCCACCCTGCCATCGAAGAGGCTGCTGTCGTCGGCATCCCCGATGAGTACCGCGGCGAGGATGTCGTTGCGTTCGTCACCGTGCAGCCCGGCGCCGAGGTGGCACCGGAGGAGGTCATCGCCTACTGCCGTGAGCGTTTGGCCGCGTTCAAGGCACCGCATCACGTCACCGTGCTCGATCAGCTGCCGAAGACGACCTCGGGGAAGATCCTGCGCCGGACCATCCGTGAGGATGCCATCGATGCCGCCGAGGCGGCGCGGAAGGCGGCGCAGGGGGCAGTGGGCTCCGACTGACGAGTTTCGACGTCGGTCAGGGGATGCGAGAGGCCGGATATTTCTCGGCTGCGCTGCGGATCTCCGGGGTGAGATCCGCGTCGTCGACGATTCCCGCCATCTCCCATCGGCCGTGGACCGGACATCTCTGGAACCGGTCGGCACCGAAACGGATCGATGTGAACGACACCCGAGGGATCCAGCGTGTCCGGTAGTACCCGTCGCCTGAGCAGCGGACGATGACTTCGTCGGCATAGGTCTTCTCGCTCATATGCTCAGGTTAGCGCATGGTCACTTGCCGAACTGAGGCAAGGCGGGTCCGTTCGGTCGGGCACGCGCACGCCGGGGCACCCGCTTCCACTTCGCTCAGCCGAGGCTGACGGTGCGTGCTCCGCCGAGGCGGGCGAACCGGTCGGGCTGGCAGGTGAGCAGGATGACCTGCGCGTTGCGGCCGACATTGCCGAGGATGACGTTGAGCGCGGACAGACGCTTCTCATCGGCGAAGCCGAACGCGTCATCGAGGATCACCGGAGCACCCGAGGACTCATCGACGAGGGTGGCCACGGCGAGGCGTCCGATGAGAGCCAGCTGCTCCTTCGTTCCGCCCGAGAGCGATTCGAAGCTCACCGTGCGGCCGTCTAGCGTCCGGGAGACGATCTCGAGGTCTTCGGAGATCTCCACCGACAGCCCCTGACCGAAGATCACCCGTCCGAGCCGTTCGATCTGCTCCTTGAACGGAGCGACGTACTGTCGCTGCGCTTCTTCCTTGTGAGCGAGCACGGTCTCACGCAGCAGGCGGATCGCCTCCGCCTGCCGGCGCAGTCGTGCCAACCGTGAGCGCTGCGAATCCAGGGTCTCCTCCGCAGCCTTGAGCCTGTCGTAGATGCCCTCTGCCGCCCGGTCGTCGATGAGCGCCGAGAGCCGATCGACCTCCTGCCGACCGGTCTCCTGCTCCTGCTGTTTGCTGTCGAGGAGCTGGAGGGCGTTCTGCAGCCGCATCTCCAGGGTCTCGGGGTCGGCGGCCTCATAGCGAGCCCGAGCCGTTTCGACCTCTCCCTCACGTTTCTGAGTCTGTTCCCGCGCATCGGCGTGTGCGTCCTTCAGCGCCTCATCGGAGTGAGCGTCCCGATCGGCCGCCAGTCGGGCAGATAGGTTCGTCCATGTCGTCATCGCCTGCTCGTGCTGAGCCTGCGCTCGGACCGAGGCGACCCGCGCCTCATCCCGGTCGGTGCGGGTACGCTCGAGTGCGGCGCGGGCCTTGTCGACGGCATCCTGTGCGGAGTCGACGGCTGCCGTGGTCGTGTCGACTCTCGCTTCGAGCTCGTCGATCGTCGTCGCATCGACCTCGTCGGCCTCGGCGACCTCTTCGGTCTCGGACCCAACGTCGCTTCCCGCGGGCTCTCCCGCTTCGACGATGAGCTGTTCGGCTCGGGACAGCGCCGCGTCGAGCCGGTCGCGGTCGTCGTCACCGATGAGCGCCCGCAGCGTCGAGTTCGCCTCGGCCAGCAGCGCTTCGGCATTCGTGCGCACCTCGGCACGCTCACGCGCATGATCGAGCGAATCGACGCCGAGTCGTTCGAGCTCGGCGTCGAGTTCGCTGCGTGCCCGGTCGACGGCGCGGTCGAGTTCGGCTGGGGACTGTCCCGGCCGAACCGTGATGTCGACGACGGAATCGATGACGATGCTCGTGTCCTTGACGACGGCGAACTCGGCATCGGTGTCGTCCGAGAGCGCGGTTCCGTCGATCCTGACGTCGGTGTCCCCGAGTCGCCTGGCGATGATGTGCGCGGCCGCGGCGGTCTTCGCCTTCTCTGCGATGCGCACCTCGGTGACGAGGCCGCCGAGGTGGTCGACGTCCTTCGCCGTCACGGTGATCGACCCGATCGTCGCCCTCGCGTCGGCGACTCTGCCCTCCTGTTCGCGGATGCTCGCCAACCGCCTGCGCAGTTCGCTGACCTCACGGCGTGCGCGGGCATGAGCGAGGCTCGCGGATGCCGCCTTCGCTTCGGTCCGCGCGGTCTCGAGTTCGGCCTGCCTGGCGTCGAGGTCCTGCTGCGCTCGGGCGAAGGCCGCATCCTGATCGCGTTCGGTCTGTATGACGGTCTCCCGGCTCGCTGCCGCCTCTTTCACCGCCGCGTCGGCGAAGGTCGTCTCGGCGATGAGCCGACTGCGACGGTCATGGGCCTCTGCTGCCCGCTCCTCTTCGCGTTTCGCGGATTCGGCCGCCTCGGCGGCACGGTCGAGTTCGGCTTTGAGCCCGGACACGGCCTTCGCCGCCTCTTCAGCTTCCTCACGTTCGGTCACGGCCGCGGTCAGCTGATCGCGGACGGTCTCCAGGCGGTCGGCGGCTCGAGCGTGCCGTTCGACGAGTGCGTCCATGTCCCTGCTGCGCTCGTCGAGGGTCCGGTGGCGCTCTTCGGCGGCCGGGAGCTCTTCGGCGAGCTTCTTCAGCTCTCCGGTCTCCTTGCCCTTTGCCGTGAAGAATTTGAGGTATTCGCCCTCGACCCGGTCGAGGAAGGCATCGTGATCGGCCGGGACCTCCCCCGATGCATTGAGCGCGCCGTGCAGCGCTTTGATCTCGGCCAGCGATGCTTGGGCGAGACTTCGGCCCTGGGCGACGTCGAGGGCATCGAGGAGGTCGACGTCGACGGTTTCGTCGAGGAGAGACAGGAAGCGCTCATGGGCCTCATCGCCGCTGAGCTGCTCGGGCACCGGTGCCAGGATGCGCAGTTCGGTGAAGGGCTGCTTGAGCCAGCGTTTGCTGTAGCGGACCTCGTAGCCGCCAGTGCTCAAGTGCAGTTCCACCTGGGGACCGACATCGGAGCCGACCGGCTGAGTGTCCTTGACGCTGGCCTTCCGGGAGCTCGCTTTGTCCTCGCGCAACTGGGTGATGGCCTGGTGGATCGAAGACTTGCCGATCTCGTTCGGACCTTCGACGACCGTCACGCCGGGACCGAACTCGACGGTGGACTCGGTGATGCCCTTGTAGTCGGTGAGGGTGATCGAGTGGAGTCTCATGAGGTGCTCCTGGCGAATCGGTAGAGCAGGCCGAGGGCGTCCTGGGCCGCGATCGCGGTGTCGTCCTCGGCCGCGGCGCGTGCGGAGAGGTCGTCGAGGGTCTCCTGCAGATACCCGCTCAGACCGAGATCGGCGAAGTCCTCATCGGCGGCGATGACCGCGAGGTCCATGTGCCGCTCCCAGAGGGAGACGAGGGCGAACAGGTCGGTGAAATGGTCGAGGAGCTCATCGAGTCGGGCCTTCGCCGCCGTCGGCAGGGTGCCGCGGAGGATGAGCCAGACCGCGGTGCGGTCCTTGTCCGCCACGGCGTTCATCCGCTGTTCGAACTCGTCGACGTCGGCGGCGGAGTTGAGGTCGGCCTCGATGACCGTGAAGGTCCAGGTGCCGAGGTGGATCTTCTCGACCGCGGCCGCATGGGTGTCGGCGTCGATGTCGACGAGCAGGACGTTGCCCGGATCGTCTTCCCGCCGAGAGGTGACCTCCGGTGCTCCCGGGTACCAGATCCGGTCGGCGACCTCGAAGGTGGCGTGCCTGTCTCCGAGGGCGACGAACTGGGCGCGGTCCTCGCGCAGCAGGGCCCTGAGGTTGTCGGTGTCGATCGTGGCCAACGATTCCCGGTCGGGGTCGAGGACGCTCACGGCACCGTGACCGGCGATGATGCGCACGGAACCGCGAGCCACCTCGGCGAGGTCGGTCGTCGCTGCGGCGACGAGATCACCCTGGGGATGCTTGGAGAACCAGGGGGCACCGACGATCTCGACCCCGGGGACGACTTCGAAAGGATCGCTGTTGCGGAGCACATGGACATGGTCGGGCACGCGCGAGGTGAACGCGGGTGAATCGTAGATCGATGCCGCGTCGAGGGGGTCATGGTTGCCCGGCAGCAGAACGACGGGGACGGTGATCGAGGCGAGCGCTTCGAAGGCGCGCGCGATGATGGCGCGGTCGAGCTGATTGGTCTCGAACACGTCTCCGCAGACGAGTACGAACTCCGCGTCCTGCTCCTTCGCAAGCTCGCCGATGCGGGAGACGACGTCGAGTCGGGCGCGGTGGAACCGGGGGCGAGCTTCCGGGCTGAGGTAGTGGGCCGTCATCCCCAGCTGCCAGTCCCCCGTGGCGATGAATCTCATCTGCTCCTCCTCATCTCTCTCCCATCCTACGGGCGAGTGACTACCGTATCGGCCGGTCATGACACACGTGAGGCACAGCACACTCTGGACAAGGTCCAGGCGCCCCACCTGGGCGAACACGGCGGCCCCGGAGACGGACCACGCGCACACGCCACCGCCTTGACCGATACGACATCTCAAGTACGCGACTACTGCTCGAAACTTAGGTTAGGCTAAACATTTGTGAACTCCACTGCACTGACCGCCACCAGTCTCGTCCTCGGCTACGATCGCACTCCCGTCGTCCACGAGGTGAGCCTGACGATCGCCCCCGGAGAAGTGACCGCGCTGCTCGGCCCCAACGGCTCGGGCAAGTCGACCGTGCTGCGCTCCTTGGCCCGGCTCCACCCGATCACCTCGGGCGAGGTCGTCGTGACCACGAACGAGGAGGACACGCAGGCGAGCGCCCTGAGCGCCAAGGAGTTCGCTCGCATCGTCACGCTGCTCTCCCAGTCGCGCCCTCACCCGTCGGGGTTGAGCGTGCGCGAGATCGTCGCCTACGGCCGACACCCGCACCGCAAGCGCTTCGCCGCGCTCACGGACACCGATCGGGAAGCCATCGATCGGGCACTTGAGCTCACGGGCACCGGCCGCATGGCCGACCGGCCGGTCGATCAGCTCTCCGGCGGCGAACTCCAGCGCGTCTGGCTGGCCACCTGCCTGGCCCAGGACACCGGCGTGCTGCTGCTCGACGAACCGACGAACCACCTCGACCTGCGCTACCAGGCGGAGATCCTCGACCTCATGCGCGAACTCGCCGATGACCACCACATCGCCGTCGGAGTCGTCCTCCACGACCTCGGACACGCGGCCACGGTCGCCGATCACGTCGTCCTGCTCGACCAGGGACGCATCCGTTCGGTCGGCACCTGCGAAGAGGTCTTCACCGCCGACGTCCTCAGCGAGGTCTACGGGCTTCCCATCTCCACGCGCATCGATGCGGACTCAGGCCTGGTCAGGGTCGAGGCCCTCAACCGGCGTCGCCGCCGCGCCGCCGGCAGAGCTCAGGTTCCGCTCGACAGCCCCGACCCCACCCGACGAGGCACGCCTCCACCCGACGAATCACCCGACGAATCACTTCACCCACCGAATCACTCCAACAGCCGAGGCACGCTCGGCCCATCAGAAAGAAGACCATGACGACGACACCTCTGCCGCGCACCGCCTTTGCCGCCTTCGCCTCGGCCACCGCGATCTGCGCTCTCGCGCTCACCGGATGCGGCACCACCGACACCGAGGCCCCGGCCGATGCCCAGTCCACGGCCTCGGCATCATGCGCGGACGACTCGAGCACCACCTCGGCGGATCCGGTCACCGTCACCGACGACACCGGTCACGAAATCACGCTCGACAAGCCGGCGGCGAAGGTCGTCTCCCTCGAATGGCAGTACACCGAAGACCTGCTCTCCCTGTGCGTCGACCCGGCCGCCGTGGCCGATGCGAAGGGCTTCACCACGTGGGACACCGCAGAGAAGCTGCCGGACAGCGTCACGAATGTCGGCACCCGGCAGGAGCCCAACGTCGAGTCGATCCTCTCGGCCGATCCTGACCTCGTCATCATCGAGACGACGAACCGCAAGGACAAGATCGTCGGTCAGCTCGAGGACCAGGGCATCCCGGTCATGGCGATGGCCGGGGCCGACGGAAAGGACCCCGTCAAGTACATGAAGGACACGTTCACCACGGTGGCGGAGGCGACCGGTCGCACCGACCGTGCCGAGACCGTGCTCGGCGACTTCGATGCCACGCTCGAGGAGTCGAAGAAGGCCATCGCCGAGGCGGACCCTGGGACCAAGGACTTCGTGTACTTCGACGGGTGGGTCAACGGGTCGAATGTCGCCCTCCGCCCGTTCGGGCAGGGGTCGCTGATCGGTGAGCTCGGTGAGGAGCTGGGGCTGAAGAACGTGTGGACCGGCGAGGTCGACCCCGCCTACGGCCTCGGCCAGACCGACATCGAGGGCATTGCGAAGGTCGGCGACGCGAACTTCTTCTACACCGGCACCGAGGACCCCGAGTCCGAGGACTATGTCGAGCTGCTGAAGAAGAACGACATCTGGGCGAACATCCCCGCCGTCAAGGACGATCGCACGTGGGCGTTCCCGGCCGGCATCTGGACCTTCGGCGGACCCAAGTCCTCCGAGCAGGCCATCGACGCCTACGTCGACGCGCTGACGAAGTAGTCCATGACTGCACCTGTGTCGGCAACGACCGAGGATAAGACAGCGGCCGAGTCGGCCATGGCCCGGCGCCGCGGTGGTGGGATCGTCGGCGCGATCTCGGCCACCGGGGTGCTGTTGGCGCTCACCGCGGTCCTCGTCCTCCTCTCCGCCTGGCACATCACCCAGGGCACTTCCGGGATCGGTGTGCGTGATCTGCTGGCTTCGCTGATCGGTCAGGGTTCCTCCCTCGCCGAGGCGGGTCCCGGTGCCCGTGACATCCTCCTGGGATCGCGGCTGCCGCGCGTGGGGGCGGGCATCCTCGTCGGCATCGCTCTCGGCGTCGCCGGGGTTCTCTTCCAGTCCCTGGCACGCAACCCCTTGGCCTCGCCGGACACTCTCGCCGTGACGGGCGGAGCGTATTTCGCCGTCACCGTGGTCACGGCCTTCGGCATCGCGATCCCGATGTGGGCCTCGGGCGGCGTCGCGTTCATCGGCGGGCTGCTGGCCGCTGCCCTCGTGCTCGGCCTCGCCGGGGGTGCGGCGGCCTCGACGACCCGGCTCGTGCTCGCGGGCACGGCCACGGCCATGGCGCTGCAGGCCGGAACGTCGACACTGCTCATCCTCTTCTCCGAGGAGACGACGAGCCTCTTCTCCTGGGGGTCGGGCACCCTCAATCAGCTCGACGGGACGGCCGCCGTACGCAGCATCCCCGTCATCGGTCTCATCGTTGTGGGCGCGATCCTCCTGTCCCAGCGTCTGGATCTGCTCGGCCTCGGCGATGATGCGGCTTCGGTGCTCGGAGTCCCGATCCGTTCGACCCGGGCGATCGGCATCCTCTTCGCCGTCATCCTCACCGCCACGGCGGTGACGCTGGCAGGACCGATCGGCTTCGTCGGACTCTGCGCACCGGTCATCGCCCGCCTGCTCGCCCGTATGGTTCCGGTGCTCGGTCGGCATACGGTGATGATCCCGGCGACAGGGCTCATCGGGGCGATCATCGTCATCCTCTCCGATGCCGTGCTGCGCGCGATCGTCGGCGCCACCGAGGCGATCACCCTGCCTTCGGGTGTGACGACGACGATCCTCGGCTCGATCGTCCTCGTCCTCCTCGCCCGGTCGATGCGGTCCTCGGGACCGGCACAGGCCACCTCGGCGGCGAAATCGACGCTCATCGGCCCCAGGCGGGCGAGCGTGGTCATCGGTCTCGGAGTCGTCGTTCTCATCATCGCTGCCGTGCTCGGTCTGCTCACCGGGGAACGGTTCTACCTCCTCGGTGACGGTCTGCTGTGGCTGCAGGGTCAGGCCGCCCCGGTCATCGACTTCGCCTTCGATTCCCGGGCACCGCGGGTGGCTGCGGCGCTGGCCGCCGGCGCCGCGCTCGGACTCTCGGGCACCCTCGTCCAGGCCAGCGCCCGGAATCCCCTTGCCGAACCGGGATTGCTGGGGATCACCGGCGGGGCCGGACTGGGGGCGGTCATCGTCGTCACCCTCATCCCCGGCGCGGGCATCGGATTGGTCTCCGGTGTGGGCATCGTCGGGGCGCTCGTGGCGTTCGCGATCGTCTACGGGCTCTCGTGGCGGGGCGGGATGAATACGGACCGGCTCGTCCTCATCGGCATCGGTCTGTGGTTCGGGTTCACCTCGCTGACCACGCTGTTCCTCGTCCGCGCGAACCCGTGGGACACCCCGACCCTGTTCACCTGGCTGTCGGGATCGACCTACGGTCGGGTGTGGGCCGATGTCGCCCCGGTCGCCCTCGTCCTCCTCCTCGCCGTGCCCGCGGCGTTCGTGTGGACGCGTGAGCTCGATCTGCTCGCCCTCGACGACGATACGCCGAGGTTGGTCGGCGTGGCGCGCGAACCGGTGCGTCTCGCGGTGCTCATCACCGCTGCCGTCCTCGCCGCGGTGAGCGTCTCGGCCGTCGGCGTCGTCGGCTTCATCGGCCTCGTCGCCCCGCATGCCGCCCGCGCACTGGTCGGTGCCCGACATCGTCGGGTGGTGCCGGCCGCGATGATCCTCGGGGCGGTGGGACTCGTCGTCTCCGATGCCGTGGGCCGCACGGTCATCGCGCCGGCGCAGATCCCGGCCGGACTCATCGTCGCCCTCGTCGGCGCCCCGTACTTCGTCTACCTGCTCGCCCGATCGCGGGCGTGAGGGGCGCTGATAGCACGGGCGTGCGGCGCGGATGCCGCGGGTGGGGTCTGCACGGCGTGCTCAGTCCGGACGCGGCCGAGCCTCGCTCGACTGCTTGGCCGAGACCGACTCCGTGCTCCATTCGGCGCTCCGATCGCGAATGAAATCCCGCAGCCGGGACACGACCCGACCGGGCCGCCGAACGGCTGCGCACAGCGCGATCTCGCGGACGTAGCCGGAACCGCTCAACTCCACCTCGGCGACTCCGTCGACCGCTCGCACGGCTCGCGGCAGCAGTGCCACGCCCATGCCGCGTCCGACGAACTCGCGGATCGTGGAGAACTCGGTGACCTCGGTCTTCACCTGCGGCGCGAAACCGGCGGCACGGCACCACCGATCGGTGAGCGCTCGCAGATTGTAGCTGTCCGGTGTGGAGATGAACTCGTCATCGGCGAGCTGTTCGACGGTGATGTGCGCGCGGCGGGCCAACCGGTGGTCGGCCGGCAATGCGGCCACGATCCGCTGAGTCCCAATCACCTCATGCGGCACCTCCGGCGGGGGCGGAATGATGAGCGCGAGATCAAGAGCGCCACTCAGCAGATCGTCGACGAGTTCGGCACCGTGCGCCTGCTTGAGATCGAGCCGGATGCCCGGATGTTCAGCAGCGAAGGCGGCCAGCAGATCGGGAACCTCGCCGGCACCCATCGTCAACGGGAATCCGAATCGGATGGTGCCGTGATCGGGGTCGGCAGCCTCGGCGACATCAGTGAGCGCGGCACCGATCTCGTGCAGCGGCATCCGCACTGCCGCAGCGAGTTCGCGAGCCGCCTTGGTCAGACCGATCGCGCGTCCGTGCGGAACGATCAGAGGCACGCCGAGGTGGTCCTCGAGTCCGTGGATGCGCCGGCTCATCGTCGACTGCGGAATGCCGAGCGCTGCGGCCGCCTCGGTGAGGTGCCCGTCCTGGTCGGCCAACTCGACGAGCTCCCGCAGTGCCGTCAGCGGGACACGGGCATCATTCGATCGTTCCATATTCGGATCATACATATCCTTTTCCTCATTGGACGGATGATTCTTCGGCGCGCATCGTGAAGTCATGTCTTCGCACACCACAGCCTCAGACCATCTGCCCGACGCCGACGTCGTCCTCATCGGCGGAGGAATCATGTCGGCGACGCTGGGCTCGATGCTCACCCAGCTCGAACCCGAATGGCGCATCCTCATGCTCGAAAAGGCCGAGAGCATCGGCGGAGAGAGCAGCGATGCGTGGAACAACGCAGGCACCGGACATTCGGGTTTCTGCGAACTCAACTACATGCCCGACCCGACCGACGGTTCGAAGCCCGCATCGATCGCGGGTCAGTACCACCTGACTCGGCAGTGGTGGTCCGAACTCGTGCGCCGCGGCCTGCTCGACCCACGCGACTTCATCCACGAAACGGCGCACATGAACCTCGTCTTCGGCGCCGAGGACGTCTCCTATCTGCGCACGCGCGTTCAGACCCTGCGCGCCGATCCGCTGTTCGCCGATCTCGAGTACACCGACGACCCTGCCACCATCGCGCAGTGGGCTCCGCTGACGATGGCCGGACGCCCTTCGACCGGTCAGCCCATCGCGGCCGCCCGCCACCCCCGCGGCACGGACGTCGACTTCGGTGCGCTGACCGGCGCGCTCACACGCATCGGGACCACCGAGGTCCGCACCGGCCACGAGGTGACCGGGCTCGATCGGACGGAGGCGGGATGGACGATCACCGGGTCGACCTCGCAGGGGTCGTTCACGGTGCGCGCGGGCACCGTCTTCGTCGGAGCAGGAGGGTTCGCCCTCCGACTCCTGCAGAAGGCGAGGATCCCGGAGGTCCGCGGCTACGCAGTGCTTCCGGTCGGGGCCGCCTTCTACCGGTGCTCCACCCCGTCCGTCGTCGCCGACCACGATGCGAAGGTCTACGGTCAGGCCGATGTGGGTGCGCCTCCGATGTCGGTGCCGCATCTGGACCGACGCGTCGTCGACGGACGCGAGCATCTGCTCTTCGGCCCTTATGCGACGTTCAGCACGAAGCTGCTCAAACACGGCCGCCTCACCGACTTCTTCAGAACCCTGCGCCCCGACAACCTCCACGTCATCGCCGCCGCCGGCCTGCAGAACCTCAGCCTCGTGACCTTCCTCATCAAGGAACTCGCGGCCGGCCCCGCCAAGAAGTTCGCCCAGCTGCAGCGCTTTTACCCGCAGGCGCGGCGGAACGAGTGGACGCTCGCCCCGGCCGGGCAGCGGGCACAGCTGGTCACACCGGATCCGAAGCGGATCGGAGTCCTCCAGCAGGGCACTGAACTCGTCGTCTCCGCCGACGGTTCGATCGCCGGCCTGCTGGGCGCCTCCCCCGGAGCCTCGACTGCGGTCCCGATCATGCTCGACCTGCTCCGGCGGGCCTTCCCCGTCCAGTGGCGGGAGCGCTGGAGCACTGCCATGACCGAGGCCGTTCCTGATCGCGCCCGACAGACGTGGACCGCCGAGGCGGTCGCCCGCACCGTCACCGACACCGCCGAGGCGCTCGACCTGGCACACTCACACCGCTGACATCGGAGATCACCCACAACCGGCCCTGACCCACGGATCAGGGCATTGGCAGAACCCCACAGCGGAAAACTCTCAGCGTTGTGGCAAGTTGAATTGCACGGGGAACGAATCGACTCTAATGTGACTGACAACACTTACCGTTAGGGAGATCACACATGAGGCGTCTGACCCGCAGTTTCGTGGCCATCTGCTCAACCCTTGCGCTGACGGCGGGCCTCGCCGCGTGCAGCGGCGGCTCCGACGAAGCCGGCGGTTCCGGCGACACGATCGTCGCGGAGACGGCGTTCAGCCTCGCAACGATCGATCCCCACCGGCAGTTCGAGTTCACCGGCTCGACGATCGACAACGCCCTCTACCAGACCGCCTTGGAGTTCAAGGACGGCGACCTCACGAAACCCACCGACGGTCTCTGCTCCTTCGAGATGTCCGATGACGACAAGACGATGACGCTGAAACTCAAGCAGAAGGACGCGAAGTTCTCCAACGGCGATCCCGTCACCGTCGATGACATCGTCTTCTCCTTCGAGCGACTCCAAGGCCTCAAGGGCAATCCCTCCTTCTTCCTCGACGGTGTGAAGGTCAAGAAGGTCGATGATGAGACCATCGAGCTCAAGAGCGAGAAGCCCAATCCGGCACTGCCCTACATCCTGCCCAACTCCTCCATCGGCATCGTCAACTCCAAGGTCGTCAAGGAGAACAAGGGAACGACCGACGAAAAGGACGACGCCGAGCAGTTCCTCAACGAGAACTCGCAGGGCTCGGGCCCCTACAAGGTCGACACCTACGACCCGGACAGCCAGGTCGTGCTCACCGCGAACGAGCACTACAACGGCCCGGCACCGAAGTACAAGCGCGTCGTCCTGCGCAACGTCTCGGCCGAAACTCAGCTCACCGACATCCAGTCCGGTCAGGCTCAGGTCGCCTACGACCTCAACTCCGACCAGGCGAACTCGATCGACGACAGCATGGCGCAGAAGACCTCGCTGCCGTCGACGCGCAGCCTCTACATCTTCAACAACATGGACTCCAAGGTCAGCGACATCACGACCAACGAGGACTTCCGCAAGGCCGTGGCCTCAGCCATCGACTACGATAAGATCCTTGAGCTTTCCGGCGAAGGCGCTCAGCGCATGGCCGGGCTCGTCCCGAACGAGTTCAATGGGGCCGTGCCGAAGGACCAGGCACCCGAACGCGACCTGGCGAAGACGAAGAAGCTTTTGAAGAAGTCCGGCTACGACGGTGAGAAGATTCCGTTCCACTACTCGAGCGACCAGTCCGTCAACGGCGTCGACCTCGCCCAGCTCGCCGAGACCCTGCAGGCACAGCTCAAGGAGGCAGGCATCAACCTCGCACTCAAGCCGGCTCCCAGCGCCACGCAGCTCGACGGCTTCCGTTCGGGCAAGCAGCCCATGGGCATCGGCACCTGGGGTGCGGACTTCCCCGACCCGTCGAACTACAACGTCTTCGTCCCCGGCGGCAGCGTCGCCGAACGCGTCAACTGGGACAAAGGCGCCGATCCTGCGATCACGAAGCTCGCCGAGAAGGCTGAGAAAGCCGATGAGGATTCCCGCGGCGACGCCTATGCCACGATGTACAAGTCGCTGTCGGACACCGGGGTGTGGATCCCGCTAGTCCAGCCGGTCGACACCATCGTCGTGGGCAACAGCGTGAAGAAGTTCGTCTCCAACGCGGACACCTCGTTCGACTTCGCAAAGGCAGAGTGAGGATGGCGGAAGCCGCACCAACGGCAGCGTCCACCACCGAGACGACTCCGACCTCAGGCACCACCACCGGTGATGCCGCCCAGAGGATCGAACCGCCGAAGCTTCATCCGCTGCTCCGGTTCATCCTCATCAGAATCGGCATCTCGGTCCTCCTCATCTGGGGCGTGACGATCGTGACGTTCCTGCTCACGAACCTCGTGCCCACCGACCCGGTCGCCGCAATACTGGGCGACCGGGCGGCTGCGGACCCGGAGATCGTGGCGCAGACCCGTGAACGGCTCGGCCTCGACCAACCACTCATCGTCCAGTACTTCACCTACCTGAGCAATCTGCTCCACGGGGACCTGGGAGTCTCCAACCAGACGCGCACCCCAGTGCTCGACTCGATCGGGCAGGTCTTCCCCGCCTCGATCGAACTCGGCATCGGTGCCATCCTCATCTCCGTCATCCTCGGGCTGCTGCTCGGTCTGCTCAGCGCGCTCAAGCAGAACACGATCGTCGACCATGCGATCCGCACGCTCAGCCTCATCGGCATCTCCGCCCCGACGTTCTGGATCGCGACCGTCGCCTACTTCGTGTTCTTCTTCAAACTCCGCGTCATCCCCGGTGCCGGGCGTCTCGATCCGTGGATCACTCCCCCGCCGAAGGTCACGGGACTCTATACGCTCGATTCCCTGCTGGCCGGGCAGATGGCGACCTTCACCAATGCACTCGGACACCTCATCCTCCCCTCGTGCGTGCTCGCCCTGTTCACGATCGGACTGCTCACCCGCTTCTCGCGCTCGAGCGTGCTCGACATCATCAAGTTCGACTACGTCACCGCAGCGAAGGCCAAGGGCCTGCCCACCAGCACTGTCGTGTTCAAATACATCTTCCGCGGCGCCCTGGTCCCGATCATCACCGTCGTCGGACTCGCGTTCGGCTCCCTGCTTTCGGGAGCCGTGCTCACCGAGACGGTGTTCGCCTGGAACGGCCTCGGCCAATACGCTTACCGCGGAGCGACGACGCTCGACTTGCCCGTCATCATGGGGGTCGGCCTCGTCATCGGCATCGTCTACATCATCGTCAATTTCATCGTCGACCTGATCTACGGCTTTGTGGATCCGAGAGTGAGGGTGAGATGAGCATCGGCACTCCCAAATACTCCGCCGAGGGCTCCACCGGCACCGAGGCGGCCGTCCGTGACCCGCTCACCCCCGGTGTGAAGCGGTGGCAGTTCCGATTCCCGAGGTCCCTGCGCACCCCGTTGGGCTTCGTCGGTGCTGCCATCCTCCTCATCTGGCTGCTCGTGGCGATCTTCGCCCCGCTCATCGCCCCATTCGATCCGCTGGCCCAGGACTTCCCACGGCTCGCGGCACCCGGCGGAGAGAATGTGCTCGGTACCGACACTCTGGGTCGAGATGTGTTCTCCCGCATCGTCGTCGCCGCAAGGACCACACTGCCGGCCGCCGTGTTCGTCGTCATCTGCTCGGCGGTTCTCGGTTCGGTGCTCGGAGCGATCGCCGGCTACTTCGGCCGTGCCGTCGACGAGATCATCATGCGTATCGCCGACCTCGTCTTCGCGTTCCCCACGATCATCCTCGCCATGGTCATCGCCGCAGCGCTGGGGCCGGGTCTGAAGAACGCGATCATCGCGATCCTGCTCGTGTCCTGGCCCTCCTACGCCCGTGTCACCCGGTCACTGGTGATGACGGCTCGCAGCAGCGAATACGTCATCGCCGGTCGCCTCCTCGGTTTCAGCGCCGGCCGGTCACTCATCCGCGAGATCGCGCCCAACGTCATCTCACCGGTCGTCGTGCTCGCCACCCTCGACGTCGGCTCAGCGATCCTCACGATGGCCGGCCTGTCATTCCTGTCCCTGGGTGCTGTCCCGCCGACTCCCGACTGGGGCGCGATGATCAGCGAGGGTGTCTCACAGTTCGCCGCCTGGTGGATCGCGTTCTTCCCCGGCCTGTGCATCCTCACCATCGTCATGGCCTTCAACTTCATCGGCGACAGTCTGCGCGACACCCTTGACCCGCACACCGCACAGGAAGTCGGTGAGACGACATCATGAGCATGATCAGCATCAGAGACCTCAATCTCTCCGTCACCACCGGCAAAGAGACCTCGCACATCCTCCGGGACGTCTCGTTCGACCTCGAGGCCGGTTCGATCACCGGAGTCGCCGGTGCCTCCGGGTCCGGTAAGACACAAACCGGGTTGGCCATCATGGGCCTCTCCCCGGCGGGGGCGGAACTGAGCGGAAGCATCGACTTCGACGGCGTCGAACTCGTCGGAATGCCGGCCAAGGCCCACAACCGGCTGCGCGGGGCGCAGCTGTCGATGGTGTTCCAGGATCCGGCCTCGGCATTCCACCCCATGCTCACCGTCGGCGACCAGATCACCGACCATCTGCGGCACCACCAGAAGGTGTCGAAGAAGCAGGCGCTGGCGAAGGCCGTCGACATCCTGGGCCGCACACGGGTCCCCCACCCCGACGAGGCCGTGCGCAAGTACCCGCATCAGTTCTCCGGCGGGCAGCTGCAGCGGATCGCCTTCGCCTCGGCGATCATCTGCGATCCGAAGGTCCTCATCGCCGACGAACCGACCACGGCGCTCGACGTCACCGTGCAGGCCGGCATCCTCCGTCTCCTCCGTGAACTCTGCGACGACCTCGACCTCGCGGTCCTGCTCGTCACCCACGATTTCGGGGTGCTGTCCTCGGTGGCCGATTCCATCGTCGTGATGAAGAACGGCGTCGTCGTCGAGACCGGTGACCGGGAGACCGTGATCACCGCACCGAAGCACGAATACACACGGTCGCTCATCGAATCGCTGCCGGGAGCGGAGGTCGCATCATGACACCGACCGGTCACACCTCGACCCAAGCCCGCGACGAGTCCACCGCCGCCGGTGCCCCGCTGCTCGCGCTCGATTCCGTGTCGTGCGAATACAAGCTCGACGGCGGCGGACGGTTCCGCGCGGTCGACGGGGTCTCCCTGCAGCTCGGACGTTCCGAGGTGCTCGGACTCGTCGGTGAGTCCGGCTGCGGAAAGTCCACTCTGGCGAAGCTCATCTGCGGGCTCGAGAAACCGGCCGGAGGCTCCATCACCTTCGACGGCAGTCCGGTGAGGGCCTTGGGTCTGAAGAAGCGGGCGAAGAGCCTGCTCGGCGTCCAGATGGTCTTCCAGAACCCCTACGCCTCGCTCAACCCCCGGCGGCGCATCCGTGATCAGCTCGAGGACGCCCTCGCTTTGGACCCGTCCGGGAGCTGGAGTGTCGAGTCGCTGCTCGAGGCGGTCGACCTGCCGGCGGACTCCGCGCAGCGTTATTCGCATTCGTTCTCCGGCGGGCAGCGGCAGCGCATTGCGATCGCCCGTGCCTTGGCGGCCGGTCCGAAGGTGCTCGTCGGCGATGAGCCGATCGCCTCTCTCGATGCGTTCCTGCAGGCGCGCATCGCACGGATGATGCGCGACCTCGCCATCGACTCCGGCGCGTCGATGATCTTTATCAGCCATGACCTCTCGGTCGTCCGCGACATCGCCGACCGGGTCGCCGTCATGGAGGCCGGTCGCATCGTCGAGGTCGCGCCGACCGCGGAGATCTGGAACGACCCGCAGCACCCGTACACGAAGAAGCTGTTGGCCGCCATTCCCAAGGTCGACGGTAAGGGCATCATCCCCGGCTGAACGGATCCGCGTCTCGACCGGGTCGAGTGCGCACACAGTCGGGTGCGCGCGGGGCCAGTGCGCACACAGTCGGGGGCGGAAACGCGGTCACGGTCAGAGTGGAAAGGAGACTCAGCATGGTCATGCTGATCCGCGGGGCGGAGATCTTCGCCCCCGAACCGCTGGGGGTCCGCGACATCCTCGTCGAAGGTTCCCGCATCGCCCATATCGGTGAGGTGGATCCGGTCGCCATCGCCGCGTTGCCCGGTGCCCAGGTCATCGAGGCCTCCCGACTCACCGCCACACCCGGCTTCATCGATCCGCATGTGCACATCACCGGCGGTGGCGGCGAGGGAGGCTATGCGACCCGTACTCCGGAGATCGCCGTCACCGACATCCTCCGTTCGGGCGTGACCACCGTCGTCGGCTGCCTCGGCACCGATTCCGTCACCCGCACGCATGCAGGTCTCCTCGCCAAGGCTCGGGGTCTCGAGGAGGAGGGGATCACGACGTTCGTCTACACCGGAAGCTACCAGCTCCCGGCACGCACGATCACCGGGTCGGTGATCGATGACATCGTGCTCATCGACAAGGTCATCGGTGCCGGAGAGATCGCCGTGTCCGAACGACGCTCGTTCCAACCCACGGTCGAGGCACTCGCCGACATCGTCAGTCAGTGCCATGTCGGCGGGCTGCTCAGCGGCAAGGCCGGTGTCACGCACTTCCACGTCGGGTCCCATGAGTCGAGGCTGACCCCGCTCCATCGCCTCCTCGACGACTATCCGATCGCTCCGCCTGCCGTCTACGCCACGCACATCACCCGGGATGAGGAGCTCGTCGCCGATGCCGTTGCGTTGGCGGCGAAGGGAGCTTTCGTCGATATGACAGCCGGTACCTCGACTGTGGAGTCGGTGCGCCGGTATGTCGAGCTCGGCGGTGACCTGGACCGGCTGACCCTGTCCTCGGACGCCAACGGAAGCCTGCCGAGGTTCGATGCCCAGGGCCGTCTGATCGACCTGAAGGTGGCCGACCAGTCGACCCTGTTTGAGCAGGTGTGGGCCTGCGCCGAGTCCAGCGGACTCTCCCTGACCCAGGTGCTCGCCTTCGTCACCGCCAATACCGCCGATGCCCTCAAGCTCTCCCGCAAGGGCCGGATCGTGCCCGGGCATGACGCCGACCTGCTGCTGTTCGATGAGGGCCGGACGCTCCGACACGGTTTCGCCATGGGGCACCAGACCATCAGCGACGGAGAACTGCTGGTCCGTGGGACGTTCGATGCGGCACCGTCTCAGACACCACGATCTCAGTCGCACCCGGACCGCAGCGGTCGGGACTGAACTCAGTCGCGTTGGGTCCGTGCCGATCTCCTCTGCGCGTATTCGCCGGGACTGAAGCCGGTGACGCGGAGGAAGTCGGCGTTGAAATGGGACTGATCGAACCAGCCGAAGCGAGCACCGAGATCGGCCAGGGAATCATCCCATCCGCGGTCGATGGCCCCGACGGCGTCGATGATCCGAGCCCGGGTGAGGATCTTCTTCGCGCCGACTCCGCAGAAGCGGCTGAACAGCCTCTGCAGCGTGCGTTCGGTGACACCGGCACGTTCGGAGAGCATTCTCAGGCTCACGACCTCCGGATCATCGAGGATGTCGAGTAGGTGCTTGAGCCGCATATAACCCCCGGTCATCTGCGGTCGGCGGGAGAGCAGCCACGACTCGACCGCCTCGGCGAGCGCGGAGATGTCCGGGCCATCCGACAGACTGAAGTCCGAATCTGTCAGTCCCAGATCGGATTCGAGGGCGGGAAACCACTGTGCTGCGGGAACGGTGGTGTCGCGGATGTCGGCCGGCATCTGCCCGGAGAAGGCCAAGGTCGCCCCGAGGTGGAAGTTCACCCCGAAGACTCCGCCGCGGCCGAAGATCCCGACGTCGAAGCGTCGCTGCGTCACCGGACCCGTCACCCACACTCCCGGTCCGTCGGTGTTCGCCCGCCGGCTCGTCCCGTATTCGAAGGTCAGGTTGATCGTCGGCTCGGCAACTGTCGCGGTCTGGTAGCTCTCGCCGTCGGGAAGATCCCAATCGACGGCCCAATAGCGTTTGACGAAGGGGCGCAGGCGCTCCGCGACCACGCGGACCGACGAATACTGAGCATGTTCGAGCAGCTCCCCCGGCTTGAGGACGCGACCATAGAGATGCTCGGGCGCCGGTGACGTATTTTTCCTAGTGACGGCATCGTCCATGAGACAAGAATGTCAGACATGACCGACACACAGAACTCCACAGACCCGACCGCCCCCGACAGCACGGCCCAGTCCCCCATCGCCGCTCTGGCCATGGTCACCCTCGACGCCCCGGATGCTGCGGCACTCGGCCGTTTCTACTCCGCCGTCCTCGGCTGGCCGATCGCCTATTCCGATGAGAACTATGCGATGCTCACCGGCCCCAGCCACGCTCTGGGCATCGGCACGATCCCGGACTATCAGCGCCCGAACTGGCCCGATGACGGGCACAAGCAGTTCCACCTCGACCTCGCAGCCGATGACATCGAGGCCGCAGCCGACCAATGTGTGGCCCTCGGCGCCACCCGCGCCGATCCGCAGCCCGGCGAGACCTGGGTCGTGCTCATCGACCCTGCCGGGCACCCGTTCTGCCTCTCGGATGCGAAGAACTGGGGCTGAGCGGGCACATTCGGCCGCTCACTGCACGGTGAATTGGCGGTCGTGCAGACCGGTGGCGGCACCGGGGATGGCAGGCCGTCGCTGCGAGGTCTGGATGTTGCCGTCGGCGTCGATCGCGCGCACGCTCACCGTGTGCGTGTCCCGGCTCAGTCCGGTGAGTTCGCACCGCCACTGCCGCCACGTGTCGGCGGTGAGCTCTTCGCTGAGATCGGCGGTCTGCCAGTCGCCGTTGTCGACGCTCACCTGCACCTTCTCGATCCCCGTGTGCTGAGCCCAGGCCATGCCCGCGGTGCTCACCCGTCCGCCGTCCTTGGGCGTCACGGACGCTCCGGGACGCGGCACGTCGATGCGGGAGGCCACGAGCACCGGCCCATGCGTGGACCAGCCGCGGGTCGTCCAATACGCTTCCCTGTCCGCGAATCGGGTGACTTCGAGGTCGGTCACCCATTTCGTTGCCGAGACGTACCCGTAGAGACCGGGAACGACGAGGCGCGCCGGGTACCCGTGGTCGCGGGGCAGCGCGTGGCCGTTCATGCCCACCGCGAGCAGGGCCGCCCGGTCGTCGGTGAGCACCTCGAGCGGGGTGGAGGCAGTGAAACCGTCATCGGAGCCCGAGAGGACCATGTCCGCCCCGGCCTTCGGCTTCGCTCGGGCCAGCAGGTCCCGGATCGGGTATCCGAGCCACTTCGCGTTGCCGACGAGGTCCCCGCCGACCTCGTTGGACACGCAGGCGAGACTCACGTAGTGCTCTTCGAGCGGCAGGTCGAGCAGCTCGGCCATGGTGATCGTCACTTCGTGTTCGACGAGTCCATGGATGCGCAGCTGCCACGTCTCGGCATCGACCGACGGCGGGATGAGCGCGGTATCGATGCGGTAGAAATCCTCATTCGCGGTCACCAACGGGGTGAGCCCGGTGACGTCGAGTTCGGCCCCGGCCGGTATCTCCGGCGCCGAGGCGGCCGGGCGGGGCAGGACGAGCCGCGTCACCGTGCCTGCCGCACTCCGGGCCAGCGAGGCCGCTGACTGACCGGCGGCGACGGCCGCGATTCCGATCGCACCGAGTCCCGCCGCGAGGCCGAAGAAGGCCCGCCGGTCGGGCCGTCGTGCGTCCTGTTCTCCTGTGACTGTCGCCGGGCCTTCTGCTGGTCGTGCGTCGGGTCGTCCCGCCTCGTCGAATCCCCGGTGTCGGCCGCGATCGAGGAGGTACTGGAGCACGAGGTAGACGATCGCGCCGGCGGCGACCCCGCCGAGCGTCGGCAGCGCGGCGGACAGCTCGTCGCCGGTGGTCACGGTGAGCACGGCGGGCAGCAGGCCGAAGCCGATGAGCAGGACGATCGAGAGTCCCCGTCGGTTGGCACCGATCCAGCCGATGAGCGCCCCGAGTGCGGCTCCGCCGATGACGATGGTGATGACCAGCGCGAGTTTGTCCCCGGTGCCGAAGACCGCGATCGCCGCCTTGATGAGGGCGGTCGGCATGAGCGGGATGAGGATCTGGCCGAGGATGAGCGCCGGGGCCGAGACGATGCCGAGTCCGCGGGCGATGAGTTCGGCGGTGCCGAAGTAGATGACGGTGGCGACGATCCCGGACAGGACGGAGGAGAACGTGCGACGGTCGGTCATCGCTCTTCGCCTCCCCTGCCGGTCCTCATGCGAGCGTGCGACGCAGACGCACGGCAGCCTCGGTGAGGGTGCGGATCTGCTCCTCCTGGGGCGGGCCCGCGGATGTGCCGAGTCCGTGCTCGAGGAGAACGACGATCTGGTCGGCGAGCGCCTGATCGCTCAGCCACGGAACCTCGCGTCCGGCCGAGGCGATGGTCGAGAACTCGGCGAGAGCGTCGACGATCGCCTGTCGTCGGCTGGATGCGGTCGCGGTCGCCTCGTCGAGTTGGGCGGGGCTGAGCGAGATGATCCGGATGCGGAGTCGACGCACCTCGGTCTCGAGTTCCGCCGCGGCTGTGGTCATAGTCCCATGGTAGTCCTCGACCGTGTGTCCGGCTCCGAGGTGGAGCTCAGTCGTCGGCCACCCACACGGTCATCGTCTCCTGATAGGAAGCCAGGGCTTCGGGTCCGTTGTCGCGGCCCCAGAATCCGGACTGTCGCATTCCGCCGAACGGGGTCGCCTCGGTGCCTTCGCTGTAGCCGTTGACGGCGAGCGTGCCCACTCGGATCCGGTCGGCCCACCAGCGCACCCGGCCGATGTCCTCGCACCACACGGTCGAGGCCAGGCCGTAGGGTTCGTCGTTGATCAGGGCCACCGCGGCTTCGCGGGTGTCGCAGCGGACGAGGTGCGTGACGGGGCCGAAGATCTCGCCGCTTCCGAGGCGGCTGTCATCGGGGACGGATTCGATGACGGTCGGCGGGTACCAGGTGCCGGTGGGAGGCACCTCGGCGCGGGTGTTCGCGATCCGCGCGCCCTGGTCCACGGCTTCGTCGACCCAGGTGGTGATCCGGTCGCGGGCTTTCGTGTTGATCACGGGACCGATGTCGGTCGCCGGATCGAAGGGGTCGCCGACGGTCAGTGCCTCGGTCGCGGCGATGAGGGCGGTGCGGAAGTCGGCGAAGCGTTCGTCGTCGGCACCGACACAGATCACCCGCGAGGCGGCCGTGCAGTTCTGCCCGCTCGTGCCGAACGCGGCCCCGATGATGTCGGCGGCGATGGCGGTGAAGTCGCCGGCATGGTCGGCGTCGACGATGTAGCCGGCCCGGCCGCCGAGTTCGAGGGAGACCTTCTTGAGGTTCGACCGGGCGGAGGATTCGAGGAAGGACCGCCCGACTGGGCCGGACCCGGTGAAGGTGAGTACGTCGATGTCCTCGTGCAGCCCCATGGCGGCGCCGATGCCCGGACCTGTGCCGGTGAGCACGTTGAGGATGCCGTCGGGGACGCCGGCCTTCGTGGCGAGGCGGGCGAAGTGGAGGGCGCTGAGTGTCGAGTCCTCGGAGGTCTTGATGATCATCGCGTTCCCGGCGGCCAGTGCGGGGGCGACCTTCCAACCGAGCATGGCGATGGGATAGTTCCACGGCAGGATGGCGGCGACGATGCCGGCGGGCACTGTCGTCACCCACCCCCAGCCGTCCGCGCTGCGCAGGTAGCGGCCGTCATCGTGGGAGATGAGGTCGGCGGCGAACCTCAGGTTCGCGACGACATCAGGGACGTCCTCATCGACGCTGCCGACGGCGATCTTCCCGGCTTCGACGGCGTCGAGGTAGGCGATCTCTGCGGCGTCGTCCTCGACGAGGTCGGCCAGTCGACGCAGCACGCGGGTCCGCAGCGTCGCGTCACCGGCCCAGTCGCCGGTGTCGAAGGCGGTGCGTGCCCGAGTCACGGTCTCATCGAGTTGGTGCCGGCCAGCCGCGGTGAGGCTGCCGAGGACCGTTCCGTCGCTCGGTGAGATGAGGTCGATCTGGTCGCCGTCACCTGTTTGGGGTCGACCGCCGATCCACAGCCCGTTGTCGCCGTCGATGATGGAGCGCAGTGCGGCCTCGCCGCGGTCGCGCAGGGCCTGATCGGTCGTGGTGGTGTCGGTCATCGTTCCTCCTCCAGGGCGGCGATCGCGTCGAGAAGCGCGGTGAGCGATTCCGTGTCGGCCGTCGGCAGAGGTGCGCGCACCGGTCCCTGTTCGTGCCCGCGGCGGCCGAGGGCTTGTTTGATGAGTGAGACGAACGCGGAGCTGCCCTCGATGAGCCCGAGCGCGGATCCGAGCTTCGTCCACAGCTCGACAGCGCCGGCCCAGTCCCCCGAATCGGCGAGTGCCCACAGTCGCTGGCAGTGCTCGGGCAGCAGCCACGCCGAGGCGGCGACCCAACCACTGGCGCCTTGAGCGAATCCTTCGAGGGCGATCCCGTCGGCGCCGACGAAGATCTCGATGTCCTGACCGAGGGTCTCACGCAGTTCACGGATGCGGGTGGCCGCTCCTGAGGTCTCCTTGATACTCCAGAGCCCTCCCGTGTCGGCGAGTGCGGCGAGGTGGTCCGGGAGCAGGTCGGTACCCGTGGAATGCGGGTTGTTGTAGACCATGGCCGGAACCTCGGCGGCGGCCAAGACCGGATGCAGGGCAGCGATGACGGCGTCGGGTTCGAGCCCGCCGTAGAAGGGAGGGGTGACCATGACGGCATCGGCTCCCCAACCGGCGGCCCGGCTGATCTGCGCACTCATCTCGGCCGGGGTGTAGGCCATGCATCCGATGACGATATGGGCACGACCGTCGACGGCGGAGACGAGGGTCTTGATCTGAGCTTCGCGTTCGGCGGGGCTCAGCGCCAGGGCCTCCCCTGTGGCGCCGAGGCCGAGGACGCCGGTCACGCCCGCAGCGACGACCTCGTCGATGCGTCGGCTCAGGGCCTCGAGGTTCTGGGCACCGTCCTCGGCGAAGGGAGTCGTGGGAACGGCGAAGACGCCGCGCATCGGATTCGTCATCGAATGGTCCTCTCAGGAGGTGCGGATGCTGGTCCGGTCTTCGGCGGTGAAGACGGTCCGCCGACGGTCATCGTCGGTATCTCAGACGATAGGCATAAAAGTGATCACAAGCAATGGGGCAGGGCGGAGGCAGAAGGCTGCCAACCGAATTCACCTCGTTCAAGCGTCAGCGCATCTGTCGATAGGTGCACCTATCGACAGATTCGCTCCGCCTTGATCGACAGCCGAAGACCCCGTGAGGATGCCGAAGGGCGGATCCCCATGTGGGAATCCGCCCTTCGATCACATGATCGACTGCGAGTTCAGTCGCTGCCGGTGATCAGTCTCTGAAGTAGGAGATGAGACGCAGGATCTCGATGTAGAGCCAGATGAGGGTGACCATGAGCGAGAACGCGCACATCCAGGAGTACTTCTCCGGGATCTTGTGCTTGACGCCCTCTTCGATCATCTGGAAGTCCATAATCAGGGTCATCGCGGCGAGCACGGTGGCGACGATGCCGATGACGATGCCGAGCGGAATTCCGAAGATGGAGAAGTCGCTTCGAATGCTGGTGCCGGTGAACATGGCGAGCCCGAAGCTCAGGAGCGAGAAGATCGCATAGCCGCCGACGGCGATCATCATGAACTTCATCATCTTCGAGCCGTAGCGCACGCCCTTGAACTTGAAGAGGGCGAGCATGACGCCGAAGACGCTGAGCGTGGCGAGCACAGCCTGGAGGACGATGCCGGGGAACTGCGTTTCGAACAGCGCTGAGATGCCGCCGAGGAAGACGCCCTCGAACGCGGCATAGCCGATGATCAGGGCCTTGTTCGGTTCCTTCTTGAAGGCATTGACCAGGCCGAGGACGAGTCCGATGAGCATCGCCGGGAAGGCGAGCATCGGCACGAACCAGCCGAGGACGGCACCAGCGAGGAGGATGGTGAAGAGCACACCGGTCTTCATCATCACGTCGTCGTAAGTCATCGCACGGTCGGCGACCTGGGGTCCGGCGTTGCGGTTCTCCGCGGCCGGCTGGTTGAACAGGTTGTTGAGTTCCTGATCGGACATGACCGGCTGATTGCGTCCGGCCTGGGCGCCCTGGTTGATCGCCCGGTTCATCATGGGGTTACTCACGGTCGAGATCCTTTCGATCTGAGTAGAATGCTCGCGCCGACGCGGTGCCACGCGAGTGGTGATTCACGATCCAGTCTAGCGACAACACCTGGACGGACACTGAAATTCCCGGCTCCGCCTCGGTGAGCGTTGCACGATCGTAATCCCGGTAGTTCTTGGAGACCGCCGAGGTGGCCGGCGCGGCGGGGCCGGCGAACAGCCGCCCACCCCAGCCGCCGCGCCCTTCGTCACCTCAGCCCATGTGGTAGTCGGTGGCCGATCCGGGGCCCCACGGGATTCCCGTGGCCCACCAGATGAAGAACAGCAGACCCCAGAAGAGGAACATCGCCAACGACAGCGGGATCGTGAATGACAGGAGAGTGCCGATACCGGCGTCCTTCCGGTAGCGCTGGATGAACCCGAGCACGAGGACGAAGTAGGGGCTCATCGGAGAGATGATGTTCGTCGTCGAGTCACCGATGCGGTAGAGCGCCTGCGTGGTCTCCGGGGAGATCGAAAGCAGCATGAACATCGGCACGAGGACCGGGGCCATGAGCGTCCACAGACCCGAACCGGAGGTGAGGAACATGGCGCCGAGCGCGGTGAGCAGCCAACCGCCCAGCAGGATGACGAACGTGCCGGTGTTGAGGGCGCCGAAGAACTCGGCTCCCTTGATCGCGAGGATCTCGCCGAGGTTGGACATCGTGAACAGCGCAAGGAACTGGCTGGCTGCGAAGAAGAGGACGATGACCGGCACGAATGGCAGCAGCCCCTTGGCCATCATCTCCGGAATATCCGCAGTCGTCTTGATCGATCCTGTCACGCAGCCGTAGACGATGCCGACGAGGAAGAAGCCGACACCGATGATTCCGGCGATTCCTGCCATCAGACCCGATTCGGGACCGAAGCCTCCGGCCTCATCGCGGAGGAACGAGTCGGCGGGCAGAGCGAGGAAGAAGAGGATCGCCGCACAGGCGACGATGGCGAGCACGGCGAAGACCATGCCCCGCTTCTCTTTGGGTTCGAGCTCCATCGTGACGTCGAAGTTCTCCGGGTCGTTCTCGTCCTCGGGGTCGAGTTCGATCTGATCGGCGCGTTTGGTCAGCAGCAGCTCGGTCACGAGGGTGACGGCGGCGGCGACGACGAACATGGAGACGAAGTTGAAGTAGAAGTTCGCGACCGGGCTGACCGTGTAGCTGTCGTCGATGATGTGGGCGGCCGACGTCGAGAGTCCGCCGAGGATGGTGTCGAGGGAGTTGACCATCGGCGCCGCCGAATATCCGCCCGAGGTCGCAGCATAGGCGACGACGCAGCCGAGCAGCGGGTTGCGGCCGACGGCCTTGAAGGCGAGCCCGCCGAGCGGGATCATGATCATGTACGAGGCGTCGGAGGCGATCGACGAGGCGGTGCCGGCGAGAGCGACGATGAAGGTGATCCACTTCGGCGAGGCTCCGGCGATGGTTCCGCGCAGCATCGCGGCGATGAGCCCGGACTGTTCGGCCACGGCCACGCCGAGGAGGACGATGATGACGAGTCCCAGCGGCGGGAAGGTGACGAAGTTGTTCGTCGCCCCGGCGACGATCTCGCGCAGCGATTCGGTGCTGAAGAGGTTCGTCACCGCCACCGTCTTATCCGTGGCGGGATTGACCGCGCTCAGCCCTGTGGCGGAGAAGATCGCCGAGAGGATCATGACGATGACGGCCAGTGAGAGGAACAGCCAGAACGGGTGGGGCAGCTTGTTGCCGACCTTTTCGATGACGACCAGCAGTCGCATCAGCCAGTTGAGGTCTGATGAACCGCTGCTCTTCTCATCGGCTGAGGTAGTGGTGCTCGACATGGGTTCTCCTCGGTCGTAGACGCACCGGTCGGTGCGTCGGCCCGTGTGACGCACATGTGAGTGCAATCACGTCGAAGAGACAAGTGTCGTGGACAATCGCTGTTGTGTCACGGCGATCTCATATTCCGGAAGCGCTGAGGCGGCTCATCGCCCCGCGGCCCGATCCCCGGGCGGCCGGCCCGATCCCCGTGCAGCCGCACACGTCGGACAGACGTCTCGTCCGTTGTGCGGACAATGACGAAGCGCGCCGATCGCAGCATGGCTGCGGTCGGCGCGCTCGTTGTCACGCGCTGTTCTCAGCGCTCCACGTCGCCGCGGATGAAGGCTTCGACCGCCTCGTGGGCGGCGTCGTCGTCCTGCTGCTCCGGGGGCGACTTCATGAAGTATGAAGAGGCGGAGATGAGTGCTCCGCCGATGCCGCGGTCGAGTCCGATCTTGGCCGCACGCACGGCGTCGATGATCACGCCGGCGGAGTTCGGGGAGTCCCAGACCTCGAGCTTGTACTCCAGCGCCACCGGGGCGTCACCGAAGTTGCGTCCCTCGAGGCGGACGAAGGCCCACTTGCGGTCGTCGAGCCATTCGACGTAGTCGCTGGGACCGATATGGACGTCACGATCGGCCAGCTCGGCCGAGGTGTTCGAGGTCACGGCCTGCGTCTTGGAGATCTTCTTCGACTCGAGGCGCTGCCTCTCCAGCATGTTCTTGAAGTCCATGTTGCCGCCGACGTTGAGCTGGTAGGTCCGGTCGAGGACGACGCCGCGGTCTTCGAACAGCTTCGCCATCACACGGTGGGTGATGGTCGCACCGATCTGGCTCTTGATGTCGTCGCCGACGATGGGCACACCGGCGGCGCGGAACTTCTCGTCCCATTCCTTGGTGCCGGCGATGAAGACGGGCAGGGCGTTGACGAAGGCGACCTTCGCATCGATGGCGGCCTGCGCGTAGAACTCGACGGCCTCCTGCGATCCGACGGGCAGGTAGCACACGAGCACGTCCGCCTCGGCGTCCTTGAGCGCCTTGACGACGTCGACGGGGTCACGATCGGATTCGACGATCGTGTCGCGGTAGTACTGTCCGAGTCCGTCGAGGGTGGGCCCGCGCAGGACCTCGATGCCGGTCGGTTCGACGTCGGCGAGCTTGATGGTGTTGTTCTCGCTGGCGGTGATCGCCTCGGCGATGTCCACGCCGACCTTCTTGCCGTCGACGTCGAAGGCGGCAACGAAATCGAGGTCACCGACGTGGTAGTCCCCGAACTCCACGTGCATGAGTCCGGGAACCTTCGTCCCAGGCGACGCGTTCCGGTAGTACTCCACACCTTGGATCAGGGACGAGGCGCAGTTGCCCAATCCGGCAATCGCGACTCGAATCGATTTCGTTCCCACAATTCTCCTTTGTTGTTTCGGGTCTCACCCGAATGCCAAGTCTCCCGAGGTTACAAGGGATTGCGCGCCTCGGATATTCCTGACCGAGTCCGGAATTCGCCCGGACCCAACTATTCATCTTAAACTCCTCGTCAAAGTGGCGAGGCATGTGACCGACCGGGTCAGGCGGCCCGGGCGATCGCGGTGTGTCCGTTCAGCTGACGACCAGCGGTTCGAGAACGAGGTCGGGGTGGTTCTTCTCCACGCCCTGCAGCCGCCACCGGTCGGAGAACAGCGCAAGCAGTTCACCGTCGGAACGGTGGAGGACCTCGACGGACCGTTCCCTCGCCAGGGTCGGCACACATTCGGGGGTGGTGCGCCTGGCCAGGGAGAAGTTGAGTCGCTCGAGGCTGCAGGGGGCGTTGAACTCGTTCGTCATCCGGTCTTCGGCGACCTCGAACTGCATCGGACCGACCGCGCCCAGGACCGGAGCCTGGTCGCCGCGCAGGTCCGAGCGCAGGACCTGGATGACGCCTTCGTGGTCGAGCTGTTCGATGCCGCGGCGGAACTGCTTGTACTTCGAGGAGTCCTTGGCCCTGATGACCATGAAGTGTTCGGGCGAGAACGTCGGGATGCCCGGGAACTCGACCTTCTTGTCCAGGTAGAGGGAGTCGCCCACGCGCAGGGCGGAGGCGTTGACGAGGCCGACGACGTCCCCGGGGAAGGCTTCGTCGACGACGTCGCGGTCGCGGCCGAACACCTGCTGTGCGTACTTCGTGGCGAAGGGTTTGCCGGTCGCGGCGTGGGTGAGCACTGTGCCGCGTTCGAAGACTCCCGAGCAGACGCGGATGTAGGCCAATCGGTCACGGTGGTTCGAGTCCATTCCGGCCTGGACCTTGAAGACGAAGCCGGAGAACGGGTCGTCGACGGGACGCGGGACTCCGTCCTTGTCCGGGCGCGCCTCGGCGGCCGGCGCCAGATCGACGAGGAGGTCGAGGAGTTTGTGGATGCCGAAGTTGAGGACCGCAGAGGCGAACATGACCGGGGTCGACTTCCCGGCGAGGAAGGTCTCCTGATCATGGTTCTGCTCTTCCATCTCCATGAGCTCGGATTCGTCGACCGCGGTCGACCACGCATCGCCCTCGAGCTCGGCGGCCGCCTCGGCGGGGTAGGTCTCCTCGCCGGCGATGGTGGCGCCGCCGTCGGTGCGGGTGTACTTCGTGTACTCGCCGGTGAGCCGGTCGAGGACGCCGCGGAAGTCGCCGGACTGGCCGACGGGCCAGGTGATGGGGGTGGGCAGCAGGCCGGTGCGCTGCTGCACCTCGTCCATGAGTTCGAGCGCGTCGAGGCCGGGACGGTCCCACTTGTTGACGACGGTGATGATGGGGATGTTGCGGTGGGCGCAGACCTCGAAGAGCTTCATCGTCTGCGCCTCGAGGCCCTTGGCGGCATCGATGAGCATGACGGCGCAGTCGACGGCCGAGAGCACTCGGTAGGTGTCCTCGGAGAAGTCAGCGTGGCCGGGGGTGTCGACGAGGTTGAACACGGCGTCGCGGTACTCGAACTGCAGGGCGGCCGAGGAGATCGAGATGCCGCGGTCCTGCTCCATCTGCATCCAGTCGGAGACGGTGGCGCGACGCCCTGCCTTGCCGTGGGTGGCTCCGGCCTGACCGATCGCACGCGCGTGCAGGGCGAGCGCCTCGGTGGTCGTCGACTTACCTGCGTCGGGGTGGGAGATGACAGCGAAGGTGCGGCGGCGTGCCGCTTCGCGTCGGATGTCCTTATCGGAATACTGGCCGGAAGTCACCGCAATATCCTATCGTTCTTCTCTTTCGGCCGTCGTGTCCGGTCGGTCACAATGGTGTCCGGAGCGGTCGCATTGCGTCCGGCGTGCTGTCGGCATTGCGTCCAGCGTCCTGTCGGAATCGGCCAATATGCTGGTGGCGATGTCTGAGGAATATGTCGATTACGCCGGCCGTTCGGAGCCGAAGGAACGTTGGCTCAAAGCCCTGCCGCTCATCCTGGCCGGGGTGCTCGGTGCCCCGCTGCTCGCTTTCGCGATCATGTTCTCGTGGCAGATCGCACAGATCACGAAGTACATCTTCGACATCGGCACCTCGGGCTGGGAAGCCTTCGCGATGGTGATGCTCAGCCTCTCCGGTGCCTTCTTCGTCCTCTTCTGGATTGCGTTCCTCTTCATCGGCTCGCGTCGTCGCACGTGGAAGTGGCGGATCTGGTGGGCATCGGCCGCGTTCCTCGTCGCTGCTGCCCTGCCGCTCTGGGCACTGGCCGACAAACTCATCCACCCCGGAGCCTGAGCGGCACACCTTAGAGCTCGCGGCGTCCGCCCCCGTCTTCCTGTCGCCGCGACGGAGCCGGCAGAGATCAGAGCTGCGCGAGTGCCTTGGCGATTCGCTTTTCGGACACCGGGTGGGCGGTGCCCAGCGAATTCGCGAACAGCGACACCCGCAGCTCCTCGACCATGGCCACGACCTCGACCCAGTCTCGCGGCAGCGACACGAGCAGCTGCGACCATTCGGCCCTCGCCAGCTGGGGGAACCGCTTGCCGATCTTCTTCGTCACATCGTCGCTGACACCTGTGATGCGGTCCATGAACTGTTTGTCGCGGATCGGCGAATCCTGCATCCCGCCGATGCGCACGACCTCGGCCTGAACCCAGCGCGGCAGTTCCCGCAGCATCTCGGGCGTCATCGCCGCAGCAGCCTCGGCGCTCACACGCGAGGCCCGCCATGCCTGCACATCGGCGAGGTTCGACAGGATCGCCAACGACGATGCCTTAGACACGAGCTTGTCGAGTTCGGTGGCCGCCTTGAGCGCCTTGACCAGGAACGGCAGCAACGACGAGCAGCTGAGAGGCAGCTGCGCATGGACTTCGGTCTGGAGCCTGTCGAACTCTGCCTCGGTGGCCACCCATGAGGTCTCGGCCGGTCCCAGCCGGTCGTCGACGAGCCCGCGGATACCCACCCGGATGAGGCCGGTGAGCAGTTCGTCGGAAGACTTCTGATGCCCGGCGAGGAGGAGCTTCTCCTCGGTCGTCAGCCCGTCCTGCAGATACTTCAGCGCCTCACTCGACTGCAGTGCCAGCAGCGTGATGAGTCCCTCACGGGTGGCCAGCCGCGCCTCGAGTGCGGTGTCGAAGGCCACGAGGTCGACCGACTGCTGACGGGCGGCAAGCCCGGGCACGACACCGGCCGAAGCCTCATCGGGATCGCCGAGGCTGCCGAACGTCCAACCCGTGAGTCCCGTCTGCGGGGCGAACGAGGTCTGCTTCTGCCGGGCCTTGCGCACCTGCGGCTTCGCCCGTGTGGTCAAGGCGGCAAGATCCTCGCCGAGCCCGACGGTCTTCCTCCCGTCGACGACGCGGAAGGTCAGTCGCAGATGCGCGGGGATCCGGTCCCGGTCGAAGTCCGAAGCCGTGACCGTGATCGGCACCAGGTCGTTCAGCCCTCCCCCACCGGCGCGTTCGCTCAGGTGGGCGGCCAGCACCTCCGGCAGGCTGCCCTGGTACGGGATGAGCGCGGGAAGGATGTCGCGAGCGACATCGGGTGCGGGGACGAAGTAGCGTCGTTTGTTCTTCGGCAGCGACCGGATGTAGGCGGCGACGAGCTCCTCCCGCAGCCCGGGCACCTGCCAGGAGAACTCGTCGACGTCGACGGCGGGCACCGCCTCGGCGGGGATCTCCACGCTCACCCCGTCCTCCGTGCTGCCGGGATCGAACGAGTACCGCAGCTTCGCCTGCGTACCGTCGGCGAGCTCCCATTCCATCGGGAAGTCATCGGCCACCGAGGCGGTGAGCTCCTCACTGTCATCGCTGAGCAGCACCGAGGTGGTGAGGTCGAGCAGGTGCGCATCGCGCCGCTTCTGCTTCTTCCACCAGGAGCGGAAATCCGCCGCCGAGGTGACCCCCTCCGGGATCCGCTCAGCGAAGAATTCGTAGAGGGCATCGTCCTGGTCGAGCACGCGCCGGTTCCGTGTCCGTGACGCCAGTTCCTCGGCCTCGGCGATGACTGCGGCATTGTGGTCGAGGAAACCGAAGCGCTCGTGCCAGTCGCCCTCGATGAGGCCTTTGCGGATGAACATGTCGCGAGCACCTTCGCGATCGAAGGTGCCGTAGCCGACGCGGCGGTCGCTGACGAGGGTGACCCCGTAGAGGGAGATCTTCTCGTAGACCATCGACGCTCCGGCCTTCGTCGACCAGTGGGGTTCGGAATGCTGGCGGGTGACCAGGTCACCTGCGGCTTCGACGACCCAGTCGGGGTCGATCGCGGCGACGGTGCGGGCCCAGAGGCGGGAGGTCTCGACGAGCTCGGCGGCCATGACGAAGTCCGGGTTGACCTTGAACAGGCCGGATCCGGGGAAGATCGCGAAGCGGGTGCCGCGGGCTCCCTGGTAGTCCTTGTGGCGTTCGGACCTCGAACCGATCATCGTCAGCAGACCCGTGAGCAGGGCGCGATGAACGGCGGCGGCATGCGGGTCGAGCTTCGCTGCGGCGACCTGGTGTCCGCCCTCGCCGGCGCTACCGGAGACCGTTGACTTCTTCGCGCTGCGTTTCGCCGCGCTGAGTTCGGCGAAACCGATCTTGCCCTTCGCCCCGGGACCGCCCTGAGCGCTCGGTGCTCCCCGGCTGCCCTTCGTCTGAGCACCACGACCACCCTGCGTGTGAGCGGTGCCGCCGGCCGCCTCGGCGCTGCTGGCAGCCTTCGCACTGCCGGCCGCCTCGGTGCCGTGGATCGCGGAAGCGGACCCGTCGGACTCACCAATGCCGGCCGGGTGCCAGACCGATCTGTCGATGCGGATGCCCGCCGAGCCCAGCAGGGAGCGCAGCTGACCGACGAGGTCCTGCCATTCACGGATGCGCACGAAGTTGAGGAACTCGTCTCGGCAGCGGCGGCGGAACTTCGATGACCCCATGTCGGCCTGCAGGCTCTGCAGGTAGTTCCACAGGTTGAGGTAGGACAGGAAGTCGCTGCCGCGGTGGGTGAAGCGCGCATGCTTCTCATCGGCGGCGGCACGAAAGTCCGCCGGTCTCTCCCGCGGATCCTGAATGGACAGGGCGGCCACGATGACGGTGACCTCTCCCCCGCAGCCGGCTTCCGCTCCGGCGATGACCATGCGGGCCAGGCGCGGGTCGATCGGCAGTACGGTGAGTTTCCGGCCGATCTCGGTGACGGTGATCCTGCCGGTGCTGTCGCTGGTCAGAGCCCCGAGCTCGGTGAGCATCGTGCGTCCGTCGCGGACGGCTCGGGCATCGGGCGGGGTGAGGAACGGGAAGTCGAGGATCTCCTCATCGCTCGAGGCGAATCCGAGCGAGGCCATCTGCAGGATGACGCTGGCGAGGTTGGTGCGCAGGATCTCCGGGTCGGTGAACTCGGGACGGGACTCGAAATCGGTTTCCGAGTACAGGCGGATGCAGATGCCTTCGCTCGTGCGGCCCGATCGGCCCTTGCGCTGATTGGCGCTGGCTTGGGAGATCCGCTCGATCGGCAGTCGCTGGACGCGGGTGCGGTTGGAATACCGGGAGATGCGGGCGGTGCCGACGTCGATGACGTATTTGATGCCGGGCACCGTCAGCGAGGTCTCGGCGACGTTCGTGGCGAGCACAATGCGCGGTCGCGAATGCGGTTGGAAGACCTTCTGCTGCTCCCCGGCCGAGAGCCTGGCGAACAGCGGCACGACCTCCCAATTGCCCATCCGCGGACGTCTGCGCAGGTGATCGTTCAGGGCGTCGGCGGTGTCGCGGATCTCGCGTTCGCCGGAGAGGAAGACGAGGATGTCTCCCGGTTCTTCCGAGCTCAGTTCGTCGACGGCTGAGATGATGCCGTCGGTCTGCTCCTCGACCCCGGTTTCGAAGCTGCCGGAATCGCCGGGTCCGTCGACGTCGTCATCGTCGTCTTCGTCGACGAGGGGTCGGTAGCGGACCTCGACTGGGTAGGTCCGGCCTTCGACGGAGATGATCGGAGCGTCGTCGAAGTGGGCGGAGAAGGACTCCGGATCGATCGTCGCCGAAGTGATGATGACCTTGAGGTCGGGCCGCCGGGACAGCACTTCTCTGAGGTAGCCGAGGAGGAAGTCGATGTTGAGGCTGCGTTCGTGGGCCTCGTCGATGATGATGACTTCGTAGTCGCGCAGCAGTTTGTCGCGGGAGAGTTCGGAGAGCAGGATGCCGTCGGTCATCACCTTCACCCGGGTGGAATCGGCGACCTGCGCGGTGAAGCGCACCTGGTAGCCGATGGTGTCCCCGAGGTCTTCACCGAGTTCGTCGGCGATGCGTTCGGCCACGGTCCGCGCGGCGATCCGCCGAGGCTGGGTGTGGCCGATGAGCCCATCGACGCCGAGGCCGAGGTCGAGGCAGATCTTCGGCAGCTGCGTGGTCTTGCCCGATCCGGTCTCACCGGCGATGATGACGACCTGGTTGTCCCGTATCGCCTCGGCGATCTCGTCCTTCGCGGCGCTGACGGGCAGGTCCGCGGGGTAGGTGATTGTCGGGTTCGACGTCTCCCGCGCTGCCTTGAGGCGGGCTCGCCGCTGCTGATGGTGCGCGGCAGTGGACTTCCGACGCTGGTTCTTCCGCCGCGGCGGACGCTTCGCCCGCGGAGTCGACGAATCCGTGTGCGCGTCAGGACGCGGTGTCGACGATGCTGAGTTCTCCTGTGCCATTGCAGTCACCAGCTTAGTCGCAGCCGCAAGTGCCGTTGGAGGCGTCGAACTGTGGCGAGGAGGGGGTCTCTACCGTGAGGAGGGAATCTCTACCGTTCGGTATTCTCCGCCAGCTCCCGCAGCATCGCCAGATAGGCGTCCCAGTCCAGCTCCTCGGGAATATTCGAGATCTCTGCGTTCAGCCCGACCTGCCCATCGATCCCTTCGCGGACCACATCGACCTGACCGAGGTGGCGGGTGAGGTCGACGAGGACATGGACCATAATCTGTCCCAGGGTCACCGCGTTCATCGGGGCCGGCCAATGCGGAACCTGTCCCGGTGCGTTGAGCGACAGGGAGTCGAATGTCTCGTCCGCGAAAGTCCAGACCCGCCGGTAGAAGTCGAGGACGTCCTCAGCAGACTCCGCTTCAGAGGCGTACCAATCGGCCTGCGGATCGGTGTCGAAGACCTCATCGGCGATCACTTCGTCGCGGTGTGGCCAGGGCCGGTCGAACGTCTCGCCGAAGTACCCGATTTCGACATTGGCCATATGTTTGATCACGCCGAGGAGATTGAACCCGGTCGGTGTCCGCGGCCATCTCAGTTCGCGTTCGCTCAAGCCCTCGAGCTTCCACATCAGCGTGTCTCGCGCTCGCTGGAGAGAGGCCCTCAGCACGGTCTTCATCGCATCGTCGCTGCCCATGGTCTCAGTCTGCACCAATCACGACCGGATGAACACATTGGTCACCTCATCCGCCCCACAGCGGGGCGAGCGCTGAGTAGAGCTGCTGGATGCCGAGGATGATGAAGAGCAGAGCCGTGATCGCCAGGGCGATGTTCGTGTGCAGCTTGTTCGCCCATTTCTTCGGGATCTTCTTGCCGTTGAGGAGCCCGAGCAGGGTCACAGCCAAGAACGGCATGAACAGAGAACCGAGGACGCCGTAGGCGAGGATGAGACCGATCGGTTTGCCGAGGATGAATAACAGCATCGGTGGGAACGTCAGCCACAGAACATAGAACTTGAAGTACTTGCCGCCGGTCAAGGTGTCGGGGTGGCCGCCCGGCTTCTTGCGCATATGGCCCCAGAAATCGGCGAACATGAGCGACACGCCGTTCCACACGCCGATGATCGAGGAGAACGAAGCGGCCCAGAAGCCGACGAGGAATCCGATGCCGACGACCTCGCCATAACGATCTTTGAGCACATCGGCGAGGTCGAGCAGACCCTTGTCCTCGGCGGAGATCGATACTCCTGCCGCACGTACGACCTCGGCGCCGACGATGAGCATGGCGATGACGAAGATGCCGGTCATCACATACGCCATGGTGTTGTCGATGCGCATCACCCGCATCCATTTCGGCGTGTGCCAGCCCTTCTCACGCAGCCAGTACCCGTATGCGGCCAGTGTGATGGTGCCTCCGACCCCTCCTGCGAGAGCGAGAGTGTAGATCACACCGCCCTCGGGAATGATCGGGATGAGACCGGTGAGCATGTCCGGGACGTTCGGTACAGCGATGATCGCGAGTCCGACGACGGTGATGAACATGACGCCCACGAGGGCCGCGGTGATCTTTTCGAACACGGCGTAGCGGCCGAACCACACCATGGCGAAGCCGGCCAGGCCCATGAGTACCGACCATACGGTGAGATTGAGTCCGGGGAACAGCGCGGCCAGAGGCAGGGCGGCAGAACTCATGGCGGTGGCTCCGTAGACGAAGCCCCAGATAATGATGTAAGGGCCGAAATACCACGTTGTCCACCGTCCCAGGGACCGCCATCCCTCGAAGATCGTCTTCCCGGTCGCGAGGCTGAATCGCCCGGCACCCTCGACGAGGACGATTTTGAGGATGACGCCGAGGATGACCGCCCACAGAAGCCCATATCCGAATTGGCTGCCGGCCACCAGGGTGGCGACCATATCGGCAGCACCGACGCCGGTGGCCGCAACGACGAGCCCGGGCCCGATCACCTTCCATTTGGCGGGCCCCGAAGCCTCCTCGATTCCCGATACGGTCTGTGGAACCGCACTGTCGCTGGGTCCGCCGCTCGACTGCTCACTCATTCTGGCACCGCCTTCGTGTTCGGCCGCATACGGCCTCACCGGGCGAACGGGGATCCTCCGTAGGATCTCCTCGGGCATCGGCGGCGCAGCGGTCTCCGTGTGTCCACGACCATCGTAGTCCACTGGGCCGTACGGCACGGAGTTCATCGACTCCTCATCACCGTCGGGCGCGGACTTCCACACCCGGCGGCAGCCGTCAGGGGCTATCCTCGAAGGGTGAGTGACGACAATTCCGGCGAAGACACCCGCAGCAGGATCGCCCGTCGTGTCTTCCCCGACGGCGAGGACCCGGACCCGCGCTTCACCCTGGCCAATGAGCGGACCTTCCTGTCCTGGATCCGCACCGCTCTTGCCTTCATCGGCGGCGGCATAGCCGTCGAAGCCTTCACCTCGGAGATCTTCTCGAGCTGGCTGCGCGCCACCTTGTCGATCGTGCTCATGGTCATCGGCTTCATCCTCGCGTCCGGGGCCGCCGTCCGCTGGCATCGGATCGAATCGGCGATGCGTCGCGGCACCTCGCTGCCGCTGCCGCTCATCATTCCCATCGTCAGCCTCGCCTCGGCACTCGGTGCGGGACTGCTCGTGCTGGTGTTCGCCGGTCTGCTGCGATGACTCCCCGCTCTCCCCGGCCGCGCCCGCCCGGACCGCGCCGTCCCCTGACGCAGCCGCACCCCGATCCGGGCCTGCAGCCTGAACGCACCACTCAGTCTTGGCTGCGGACGGCGCTGACGATGACCGTCGTCAGCCTCGTCTTCGTGCGTTTCATCAACGTCTTCGAGGGCTGGTCGGTCGGTGTCTTCGTCGTGTGTATGGGTCTGGCGATCGCTGCGCTGTCGATGCAGGTCAGGCGCTACCGGTTGGGTGCGGACTCGATCCAGGCCGAACGCGGACGCCCCAGCCCCTGGGCCGTCGTCTTCCTCACCGCCTCGGTGTGTCTCATCGCCGTCATCAGCATCGCCTCGGTCATCAAGATCTCGCTGACATGAGACGCTGTCGTGAGAACCGAGGTGCCGGATCGGTGTTCCTCGTTCTGAGACCGGCGTCCGGACCGCGGTGGCCCGCGCATAGACTTGAGCGCATGAAGGATGCACACGAAGTCGCCACCGCCCCTCTCGTCGCCGTCGGACTCATCGGCGGATTCCTCACCGCCCGCGAGACCGGCATCCGCCCTCTCGGCGGCGTCGTCCTCGCCGCCGCCGGCGGCTATGCGGCCCGCTCCTGGTATGCCAAGTGTGGCTGGCCGGCCGCAGTCGGACTCGGGCTGACCTACCTCGGCGGTTTCGGCGCTTCGCATCCCCTGGCGAAGAAGATCGGAGCCTGGCCCGCGGTGTTCGCCGTCAGTGCGGTCAGCGCCGCCGCTTCCTACCTCGTCTCCGACGCGGCAGAGTCCGACTGAGCCTCTGACGCTCCCACCGCCGGTTGATCTCCTGACCGTCGAACGCCCGACCTGACGCACCCCCATCCGACTGCACGACCGACCGTCACAGACGGCACTCCTGACCCAGAACACGACTGCTCCAGAAAGCGAGGATCGTCTCCCCCATGCTCGCCGTGTTCGAAGGTTTCGCAGTCATCGGCGGGGTCATCCTCGTCGGGTTCATCCTCGGTCGCTCCGGGGTGCTCGGCCCCCACGGTCAGCAGGTCATCGCGAAGCTCGTCTTCTATGCGGGCACCCCGACGCTGCTCTACGTCACCGTCGCCGACACCGATCTCGGGCTGATCTTCAACACCGCGCTCTTCGCCACAGGCGGGTCAGCGATCATCGTCGGACTCCTCCTCTTCGTCCTCACCCGCTGGATCCGCAAGCGCAGCAGCGGTGAGGCCATGTTCTCCGCGTGGGCGACCAGCTACGTCAACATCGGCAACCTCGGCATCCCGATCGCCGCCTACGTCCTCCACGACATCGGCTACGTCGCCCCCGTGCTGCTCTTCCAGCTGCTTGTGCTCGCCCCGATCGGCATGGCCGTCCTCGACGGTGCAGGGAAGAAGCAGCACGATTCACACTGGTACTCCGCGATCCTCCAAGTGCTCAAGAACCCCATCGTCCTCGGCGCCGCGGCCGGTGTGGTCGCCTCGGCGACCGGCTTCGAACTTCCCCGCTTCGTCTTCGAACCCATCGACATGATCGGTGCCACCGCGGTCCCCGGCGCCCTGCTCGCCTTCGGCATCTCACTCAAGGACGGCTGGGCGCTGCCGGTCAAGGGCACCCGTTCTCAGCTGGGCTACATCACGGTCGCGAAGCTCGTCTTCCAGCCGGTCATCGCCTGGGTCATCGGCGGGCCGATGCTCGGTTACGGCGGCATCGACCTCTTCGCCATCGTCGTCACCTCGGCCCTGCCCACGGCGCAGAACGTCTACATCTACTCGATGCAGTACCGCCAGTCCGAGGCGCTCATGCGTGATGCGGTGTTCATCACCACTGTCCTCGCGGTGCCCGCCCTCGTCGTCGTCGCCGCCCTTCTGGGCTGAGGGCCCCACCCGGAACTCAGCTCCACCGCGTACTCCGCTGCACCACGAGCCGCGGCACCACCTCGGCGGGTGGGCCCTAAATCGGCCGCCGTGGCGTGTCCTCCCGGGCTCGAGTCCTGTGGTCACTGACAATGGGGATGTGTCCAGAGACGAGAAGAACGAGACCGAAGACCTCCTGAGCAGGCGGATGAGTTCAGGGTCGGCCAGTGCTGCCGAGAAGCAGTCGTCGACCCCTCTGGAGGCGGCGAACGATCCCTCGACCGACACCGAGGCGTTCGATCCGATCACGGATCCCATCGCCGAGGATGCCCCCAAGCATTCCGCCGATGCCAAGCCCCAGACGGGCCCGGTGAGGGTGGCTCCCGCCCATTCGTCGAATCCGAACGCTCAGTCCGCGAGCACCCGCGGTGCCGACCGATCCTCCTCGACTGGGGCGGCGGATTCCGCGTCGGCGGCATCCGCATCGACCTCGACCGGGGCCACGCGGGAGGTGCCCGCGAACGCACGGACAGCTGTGATGAGCGAGGCCGATTGGGCCGCAGTGTCGAAGGCGGCGACCTCGACCGATTCCCGTGAACCCGAGGTCCCGGAACGTCGCCGCAGCGTCCTCGACGTCATCGGCACGATCTGGATCATGCTCGCCACCCCCTTCGTCCTGCTCGCGCTGGCCGTGCGCTTCGTGGCCTCCGGGATCTTCCTCAAGTTCGAGTACTTCCGGCCCGGGTTCCCGGCTGATCGGTTCGGCTTCGGCGAGGCCGACCGGGAGCACTACGGGACCTACGTCATCGACTATCTGCACAACTTCGATTCTCGGCGCTACCTCGCCGACATCGTCATGCCCAACGGCGAACCGATCTTCATCTCCGATGAACTCAGCCATATGGCCGACGTCAAGGGGCTCATCTCGCTGCTCTACCTCGTTGCGCTCATCGGCCTCATCGGATCCGTCCTCTTCGGCCTCTACATGTGCCGCAAGGGAGGTTCAGGCATCCACGCCGGAGTGCGCCTGGGGTCGATCTTCAGCATCATCTTCATGGCGGCTGTCGCCGTCGTGGCAGTGCTCGGCTGGGACAGTTTCTTCCGCGGCTTCCACAAGGTCTTCTTCAAGGACGGAACCTGGGAGTTCTACGCCGATGATTCGCTCATCCGGCTATTCCCGCCGCAGTTCTGGGTCGATGCGGGCATCGCGGGAGGCGGGCTGTTCGTCCTGCTCGCCATCGTCCTCTTCTGCTTCAGCTTCGCCGGACACAAGAAGCGCCGTGCGGCACGGAAGGCACGTAAGGAAGCCGCCGACGCCGCTTGACGCGCGTCGGCAAGCGGTGTGCCGAATGGCGGTGTGCCGAATGGCGGTGCGTCGGCGAAGAGAGCGTCAGTCGTCAGTTGATGGCGCGTTGCGGGTGAGAGCCCCGCTCCACGGTCCCGGCCGGGTGGTCTTTCCCCTTCCACCCGGCCGAAATTCTTTCTGGACGACTGCAGCACCCGCTGACTCAGAGTTCTTTGGTCGTTCCGCAGCGTTCTGGTTGCCCAGAACGCCGTGGATCGACCAAACATTTGCGGTCACCCACCACAACCCGGCCCACTGCCGGCTCGGAGTCTCCTGCGAGAAGTGATCTTCAGTCGTCGACGGCGTCCCGGCCGCGGCGCACGAGCAGCGGATCGGCCTTGTAGACGACCGAGGTGTCCTTGTCCTCGTAGTCGAACTGGTTGAGGAAGTAGCGCATCGCATTGAGCCGCGCCCGCTTCTTGTCGTTGCTCTTGATCGTGATCCACGGAGCATGGTCGGTGTCCGTGCGGCGGAAAGTCGCCTCTTTCGCCTGCGTGTAGTCATCCCACCGGTCGAGGGACTCGAGATCCATCGGTGAGAGCTTCCACCTGCGCACCGGGTCGATCTGGCGGATAGCGAATCGGGTGCGCTGTTCACGCTGAGTCACGGAGAACCAGAACTTCGTGACGTGGATGCCCGAGTCGATGAGCATCTTCTCGAACACGGGTGCCTGCTCCATGAACGTCTCGTACTCGTCGTCGGTGCAGAATCCCATGACGCGTTCGACGTTGCCCCGGTTGTACCAGGATCGGTCGAACATGACGATCTCACCGCTGGTGGGCAGGTGGGAGATGTAGCGCTGGAAGTACCACTGGCCGGCCTCGCGGTCCGAGGGCTTGTTCAGCGCCACAACGCGGGCGGCACGCGGATTGAGGTGTTCGGTGAAGCGCTTGATCGTCCCGCCCTTGCCTGCGGCATCGCGGCCTTCGAAGACGATGACGTGCTTCGCCCCGGTGTCCTGACCCCAGTACTGGAACTTCAGCAGCTCGACCTGCAGCTTGTACTTCTCGAGTTCGTATTCCTCACGGTCCATCTGCTCGTCGTACGGGTACCCCTCCCGCCAGGTCTCGACGGCCCGGCCCATGGGGTCGATGAGGTGCGGATCCGTGGTCTGGCTGTCCGATACGGTATAGCCCTCCAGCCGGAGCTTGTCGATGTACTCCCGCAGATTCTCTTGGAACAGATTGTTCACGAGATCATTACCTTTCGATCAGGGCACAGAATAGACAGGGCGCAGAGTCGAGCCTCGAGCACGCTAGCGCGGCCAAGTGAATATCAGGTTATGCGATCGACGTCCTGCCGCGGAATGATTCCGATGCTCAGCAGCGGGGCGAGTGCGATGAGCCCGAAGGACAGCGGATAGCCGAAGGCGGTGACCAGGGCGCCGAACCCGGGGCCGAGCAGAGCCGACATGACGAACTGCCCTGTGTTCTGCGCCCCCATGGCCTTACCTGACCAGCGCGGCCCCGCAGCCTCGGCGACGGAGGCGAAGGCGAGTCCGTTGTCGGCGACCGACACCGCCGAGGCGAGGATGAACACGATCGCCGCGACGACCGGGAGTTCGGTGAGTGAGAGGGCGGCGATGGCGACCACGCTGACGACCGCGGCGATCGCGACCACCCGCATGAGGCCGACCCGTGAGCTCGTGCGATCCGAGAGACCGCCGACGACCATGCGTCCGATCGCTCCGATGATCTGCGCGGCGGCGACGATCGCTCCGGCGGTGCCGACGTGGATGCCCTGGTCGGCGATGAGCCAGATGAGGCCGTAGGTGGAGAACGCGAACTGTGGGATGACCAGCAGCGCCGAGACCCCGTGGATGCGCCACAGGAACGAATCGCTGCGGTAGGGATTGATCGCCGAGGTGGCGCCCGGCCGGGTGGATCCGTTCCCGTCCGCTGCCGGTGTGGGAAGGGACGCGTCGGGGACGTCGGTGGCGCTGTCGGGGTCGGCCACCTCGGTGCGGGTGGGAATCGACGGCGGCGGATTGCGGACGAGGGCGAAGCAGATGAGCGCGAGTGCCCCGGAGACGGCGGCGACGTACCAGAGGTAGGCAGGGAACCCACCGGCCGCGGCGATCGGTGGGATCGTTACGGCGGCGATGCTTGTGCCCAGCGGTTGGGACATCTGCCGGATGCCCATGGCCAGTCCCCTGCGGTGGCGGGGGAACCAGCCCATGACGACGCGGCCGCTCGCGGAGTTCACGGAGGCGGCGGCCGCACCGGATGCGGCGATGACGATGACCATCCAGATCGGCGAGTCGACGACGAGGACGGCGACTGCCGAGAACACGGCGGTCAGTCCGATGCCGAGGGTCATGGCCAGCCGTTCGCCGTAGCGGTCGGCGAAGGCACCCCAGGCGATGAGGGTGAGGATGAGACCGAAGCTCGGGGCGGCGGCGACGGTGCCCGCCTGGGTGAGGGTGAACCCGAGGTCGGTGTGCATATAGGGGATGAGGAACGCGGGGCCGGCGATCGCGATGGTCGCCGCCATCTGGGTGAGGACACCGATGACGAGGATGATCCAGGCTTGGGGACTCGGTCCGGTTCTCGTCATGCGTCGAGGCTACCGCCGGGTCACGAGCGGCCGCGGGACGTCTCAAATCGCGGGTTCTGACGTTTGGCTATACAGTGTGTTCTGAGCATTCCCCCTATAGCCCAATCGGCAGAGGCAGTCGACTTAAAATCGATTCAGTGTGGGTTCGAGTCCCACTGGGGGGACCAGAGATATTGGGTCTGACTCTCGTACGCGCGCTCAATCAGCGAACTGGCCACCACGGGGGCATGAGAGCCTGAGTCCGGGCGGCCCATGTGACCGCGTCGCTTTCATCGCTCATGGCCCACTGCATGATCGTTCCGACAAGCGCTCCGCTGAGGAAGGCCACGACGTGCTCGCGACCGTCCGGGATAACTGCGCGCTCTTCTGCTTCGAATACTTCTAGCGCAATGCGAACCCGTGATTGCATACGGGTGTCAATGGCAGCGCGCAGCGCTCCAGACAATCGCGACTCCAGAAGTGAGCGAAACAGCACGCGTTCCCCCGCTACGTGATCAAGTACGTCAACCATCGCCTTCCCGTATGCAGGAATGGCACTGCCATCAGATTCGCTCCTAGTGACAGTCGAAATCTTGTCCAGCTCTCGGGTGACAACATCGACAGCGAACTCGTCCAAAGTCGATGCATGCTTGTAGAAGGTCGTCCGATGCACTCCAGCCGTCTCACAAAGCAAAGCTACGCTTATCGACGAAAATTGCTCGTCCTCCAACAGGACTCGGAGCGCCTTCGTCAAAGCCTCGCGTGCTCGCGTCTGCCTCGGGTCTTCCGCCATGCATGTGCCTCTTTTCAGATCTAATCGACAGATGTAGATTAGTGCTCAGGATCGTACAACGGCGAAGAAGGGCTTCGAGCGAACACCGATCCGATTAGGAGAGTTCCATGGTATTCCCCGTCCTGCAGGACAAAGTCACTGTCGTCACCGGCGCAGCAATGGGAATGGGCGAGGCAACGGCACGTCTCTTCGCTCAGGCTGGTGCTCAGGTCGTCGTCGCCGACTTCAACGACGAGAAGGGGCGCTCAGTCACGGACGACATCGTCGCGAACGGCGGTGAAGCATTTTTCGTCAAAGTGGACGTCTCTTCGAGTGAGGACGTCAGGCAAATGATCGAGGCAACCGTTGAGAAATACGGCCGCCTCGACGGCGCCGTCAACAATGCGGCAATCACACCGGACGACAAGAATGTAGCGGAGTTCGACGAAGACTACTGGGACCGGCTGATGTCGGTTGACCTCAAAGGCACCGCTCTATCCATGAAGTACGAGATCCAACAACTCTTGAAACAGGGCGATGGGGGCTCAATCGTCAATATCTCGTCAGTGTCGGGTTTCCGGCCGCAGCCTCAGAACATTGCCTATGTCGCGGCAAAACACGGAGTCGTCGGCATGACGAAGGTCGCTGCTCTCGAATATGGAGGAGAGAACATTCGTGTGAACTCGGTCGCTCCGGGCGCGATCGACACCCCAATGCTGCGCGGGGCCCTCGAGCAGTTCGGCTTCACGGCCGAAGAATATGCACCGCAACTGAGCCTCCTCAATCGCTTCGGCCAGGCTGACGAGATCGCCCAGGCGAGCCTGTGGCTCATCAGCGACCAGTCCTCGTACCTCACCGGTACAACCATCCACGCAGATGCCGGCTACACGGCACGCTGATTCCCAGCGAGATCCCTCCGCTCAGGCATTGGGCGAGAGCTCGGTTCCGGCCCCGCGGCGACGGATCGTCGGAATCGTCACTCCTGCATTGTCGGCTTCATGGCCCGCCGGCGGCAGAGGCTTGCCGCACGGCAAGGTGCTTGTCGCCGTCTTGCCCGAGTCTGATGAGCCACTTCGGCTCGTCGCACTCGCTGTGGCAGCACCGGCGACTGCCGCTTCGGCCGCAACCCCAGCGTCACTCTTTACCTCACCGGGCGCCACCTCGGCGACGGCGGCCTCATGGGCTGCCCGGTGAGCCTTGAGCTCATCACGCAATCGTTCGGCACTCTCTGCGCCGACGATCTCGAAGCCGCCGTCGACGATCATGTCGAGGTCCTCCTCCGCGGCCTGCCCCTCCGAGGTCAGATAGTCGCCGAGGAAGAGCGAATTGGCCACGTGCAGCGACAGCGGCTGCAGCGAACGCAGATGCATCTCCCGGCCGCCGGCGATGCGCAGCTCGCGGTCCGGGCAGAGGAACCGCACGGCGCAGAGAATCCGCATGCAGTGCTGCGGCGTCAGCGTCAACGCGCCCTCGAGCGGGGTGCCGTCGAAGGGAATGAGGAAGTTGACCGGGATCGAATCGGAATCGACGGCTTTGAGCGCTTCGATCGCCTCAATGATCTGCTCGTCCGTCTCCCCCATGCCGACGATGAGCCCCGAGCACGGGGAGAGTCCTGCGCCGCGGGCCTTGTCCACGGTGTCGACACGGTCGGCGAACGTGTGGGTCGAGCAGATATCGGGGTAAAGGGATTCGGCAGTGTTGAGGTTGTGGTTGTACGCGTCGACCCCGGCATCCTTGAGCCGCTGTGCCTGACCGTCCTTGAGGAACCCGAGACACGCGCAGACCTCCACGTCGGGAGTGGAGGACTTGATCTCCTCGACCATGCCCGAGACGCGCTCGACGTCCCGGTTCGAGGGGCCCCGCCCTGATGCGACGAGGCAGACCCGTGACGCACCTCCTGCCAGGCCGAATTCCGCCTGCCGCTTCGCCTCATCCTTCGGCAGCCATGAGTACTTGAGGATGTCGACTTCGGACCCCAAACGCTGCGAACAGTAGCCGCAGTCCTCCGGGCACAGCCCGGATTTGAGGTTGACGAGGTAGTTGACCTTGACGTGATTGCCGAAGTGCTCGCGGCGCAGCTGCGAGGCGGCCGCAACGAGATCCAGCAGGTCCTCATCAGGCGACGACAGGATCGCACTGGCATCGGAGGCGGTGGCCGGAACGCCGGCGAGCACGCGCTCGGCGAGAATTTGATAGCTATCCATGTTGTCATTATTGAACACCGTTCAGGAGAGTGCAAAATCACATCTTCCAGCCCGAGCGGGCAGAATAGTGTGATGACCCCCATACTTCTCACCGTCGGTGGTCGGCCACAGTTCGTCGATGGGACCCATGACCCGCGGCTCGCCGAGGCGGCTGGACCGGCCGTACTCCTCGACGTCGACAGCGTTGCCGAGGACGACTCCAACTCCAGCCCCGGCCCCGATTCTGACACCAACCCCGAAGCACCGTCGCTCAGCGATTGCATCAGCGCACCCAACCGCCCCCTCGCCTACCGGGAAGCGGGAGCCGACTGGACGGACATCGATTTCGAGGCCGCCGACCACTGGGTGCAGATGGGACCGGCACTGCGGCGCCGCCTCGGCGAGGATCACCTGGCGACCCTCGACGTCAGCGAGTTCAAGGTGGCGACGAACGGCGGCAGCGCCTCGATCATCACCAACAATTGGGTGCATTCGGGTTCGCCGCGGGTCTACCGGGTGGCCGGCCGACTGCGGGAGTTCGTCACCACGCTCGGTGAACTCGCCAGCAACCGGTGAAGCCGCCAGCGACTACTGAGCGAGGTCGAGCTCGGCCCGGCGATCGCGATTGTCGATCACCTCGGCGACATTGAGCTCGGCCCACCGCCGCAGAGCGGTCACGGGAGCCTGGAGCGAGCGGCCGAGTGCGGTGAGCGAATACTCCACGCGCGGCGGCACTTCACCAAAGGACTGCCTGGTCACGAGCCCGTCAGCAACGAGCGATCGCAGCGTCGAGGTGAGCACCTTCGGAGTGATGCCGCCGATCGACTGTCGGATCTCACCGAACCGCTTCGGGCCGTCATCGAGGATCTCGATGATGAGCACCGTCCACTTGTCGCCGACGCGGTCGAGGACGACACGAGTGGGGCATTCGGGGTCGAAGGCGTCGCCTTCCCAGGAATCTCTGATCTTCACACCCCAATAGTATCTTTGAGGTACTCGGTTTCCAAACGATAGCGTCATGATGTCAGCACAGGAGGAACCACCTCGGCGCCGTCACCGCGGCGTCTGCAGAAAGGAACACACCATGAAGATCGCACTCTTCGGAGCATCCGGAATGATCGGCTCCCGCGTCACCGCCGAGGCGGCCGGCCGCGGCCTCGACGTCACTGCCATCACGCGCTCGGGCAGCGACGTGCCCGGTGCCGTCCGCAACCTCAAGGGAGACATGGCCGACCCGGAATTCGATGCCACGATCGCCGCTGAACATGACATCATCGTCTCCACTACCGGTCCCAGCCGCACGGGTGGCGATCATCAGGAGTGGCTCGATGCGCTGAAGACACTGGCCGAGAACAGCGGAGACACTCGCGTCTTCGTCGTCGGCGGAGCCGGATCACTGTGGGTCGGCGACACCATGCTCAAGGACACCGAGGGCTTCCCCGCCGCGTACAAGGCCGAGTCGGAGACCGGCACGAAGGCTCTCGAGCTCCTGCGCGCCGGAAATTGGTCGCCGTGGACGCTCATCTCCCCCGCCCCGGAGATCGCCCCCGGTGAGCGCACAGGATCGTACAAGTCCGAGCTCGAGGTTCCAGCCGGAAACGCGATCTCGGCCGAGGACTTCGCCGTGGCGATGGTCGATGAGATCGTCACACCTGCGCACATCGACGCCCGGTTCACCGTCGCGAACTGATCGCACCATCACCGAGGCGCCCCCCTCACTGCGAGCTGCAGCGGACCGAACCCAGTGACGGGGAACAACCTCGGCGGATATCAGACGACCCCGGGATGCCTCATCGGCATCCCGGGGTCGTTCGTCTCACCAGGTCTGAGACTCAGGCCTTGGCGGCTTCCTTGGGTTCCTTCTTCGGAGCCGGCTTCGAGTTCGCGGCTTCGACGAAGTTCTTCCGCGGCACGTCGAGGTCGGCCAACGGCATGGCATCGCGGCCGAGGACGGCGCTGAGGAACCAGTTGCCGAAGACCCGGACCTTGCGATCAAGGGTCGGGATGGCGTAGCCGTGGTAGGCGCGGTGCATGAGCCACGCGAGGAGTCCACGAGCTTCGAAGTCGCCCATCTGCGAAACGCCCTTGTACAGTCCGAGACCGGCGACCGTGCCGATCGTCTTGTGGAAGTACTGCTTGAACTCGGTCTCTCCGCGCAGAGCGGCGAGGACGTTGGCGGCCAGCACGGGAGCCTGACGCACAGCGTGCTGAGCGTTGGGCACGCAGAAGCCAGCTACGCCGCCGCCGGAGAGGTCGGGGACTGCAGCGTTGTCGCCGGCGGCCCAAGCACCCTCGACGACACCGTCATCGCCCTCGACGCGCAGATCCGCACGAACGGTGACGTTGCCGCGTTCGTTGATCGGCAGGTCGGAGTCGATGAGCATCGGGTTGGCCTTGACGCCGGCCGACCACACGATGGTGTCGGCGTCGAACTCTTCGCCGTTCGAGAGCTTGATGTGCTTGTCGGTGCAGTCCTGGAGGAAGGTCTCGAGGTAGACGTCGATGCCGCGTTCGCGCATGTGCTCGACGACCCAGCGGGCCTGCGCCTCGCCGACCTCGGGCATGACGCGGCCGAGAGCCTCGACGAGGACGAAGCGGACGTCGGCCTCGGTGAGGGTCTCGTACTGGGCAATCGCCGAACGGACCATGTCCTCGAGTTCGGTGAGCAGCTCGATGCCGGCGAAACCGCCGCCGACGAAGACGAAGGTCAGTGCCTTGCGACGCTCTTCGTCGTCTTCCATGAGCGCAGCGTCGGCAAGACGGGAGAGGAGGTGGTCGCGCAGTGCGACGGCTTCCTCGATGCGCTTGAGGGCGATCGCGTTCTCCTTCAGGCCCGGGATCGGCAGCGCACGAGCGACCGAACCGGAGGCGAGGATGATGTGATCGTAGTCGAGCTCGAATGCCTCATCGTTCTCAGGTTCGATGGTGGCGAACTTCTCAGCGTGGTTGATCGAGGTGACCTTCGCGGTGATGACCTCGGCGCCCGGCAGATTGCGACGCAGCGGCACAACGGCGTGACGGGGCTCGATCGAACCAGCCGCCACCTCGGGGAGGAACGGCAGGTAGGTCATGTACGGGTTGGGATCGACCACGGTGACGGTGGCTTCGCCCCGTCCGAGGTTCTTCAGCAGATTCTGAGCGGCGAGGAGACCGACGGAGCCCCCACCGACGACGAGGATTCGTGGACGCAGTTTCGAGTTTCTGATGAGTGCCATATGCCCATGCTAGACCCTTGTGAAAACTTTCACTAATTGTTTTCTCACAAGGTTCGAACACCGCAGATCAGAGCACATTTCGCTCCTCCTCGTCAGCGTCGGCGGCGAGCAAAGGTGATGATCGAGGCCACGATGAGGCCGAGCGCGAGCAGCGCACCGACGCCGAGAGCGGCGAATCCGAGAACAGGCGTCGACTGGGTGGCGGCGATATCGGTCGGAGCCACTGCCTGCGGACCCTCGGTCTCATCCGGTGACGCCGTCTCCGTCTCTTCGGTTGTCGCATCACCGCGCCGGTGCATCTTCACCCAGTCCTCGAGCTCCTTCTCAGCAGAAGGCGCGTTGCCGGGAGTCTTGGATTTGAGTGCCGCTTTCGGGTCGAGTCGGCCCCACCCGACGATCGGATCGGGCTTGCCCTTCTTGGTCACACCCTTGTGGCCGGAGACCGGTTTCGCGCTCGACTGCAGCTTCGCCCGGACCTCGTCGGCGCTGAGCTTCGGATTGTCGGCCCGCATCAGCGCGGCGACTCCGGAGACGATCGGGGCCGCGAAGGAACAGCCCTGTCCTTCGGCGTATCCGCCGCTGTAGTAGGGAATCGGAATGTCCTTGGCCGGGCCCATGAGGTCGACGGCCGTACCCGGGGCCGTGGAGTCGTCGAGCACCTTGCCGCTCTTGTCCAGTCCGCCGACGCCGATGACTCCCGGCACCGTTGAGGGCGACCATGCCTGTGTCGCTCCCTGTGAGGCGTTGCCGACGCAGGCGACGACGAGCACGTCCTTCTTATAGGCGTACTCGAACGACTTGTCCCAGCTCTCCGGCCAGCCCGGATCGTCCCACCCCAAGGACATGTTGATGACCTTCGCTCCGGAGTCGACGGCCCAGCGCATGGCCTTGTCGGCCTGTTCGCGGGTCGAGCCGGATTCCTTCGGTCGGTCCGGGCCCAGCCACATCGATGCGGAGAGGATCTGCGCATCGGGGGCGACACCGGTCGGTCCTGCTCCCGTGCCCTGACCAGCGATGACTCCGGCGACGGCGGTTCCGTGGTGGATCGTCGTCGATCCGCCGATCGGGGTCGTCCCGTCCTTGCCGAGTCCGCTGAAGTCCATGGCCTTCGTCACCACACCGTCGAGGTCCTCGTGGTCGGTGTTGACGCCGGAGTCGATGACGGCGACCTTGACGCCTTTGCCGGTCGAGGTCTTCCACACCTTGTCGATGCCGTAGTCCTTGATGAACCACTGGCCAGGTCCGGCCTTCGGGGCCGCGATGACCGGCTGTGTGGTGCCGACGACGAGGCCGAGGATGAGCGCGGTGACTGTGGCGAGTCGGGCGGCGGCTCTCACGAGCTCGTCAGCGCAAGGTCGAGCGCGGTCCCGTCGAGGATGTCGGTCTCCGAGATGCGGATGTCCAGCTGACCGCCCGCCGCGGCCACTGCCGTCTCGAAGCGTTGGACGATGCGGGCGAAGAGCAGGGAGCCGGCTCCGATGACATCGACGCGACCCGGGTGCATGTACGGAAGTGCCGCCCGAGAGCTGCGATCCATGGCCAGCAGCCTGCGCGATTCGCCGGCGATGTCGGCCACGCTGATATGGGCGCCGTGGATGCGTTCGCGCTGGTAGCTCTCGAGTCCGAGGATGCCTGCGGTGATGGTGGTGACAGTGCCGGCGACACCGATGAAGGTGCGTGGGGCGGAGAAGTCGACGATCTGTGCCGCCTGGTCGAGCTGAGCGTCGATGTCGGTCAGCGCGGCCCGGATCTGAGTGTCGTCAGGGGATTCGACGGGCATGTGCCGCTCGGTCAGGCGCACGGATCCGATGTCCATGCTCACCGCGGCGTCGACGTCGTCGGTGCCGAGAACGAGTTCGGTCGACCCTCCACCGAGGTCCATGACGACGAAGGGGGCTTCGGCGCCGGACAGGTTCGCGGTAGCACCGAGGAAGGACAGGCGAGCTTCTTCGTCACCGGTGATGACGTCGGGGACGATGCCGAGGATCTCGAAGATGCCGGCGAAGAACTCGTCGCGGTTCTTCACGTCGCGGCTGGCCGATGTCGCGACGAATCTCAGCTTCTCCGGCTGGTACTCAGCGGCCACCTCGGCGAATTCCCGCGCCACGGCGAAGGTGCGCTCGAGGGCCTCGGGCGCGAACTCACCCGTCGCGTCCACGCCTTGGCCGAGGCGGACGATGCGGGTCTCGCGACGGAGGTCGGTGAGTGTCCCATCGACGACATCGGCAATGAGCAGGCGCAGGGAGTTCGTCCCGCAGTCGAAGGCAGCAATGCGCATGATCGGATCCTCGTCAGTCGGTTCGGGCGGTGGTGGCATCGGGCGCGGAAGCGTCGGCGGGATCCGGAGCTCCAGCCTCGGCGACGGGCGGGACGTCGTCCATGAACGACAGCGCACGGTCACCGATCGGGTTGACCCCGGGCCCGGTTGCCAGCGAGTGTCCGACGAGTGCGTGCAGGCATTTGACTCGGGTGGGCATTCCGCCGGCCGAGTAGTCCTTGATCTCCTCGACCTCGGCGAGGCCGGCTGCGGCTCCGATCTCGGAGCGGACATCGAGGTAGGCCCGGTGGGCGGCGGCATAGGCGGCCGCGAGGTCCTCGTCCGCGGCGACCTCAGTCGTCCATTCGGCCATGATTCCCGAGGCTTCCAGCCGGGAGCATTCGGCGACGTAGGCGGGGTGGGTGAGGTAGAAGGTCGTCGGGAACGGGGTGCCGTCCTCGAGACGCGGGGCGGTGGCGACGACGAGCGGCTCACCGGTGGCACTGCGGGCGGCGATGCCGACGACGCCGCGGGGAATGCGTCCGAGCTGACCCTGCAGGGTCGCGAAATCCGCCTCGGTGCATTCTGTGATCATCAGTTCTTCTCCACGGTATTGCCGACCTCTTGAATCGACTCCAGCAACTCAAGGTACCAGGCTTGCTTGCGAACCGGCTCCTCGGACTTCGAATCCTCGGCGACGGCTTCCTGGTTGGTGACGATGACCGCGTTCTTGCCCTTCTCCACGTAGTACTGGTCCTCCCGGGCTTTGCGTTTGATGTAGTCCGGGTCCTTGAGGTTCTCGTTCTTCTGCTCGAGGCTCTTGACCTCGGATTTCGTGGTTTCGATCTCGTTGTTCAGGGCCGCGATCTGTTGGGCCTGTTTGAGTGCGGAGTTCAGCGGCGAGAGGAAGGCGAAGAGGACGATGGCGATGACGAGGAGAAACATTCCGGTGCGCCAGGACATGCGACGGCCGCGGACCTCGGCGGACTCGTCGGCCTCGACGACGGGTTTCGGCCGTCGACGAGGGGAGGCTTTGCCAGGAGCCGATTTCGGGGCACTGCGTCTGGGCTTGCTCGGGACCATGCTTCTTTCCTCTGCGACTGGGGATCGGGGAAGTGTGTCGCAACAACTCCAAGTCTGCCGTGTCCGCATGCGCAGCGCGAGGATTTGAACCCCGTGGCGTGTTCGCGCGTTCGGGCGATCGTACGAACGCCCCAATGCACCGAGCCGGGGCCTGAGCGATCGATGATGATCACTCAGACCCCGCCTCAGCAGCAAGGTTCGGCTCCACCTCGGCGATTCCGGTGTGAACCGGCACGCGCTTCAGGCCCTGACGCGCGAGTCCGCCTCAGGCTTCGAAGCGCGGGAACGCCTTGCGTCCGGCGTAGCGGGCGGCGTCACCGAGCTGTTCTTCGATGCGCAGCAGCTGGTTGTATTTGGCGACGCGCTCGGACCGGGCGGGTGCTCCGGCCTTGATCTGGCCGGCGTTCGTGGCTACGGCGAGGTCGGCGATCGTCGTGTCCTCGGTCTCGCCCGAGCGGTGCGAGATCATCGTCGTGTACCCGTTGGTCTGTGCCAGGGACACGGCGTCGAGGGTCTCGGTGAGGGTGCCGATCTGGTTGACCTTGACCAGCAGCGAGTTCGCGGTGGCATTGTCGATGCCGCGCTGCAGACGCTCGGGGTTGGTCACGAACAGGTCGTCGCCGACGAGCTGGACCTTCGAACCGATCGTCTCGGTCAGCGTCGCCCAGCCGTCCCAGTCGTTCTCGTCCAGCGGGTCCTCGATGGAGACGAGCGGGTACTTCGCGAGCAGCTCCTCGTAGTAGGCGGCCATCTCCTCGGCGGTCTTCTTTCCGCCTTCGAAGTCGTAGACGCCGTCGTTGTAGAACTCGGAGGAGGCCACATCGAGGGCGACGGCGATGTCCCGTCCGGGACGGTGGCCGGCGATGTCGATGGCCTCGAGGATGAGATCGAGTGCCGCGGCGTTCGAGTCGAGGTTCGGAGCGAATCCGCCCTCATCGCCGAGTCCGGTGGACAGTCCGCGTTCCTTGAGCACGCCCTTGAGTGCGTGGTAGACCTCGACGCTCCACTGCAGCGCCTCGCGGAAGCTGGCCGCACCGATCGGGGCGATCATGAATTCCTGGATGTCGACGTTCGAGTCGGCGTGCGAACCGCCGTTGAGGATGTTCATCATCGGCACGGGCATGACGTGGGCGTTCGGTCCGCCGAGGTAGCGGTAGAGCGGCAGGTCTGCCGAGACTGCGGCCGCTCGGGCCACGGCCAGGGAGGCGCCGAGCATCGCGTTCGCGCCGAGGCGGGACTTGTTGTCGGTCCCGTCGAGCTCGATGAGGGCCTGGTCGACCAGACGCTGATCGTCGCTCTCGAGGCCGATGATGGCTTCGTGGATCTCGTCGACGACGGCGTCGACAGCCTGGGTCACACCCTTGCCCAGGTAACGCTCGGGGTCGCCGTCGCGCAGTTCGACGGCTTCGAACTCTCCGGTGGAGGCACCGGAGGGAACGTCGGCACGGCCGACGGACTCATCGGCCAACAGCACTTCCACCTCGACGGTGGGGTTTCCCCGGGAATCCAGGATTTCGCGGGCATTTGCGGCAACGATCTCAGCCACTGATTACTCCTTAGCTATGGGTTTCACATGGGGAACATGCGCCTGCAGGACAGCTTAATGCACCGCGTAGCCGGGCTCACGCCGTGTTCGCCGCCGGTTCGAGCAGGCAGTCGCGCAGCCGCTGCGGAGTCGACGGGTCCATCCCATGCGCGAGCAGGTACGCCTCCACTCCCCCGCCGGTGTCGTTCGCGTTCGATGAGGACGCGCGGCCCTCGCCGACGCCGGTGCCTTCTCCCTTCGCCGAGGCGGCCCCGTAGTCGGCATCGATCCGATCGAGGAGGTCGTGCATGAGTCCGGGTGGGGCGGCGGTGGCGGTGGCGGCGAGATTGCGGGAGATCCCCGCATCGGCGAAGTCGCGGGTGATCGAGTCGAGGAACCCGTCGGAGAGATGAGTGGAGGTAATCGCGTATTCGTCGACGATCGCGCTGCGTCCCACGCCGAGGAGGTCGAGGACGAATGCTCCCACCACCCCGGTCCGGTCCTTGCCGGCAGAGCAGTGGAAGACGACTCCGACCCCGCAGTGCTCGGCGATCGTATCGACGGCGAGCGCCAGACGGTGGCCGAAGTGCGTGATCATGAGGTCATAGATCCGTTCCAGAGAGCGGTCGCTGAGATCCATGCCGGACGCGGCGGCTGCGGCTTTCATCTCGTCGACGCTCAGCGGACGGGCGGGGAAGAAGTGATCGTCGAAGATCGGCAGTTCGATCCGGTGCACGTCGAGGCCGTCGACGGCGTCGGGCAGCTTCGCCCGTTCACCGATGTCACGCAGGTCGATGACGGTCTGAATGCCCAGCTCATCGAGATCCGCTCTCGCGCGATCGGTCAGCTGAGCGAGGCCGTCGGCGCGGAACACCAGCCCGTGGCGCACCGCCGTATCCCCTGCCCGAGTGGGCGCACCTCCGAGGTCGCGGAAGTTGAAGGTGCCTTCGATGTCGAGCCGTTCCAGGCTCATCGCTGCTCGTCCTCGGACTGCTGCTCCCCGGACGGGTGGCTCTCGACGTTGTTCTCGTCGTTCCTTTCCGCCTTCTCTTCGGCCTTGATCCGGCGGTATTCGCGTTCGACGTCGTCCAAGTCGGGCATCTCATCTCCGGCATCGTCGCCGAAGGCCAGCGGGTGCCGGCGGATGAGCTTCTCCTCGAGGCCGTCGATGATGGTCCCGAGGCTGTGCCCGTATTCGTGGCCGCCGCTTTCGTCGAGCAGCGCGGAGTGGAAGAGCACCTGGTAGAACACGTCGCCGAGTTCGTCGACCACTGCCGCACGATGAGTCGTACTCGGTGAGTCGGCATAGTCCTCGAGTGCGACGATGAGTTCCTCGGTCTCCTCGCGCGCGTACTTCTCGAGGCTGCGGTGGTCCTGCCGGCTCGACCAGGGGCAGCGTCGACGCAGGGTCGCCATCGTCTCAACCACCTGCCGGGTTGCCGGGCCCTGTCCGGATGCGGATGCCTCCACGAATCGTCCTCCTGACGACACGAACGGCCCCCACCACCGAGGCGGTGAGGGCCGTTGCGTCGTTCACTTCGAGAATTTGTCCTTGACCGAGTCGCCGAAGTCCTTGACGGATTCGCCGATGTCCTTGGCCTTGGCCTTGAGCTGATCGGTGGCGCCTTCGGCCTTCAGCTCGTCGTCACCGGTGACGTCACCGATGGTCTCCTTGGCCCGTCCGCCGAGGTCTTCGGCCTTGTTCTCGAACTTGTCGTCAACGCCCATGGCGATTCTCCTTCGTCGAATGGTGTATCGCTTACCGCGGATCGGTCCGCATTTCGCACTCTACGCCACTGCCGCCTCGGTGGTGCGACCGATTCGAGAACAGTCGGGGAGTTCTCAACTCTTCTGCACAGCGGTCTCGTCCGTCGCTTCGGACTCGACGACGGGCACGATCGCGTCGAGGAACTGGTGTGCCCACCGCAGGATGTCCGAATCGGTCATCTCCTTGGCGTCGAAGCCGGTGCCCGCCATCGGCTTGGGCACGAGCACTGACCGGATCGCTGGTTTGAGCAGCGACTTCGGGTAGAGGCGTTTGAGCCTGACCACCTGGGAGTCTGCGAGTTCGAGCGGGCCGAAGCGGATGAAGTTGCCCTGCACGACGATGTCGCTGACCCCCGAGGACCGGGCGCGGATGCGCAGGCGGGCGACGTCGGCGAGCACTCCGACGGCCTCCGGGTAGGGTCCATAGCGGTCGACGAGTTCGGCGAGGACTTCCTGCAGTTCGGCTTCGTTGGCCGCAGCCGCGAGCTTCCGGTACGCCTCGAGGCGCAGTCGCTCGTGGTCGACGTAGTCGGCCGGCAGGTGGGCGTCGACGGGCAGTTCGATGCGCATCTCCGCCTCGGGTTCGGTGTCTTCCCCGCGGAACTTCGCCACAGCTTCCCCGACGAGGCGGACGTAGAGGTCGAATCCGACTCCCTCGATGTGCCCGGACTGCTGACCGCCGAGGAGGTTGCCGGCACCGCGGATCTCGAGGTCCTTCATCGCCACCTGCATGCCCGCCCCCAGTTCGGTATGGGCAGCCAGCGTGGTCAGCCGGTCGTGGGCGGTCTCGGTCAGCTGAGTGTCCGGAGGGTAGAGGAAGTAGGCGTAGGCGCGCTCGCGGCCTCGACCGACGCGTCCGCGCAGCTGGTGGAGTTGAGAGAGTCCGTACTTGTCGGCGTTGTCGATGATGAGCGTGTTCGCATTCGCGATGTCGATGCCGGTCTCGACGATCGTCGTGCATACGAGCACATCGTATTTCTTCTCCCAGAAGTCGACGATGACCTGCTCGAGCCGCGTTTCGTTCATCTTTCCGTGGGCGATGGCGATTCTGGCCTCGGGCACCATCTCAGCGATGTGCCCGGCCACCGCCTCGATGTCGCGGACCCGGTTGTGGATGTAGAAGACCTGGCCCTCACGCATGAGCTCGCGACGGATCGCGGCCTTGATCTGCTTGTCCTCGCGTCTGCCGACGTAGGTCAGCACCGGGTGCCGTTCCTCGGGTGGTGTGGCCAGGGTCGACATCTCGCGGATGCCGGTCACCGCCATCTCCAGGGTGCGCGGGATGGGGGTCGCCGACATCGCGAGCACGTCGACGTTCGTCCGCAGCGCCTTGAGCGTCTCCTTGTGCTCGACGCCGAAGCGCTGCTCCTCGTCGATGATGACCAGTCCGAGGTCCTTGAACCTCACCTCACCGCTGAGGAGGCGGTGGGTGCCGATGACGAGGTCGAGCTTCCCGGCGGCGAGATCCTCCTTGACCTTCTCGGATTCCTGTTTGGTCTGGAACCGCGACAGGGCACCGAGGGTGACGGGGAATCCCGAATACCTCTCGGCGAAGGTCTCATAGTGCTGCTGGACGAGCAGGGTCGTCGGCACGAGCACGGCGACCTGTTTGCCCTCCTGGATCGCCTTGAACGCGGCCCGCACCGCGATCTCTGTCTTGCCGTAACCCACATCACCGCAGATCAGACGGTCCATCGGCACCGTCTTCTCCATGTCCGACTTAACCTCGTCGATGGTCGTGAGCTGGTCGGCGGTCTCGACGTAGTGGAACGCGTCTTCGAGTTCGCGCTGCCATGGGGTGTCGGGACCGTAGGCATGGCCGACGGTGGCCTGCCGCGCCGAGTAGAGGCGGATGAGCTCTCCGGCGATCTCCTTGACGGCCTTGCGTGCCTTCGCCTTCGTCGTCTGCCAGTCGGCGCCGCCCATCTTGTTGAGGTTCGGGTTCTCCCCACCGACGTAGCGGGTGACCTGGTCGAGGGCATCGCTGGGCACGTAGAGACGGTCGCCGGGCTGGCCGCGTTTGGCCGGGGCGTACTCGATGATGAGGTATTCGCGGGTGTGCTTGTTCGCACCCTTGCCCGTGGTCCGCTGCGTCATCTCGACGAACCGGCCCACGCCGTGCTGATCGTGGACGACGTAGTCGCCCGGGGTCAGGTTGAGCGGGTCGACCTGATTGCGTCGGCGGCGGGTGGGCAGGCGTCGCATGTCCCGCGTCGAGGTGGCCGCCGCCCGCCCGAGGACATCGGCCTCGGTGAGCACGGCGAGTCTGAGATCGTCGAAGACGAAGCCGCCGAAGGAGGTCGCCGTGGTCACGGTGACGAGGGCTTCGGGCAGGTCGGTGGGATCCTCGACGAAGCTCGCGGGTACTCCGGCCTCGGAGAACACCTCGACCATCCGTCTGCCTGGCCCCGGGCCCTCGGTGAGCACAAGGATGCGCCATTTGTCGTGGACGAGGCCCTTGACGTCGGCGAGGATCGCCTCGACATCGCCGGCGTAGCCCTTCGGCGTCCGGGCGGGGACGGCGAAGATGTTCTCCTCCGGGCTCGCCAGCTCCTCATCGTGGGCGAAGCCGCCGATCTCCCACCACGGCAGGCCGATGAGGCGAGCGCCCTCGGCCATCTCGGCGACGGTGCGGAAGGTCGCGGCCGACAGGTCGATCGGGGACTCTCCCCCGGCGGCGGCACCGGCCCAGGCGGCCTCGAGGAATTCGTTCGTCGTCTCCACCAGGTCCGCGGCGCGGGCCTCGGCGCGTTCGGGCTCGGTGATGATGATCTTCGACGCAGACGGCAGCAGCGCGATGATCGGCTCCATTCCGTCGGCGAGGACGGCGGAGAGGGATTCCATGCCTTCGACGGCGACTCCCCCGGCGATCTTCTCGAGCATGTCTGCCGCGCTCGGCACGGTCTCGGCGAGTTCACGCGCACGGGCGCGGACCGAGTCGGTCAGGAGCAGTTCGCGGCACGGCGGCGCCGAGAGGCGCAGTGGCTCTTCTCCGTCTTCGGCGGGGATCGACCGTTGGTCGCTGACGGAGAACTCGCGGATCTCATCGACCTCATCGCCGAAGAACTCCACCCGCAGCGCCCGCTCGGCCGTGGCAGGGAAGATGTCGACGATGCCGCCGCGGACGGCGAATTCACCGCGCCGGGAGACCATGTCGACGCGTGAATAAGCGAGTTCGGTCAGCCGCTGCGACAGATCGTCGATCTCGCACTCGTCGCCGACGGAGAGTTCGACGGGTTCGATGTCGCCGAGTCCCTTGGCCAACGGCTGGAGGAAGGCGCGGACGGGGGCGATGACGAAGGTCAGTTCCCGACCGGGGATCGGGTGGGTCAGGCGGCGGAGCACCTCGAGGCGTTGGCCGACGGTGTCCGATCGCGGGGACAGCTTCTCGTGCGGCAGCGTCTCCCAGCTGGGAAAGACGGCGATCGATGCGGCCGGAACCCAGTCGGCGAGCGCCTCGGCGAGGTCTTCTGCCTCACGCGTGGTGGCCGTGACGATGAGCTGCGGCGCACCAGTCGAGGCCACCGTCCGGCGCAGGATCGAGGGCCACAGTCCCTTGATCGCGTCGATCGTCCCACCGCTCGTGCTCGGGTCGTTGAAGGCACCGACGAGTTCGGTGATGGTGGGATTCTGGCGTGTGAGATCGAGTCCGTTGAGCACCCGAACATTCTAGGCCACCGGGCGGACACGGCCCAGCCTGTGCGGGGTCGAGCGAAACCGTTCGAAACGTGTGAGGATGAGCACATGGCGAAGAGGAGAACTGTCCTTGCAGGTCTGGCTGCCACGGCTCTCCTGCTCTCGGGCTGCACGAACGATGCCGATGATGACATCGAGGTCGCCGAACGGTGGGACTTCCACTCTCGCCCGGATCTCGGATCGCCGAAGGTCGACATCGACTCCGGTTCGTTCCCCGACGACGGGGATCTGTTCCTCGCCCCGAAGGGCCAGACACAGACCGACGAGAAGTCCTGGGTCGGCGGCCTCATCCTCGACGCGGACGGAGAGCCGGTGTGGATCCGTGAGAATGAGGGCACCCTGTGGGACCTGCGGGTTCAGCAGTATCAGGGCGAACCGGTGCTCACGTGGTGGGAGGGCCTGGCCGAGACCCCGCACACCGCCGGAGAGGTCGTCGTCCTCGACACTTCGTATCAGGAGATCGCCCGAGTCGGCATGGGCGGGGATCTGCCCAAGGACACCTCCGACCTGCACGAGACGACGATCACCGACGACGACACTATGTTCCTGCTCTCCTACGTCAAGAAGCAGACGGACCTGTCCTCGGTCGGCGGTGACGCCGACGGCTGGGTCTGGGAGGGCGTAGTCCAGGAGGTCGACATCGCCACTGGTGAGCCGCTCGTCGAATGGCATTCACTCGACGACGTCCCCGTCGACGAATCCGAAGCCGAGCTCAAGGACGGGGAGGGGACGAAGGACAAGCCCTACGACTACATCCATCTCAATTCCGTCAGCGAGGACGACGGTGGGAATTCGCTCCTCGTCTCCGCCCGCAACATGCATGCGGTCTACCAGCTCGATCGGAAGACCGCAGACCTCCGTTGGGTCCTCGGCGGCAAAGCTTCGGACTTCGAGATGGGCGAGGGCGCGACCTTCGCCTGGCAGCACGACGCCCACCGGCGTGCGGACGGGACGATCACGCTCTTCGACAATCACGCCGCGCCCCGCCTCGGCGATACCCGCGGCCTGCGCCTCGACGTCGATGAGAAGGACAGGACCGCCGAGGTGGTCACCGAATACTCCGCCCCCGACGATCGATCATCGGGCAGTCAGGGCAACCTGCAGGAGCTCGACAACGGCAACGTCGTCGTCGGTTGGGGGTCGGAGCCGTTCGTCTCCGAATTCTCCAAGGACGGGAAGCTGCTGAGCGACCTCACCTTCACCGGCGGATCGAACTACCGGGCCTATCGCTTCGACTGGCATGCCCGACCGACCGCGCCGCCGACCGCGACGAAGTCCGAGCCGCAGACCGGCGTCACCCGCATCCATATGAGCTGGAACGGTGCCACCGAGGTCGCGTCCTGGCGGGTGCTCAGCGGTGATGACGTAGACCATCTGGCTGAGAACACCGAGGTGGAGCGCTCCGGATTCGAGACCGCGGCCGACATCACTCCGAAAGGGTCGACGATCGTCGTCGAAGTTCTCGACGCCGACGGAGAGCCGCTCGGTTCGACACAGGCAGTCGAGCGCGAGAGCTGAGGCCCGAGTGCCCGGCCACGAAGAGCCGGCAAGCGTGAGAACATTGCGAAGTGATAACGGGCTTAACGGAACGATCACGATTGCCCGCGGGCCGCGGATTTTCGGGGTTCTCCAATCTTCATCACCCACAATTGGACCATGAGTTCCAACCACTCCCCCCGTTTCTCCGACGAGGAATCACGGATCCTCTTCGGATCCGATTCCTCCGCCGGGTCTCCCCACTCCGGTCGCTCGGCGAACCCTCCGGTCGCCCACCTGAATACGAGCGTCAACCGCGATCATCATCTCTCGCGCTTCGTTCCGGTGCTCGTGCTGCTCGCGGTCATGTGGGTCGTCGAGATCGTCGACACGCTCCTGCCGATCGATCTCGATCAGTTCAGCCTCGAGTCCTGGCATCCGCTCTCGCTCTACGGCCTGGTCACCTCGCCGCTGCTGCATTCGGGCTTCGGCCATCTCATGGCCAACACGTTCCCCTTCCTCGTCCTCGGACTCGTCATCGCCGTCGAGGGGTCCCGCCGGTTCTGGCAGGTCACGGCCATCACCGCTCTGGCCTCCGGGCTCGGAGCCTGGCTGACGACCCTGCCCGGACACCACATCATCGGGGCCTCGGGCATCGTGTTCGGATTCTTCGGCTATCTGGCCGTGCGCACCTGGTTCACCGATGACATGCTGCGCAAAATCGTCTACTTCGTCATCGGGTTCTTCATCTTCGTCACCTATGGTGCGTCGATGATCTTCGGAATGCTCCCGCAGGCCAACGACATCTCCTGGCAGGGGCATCTCTTCGGGCTCGCCGGCGGCGTCTTCGCCGCATGGCTGCTCCACCGCAGGCGTGCGGGGGCGGACCAGACGAGCTGAGGCCGGATCGCACGTCGCAGGGCTCGTACGCTCAGCGTCGTGCCCTTACACTCATCGTGGCCCTTCACTCAGCGTGAGTGGAACTTCTGCTGCGCTGTGTCCAGACCCTCGTTGATGAGGGACTCGACAGCATCGGCAAGGTCGGCGAGAAAGATCGGCAGCGTCTCCCGCTCGGCCTTTGCGAACGGGCGGAGCACATAGTCCGCGGTGTCCTGCCGACCCGGAGGCCGTCCGACGCCGGCACGAACTCGCAGATAGCTCTTCGTGCCCAGCACGGAGGTCATCGACCGCAGACCATTGTGTCCGCCCTCTCCCCCTCCGAGCTTGATCTTGATGGTGTCGAAGGGGATATCCACGTCGTCGTGGACGGCGATGATCCGATCGGTCGGAATGCCGTAGAAGTCGGCGAGCTGACGCACCGGCCCGCCGGATTCGTTCATATACCCGGTCGAGGTTCCCAGCACCACCCGGGGTCCGGGCACACCCGGCACGCTGCCGCTGGGCAGTCGCCCGGTGCCGACATTCGTGCGCAGCTTCGTCCGGGTCAGCGTCGTCCCGATGCGGGAAGCGAGCTCAGCCACGACCATCTGCCCGATGTTGTGACGGGTCGATTCGTATTTCGGCCCCGGATTGCCCAGGCCGAATACCAACCATGCCTCGTTCGTCATTGCCGTTCTCTCCCCTGGTGTCTGCCGCTCAGGTGTCTCGCCGCCCTCGTGCAGGGCCGGTCTCCGCTGCCCTCGTGCCGGGCCGCCCAACTGATGTCCGGATGCTGCCCGACAGAGACGACTTCGGTGGGCCGCCACAGGGACGGCCCACCGAAATCACTCATCAGTTGAAGCTCGTCGCGACACCGCTCGGGACCGCGACGATGAGGAATCACTCCTCTTCGGAGCTCTCTTCCTCGGTGGACTCCTCGTCGGTCGACTCTTCGTCGGTCGACTCTGCCTCGGTGGCGTCTTCCTCGGCGTCGGACTCGGTGTCCATCTCGGCCTCTTCGGAGACGTTGACGACGAGCTGCTCCGGATCGGCCACGAGCTCGACGCCGGCAGGCAGCTCGACCTGGCCGGCGAGCACGTGCTCGCCTGCAGGGCGGCCCTCGACGGTGACCTCGAGGCTCTCGGGCAGCTTGGTCGCATCGGCGAGGACGAGCAGCGTCGACTCGACCTGCGAGACCATGGTGCCGGGAGCGGCCTCTCCGACGACGTGGACGGGAACGTCGACCTCGATCTTCTCACCGCGCTTGACGATGATGAGGTCGAGGTGCTCGATCTCACGACGGACGGGTTCGATCTGGACGTCGCGGGCGATGGCCAGGACGTTCTTCGAGCCGTCGGTGCTCTCGATCTCGAGCAGGGCGTTGGCGTGCTTGAGGGCCATCATGGTGGCGTGGCCTTCGAGCGAGATGTGGACGGGGTCGCCGCCGTGTCCGTAGACGACGGCGGGGATGCGGCCCGCACGGCGGATGCGACGTGCTGCGCCCTTGCCGAACTCATTGCGAGCTTCGGCCAGAAGTTTGAAGTCAGCCATTTTCTCTCCTTCGTGGTGAACTTATCTCCAAGCACCACGGCGAAACAGCCTGGATCCGCTGCGAACTGTGAGCAGGCGAACCGAATCGGTTCGTGCAGCTCGCGGGACGTCGGCCGCGTCGATCACGGAGACAGCAGTCTCCCTCGCCGAGGCAACCCCACTAGTCTACGGCACTGTCTGCGGCGGCACCAAGTCGACCGACGACGGCATCGGCGCAGGCGTCGATGCCGGTCTCGGTGAGCAGGATGTCGTAGTGGTTCGTGCCCTGCACGTCGATGACGGACAGCCGCGGCCACTGTTTCGCGTAGTCCTCGACGAGCTCGGGCGGATAGAGCCCGGGTTCGGCGGCGACGAGATCGCGTTCGGCGAAGAGGAAGACGACCTCACCCTGCCGATCCTTATCCCCCATCACCGTGGCCAGCGCATCGGCGTAGGCGGAACCGGTGTACATGTCGGCCGAATCGGACTGCATGGCTTCGACCGAGGTGGAAGGTTGGAACGAATGGTCGTCCTTGGCCGCGAGGTCGTAGACGAAGCTCTCAGTGGCCACGGTGTCGAGTCCGTCGACGAACGCCGGGTGGGCGGCGAAGAACGCGAGGTACTCCTCGACCGTGGCAAAGCTCATCGACAGACGCTCGGCGGCGGGGCCGAGCACGGCGGCGATGAGATCGTCGGTGTCGAGGTCATCGTCGTTGAGGTCATCGACCGGGTCACCGCCGGTCGGCTGCCCCACGGGCAGCGGAAGTCCGCCGTCGATGAGCACGGGTCCGCGGAAACGTCGAGCCGCCTCGGCGCCGGTGTCATCCTCATCGCTCATCCCCGCGAGGGTCATCGCAACGAAGCCGCCCATCGAATGCCCGACGAGGACCACTGGTCCCTCAGGGGCGAAGGCGTCGATCGCGGCGCGGACGTCACGGGCGTGGGCCGCCATGCCGAACGGTCCCGGCAGGGTCCGGGAATCGGCGCGACCACGCAGGTCGGGGCCGATGACGCGGACCTCGGGCAGAGCGGAGACGAGACCGGCGAAGAACAGATGGTTCGAGGTGATGCCGTGGATGACGCAGACCGTGGGCACATGCCCGGGCCCGGCGGCCACGGGCTCCCACACCCCCACGGACAGCTGACCGCCGTCCACGTCGACCCGGTACCGGTTGTAATCGTGTGACGACATCGTCGCGGATCCCTTCGTCGCTTCCTCCCAGTGTAGAACGAAGACGGTGCGGAGACGACGAACCCCGAGTCGATGATCGACTCGGGGTTCGTTCGGTGCGCCGCGATCGGCCGCGACGTCCGCGCAGGGGCGCGTTGTCCTCGCAGGCCTGCGGCAGGAGGTCGTCGGCTCAGACCTCGAAGAGGCTGGTGACCGATCCGTCTTCGAACACTTCGTGCACGGCACGGGCGATGAGCGGGGCGATCGAGAGGATGGTGAGCTTGTCGAAGGTCTTGTCCACACTCAGCGGCAGGGTGTTGGTGACGATGACCTCTTGGGCCACGGAGTTCGACAGGCGTTCGACGGCCGGGCCGGAGAACACCGCATGCGTGGACACGACGATGACGCCGGTGGCGCCGGCGGCCATGCACGCGTCGGCGGCCTGGACGATGGTGCCGCCGGTGTCGATCATGTCGTCGACGAGCACGCAGGTGCGTCCCTCGACCTCACCGACGACGCGGTTGGCCTTGGTCTCGTTCGGGCGGGTGATGTCGCGGGTCTTGTGGATGAACGCCAGGGGCACTCCGCCGAGTGCGTTCGACCAGTTCTCGGCGACCTTGATGCGGCCGGCGTCGGGCGAGACCACGGCGAGATCGCCGGGGTACTTGTCCTTGACGTAGCCGGCGAGGATCGGCATGGCGATGAGGTGGTCGACGGGGCCGTCGAAGTAGCCCTGGATCTGCGCGGTGTGCAGGTCGACGGTGATGATGCGGTCGGCGCCGGCGGTCTTGTAGAGGTCGGCGACGAGGCGGGCGGAGATGGGTTCGCGTCCGCGGTGCTTCTTGTCCTGGCGGGCGTAGGGGAAGAACGGTGCGATGACCGTGATCCGCTTGGCCGAGGCACGCTTGAGGGCGTCGACCATGATCAGCTGCTCCATCAGCCATTCGTTGATGGGTGCGCAGTGGGACTGGAGGACGAAGACGTCGCTGCCGCGGACCGACTCGGAGTACCGGACGTAGATCTCACCGTTGGCGAAGTTGTAGATGTCGGTGGGGAGGAGTTCGGTCCCCAGGTTCTCCGCGACTTGTTCGGCGAGTTCGGGATTCGCCCGACCGCTGACCAGGACGAGCTTCTTGTCGCCGGCCGTCGTTATCTCATTCACTGATCCGGTTCCCCTTCGGATGCGTTTTCGGCCGCCTGCGCTGCAGACGTGCCGGGACGATTGGTTTGGACCCAGCCCTCCAGGTTGCGCTGTGGGGCCACCGAGATGGCCAACGCTCCTGCAGGGACATCCTTGCGCACCGTCGTGCTCGCACCCGAATAGGCGCCGTCGCCCACCGTGACAGGGGCGACATACATATTGTCCGAGCCCATGCGTGCGTGCTTGCCGATGACGGTGCGGTGCTTGTTGACGCCGTCGTAGTTGACGAACACCGAGGCGGCTCCGATGTTCGTGCCCTCGCCGATCTCGGCGTCGCCGACGTAGGACAGGTGAGGAACCTTCGCTCCCTTGCCGATGTCGGCATTCTTCGTCTCCACGAAGGTGCCGATCTTTCCACCCTCGCCGAGGCTGGTGCCCGGTCGCAGGTAGGCGAACGGTCCGACGTCGGCGTCGGGGCCGATCCGGGCGAGTTCACCGTGCGTGCGCACGACGTGGGCGCCTGCGCCCACCTCGGTGTCCTTGAGAGTGGTGTCCGGTCCGATCACGGCGCCGGCGGCGATGTCGGTGGCGCCGAGCAGCTGGGTGCCGGGCAGGACGGTGACGTCCTGACCGATCGCGACGTCGACGTCGATCCAGGTGGTGTCGGGGTCGATGATGGAGACCCCGGCGCGCATGAACTTCTCGCACTGCCGGCGGTTGAGCTCCTTGCCCAGCTGCGCCAGCTGCACCCGATCGTTTGCGCCTTCGACCTGCCACAGGTCGTCGGTGGCGGTGGCGGCGACGGGACGGCCGGCCTCGCGGGAGTGGCCGATGACGTCAGTGAGGTACTTCTCTCCCTGCGCGTTGTCGGTCGTCAGGGAGGCCAGACCCTCCTTGAGCGCCGCAGCGTCGAAGGCGTAGATGCCGGAGTTGATCTCGCTGATGGCGCGTTCGGTCTCGTCGGCGTCCTTCTGTTCGACGATGCGCAGCAGGGATCCGTTCGCGTCGCGGACGATGCGTCCGTACCCGGTGGGGTCGTCCACCTCGGCGGACAGGACGGTCACGGCATTGGACGCGGATTCGTGGACGGCGACGAGGCCGTTGATGGTCTCCGTGGTCAGCAGCGGAACGTCGCCGTAGGTGACGACGATGGTGCCGGTGAGGTTCTCGGGCAGCTGGGTGAGCGCGCATTCGGTGGCCCGGCCGGTGCCGGGGACCTCGTCCTGATCGGCGATGAGCAGGGTGCGCTGGGAGGCCAGGGGCAGGGAGTCGAGATGAGCGACGAGCTGGTCGCGTTCGTGACGGACGACGACGATGAGGTGCGCGGGCGCGGTGCCTGCCGCGGCGGACACGGCGTGGTGGAGCAGGGAGCGCCCTCCGATGGGATGCATCACCTTGGGAAGCGCCGACTTCATGCGGGTTCCCTGGCCGGCGGCGAGGACGATGACGGCGGTCGGTGATGTCTGCGACATTGTTGAATCCTTCGCAAGTCGGATTGGGCCAGCTCCGCCCATAGGATTCGAACCTATACTGCACGGCTCCAAAGGCCGGCGTGCTGCCATTACACCAGGGCGGAACAGCGTGCACCAGTTCAGGGGCCCGCGCTCACGAGACACCATCATGCCACTACGATGAAATCTATGGAAATTCTACGCGAGATTCTGCTGACCCTGCATCTGGTCGGCATGGCGATCATCGTCGGCGGCTATTTCACGGTCATCCGCTCGCCGAAAGTGGTGCCCGGGATGCTCCATGCCTCCTATCTGCAGCTCATCACGGGACTGCTGCTCATGGGCCTGGCGGAGATGGGCGACGACGATGTCAACCATATGAAGCTCGGCATCAAACTCGTGGTGGCCATCCTCGTCACCGTCTTCGCCTTCCTCGGCAATAGGAAGGAGAAGGCCGTCGTCGCATCAGCGCCCGCGGAGGGCGGTGTCGCCACAGCGGTGAAGAGCCCCTCGGCCACGCTGGCGCATCTGACATTCGCCTTCGCGGTGCTCAACGTCCTCATAGCCGTCTTCCTCCACTGATTGCTACCCGACGGCGGCCCAGCAACCTGGCGCCAGGTTGCTGGGCCGCCGTCGGGTAGCAATTGGGGTGTGGGAGGACGGTGGGATCGTGTCGTGTCAGATGCTGACGGTATCGTTGATCGCGACATGACTGCTGCAGCTGAACACATCGACCATGCCGCCGGTGCCGAGACCCGAGCGGCCGAACTCCTCACCGGGCTCAATCCCCGCCAGCGCGAGGCCGTGATCCACACCGGGTCCCCGCTGCTCATCGTCGCCGGTGCCGGATCGGGCAAGACCACGGTGCTCACTCGCCGTATCGCCTATGCGCTGGCCACGGGACGTGCCCATCCCGGCGAGGTGCTCGCCATCACCTTCACGAACAAGGCAGCGAAGGAGATGGCCGAACGCGTCTCCTCCATCGTCGGCCCGGCCTCTCGCGCGATGTGGGTCTCGACGTTCCACTCCTCCTGCGTCCGCATCCTCCGCCGGGAGGCGAAGGTGCTGGGCATGAAGTCGAACTTCACGATCTATGACGCTCAGGACGCTCAGCGCCTCGTCGCTCAGATCCTCAAGGAACTCGGCCTCGACACGAAGAAGTATGCGCCGCGGGCCATACTGCATCGGATCTCGAACCTCAAGAACGACCTGCAGACCCCCGACGACTACATCCCACGGCCGAACAACCCCGCCGATGAGGTGCTCGCCGACGTCTTCAAGCGCTACACCTCCCGCCTGCGGCTGGCCAATGCCTTCGACTTCGACGATCTCATCGCCGAGACGGTTCACCTCTTCGGAGCCTTCCCCGAGGTGGCCGATTCCTACCGTCGTCGCTTCCGCCACATCCTCGTCGACGAGTACCAGGACACGAACCCGGCCCAGTATGCACTCATCAAAGCCCTCGCCGGGGATGGTGCCGGAGGGACCACAGGTGCCGAACTCACCGTCGTCGGCGACGCCGACCAGTCCATCTACGCCTTCCGCGGGGCGACGGTGCGCAATATCGTCGAGTTCGAGAAGGACTTCCCGAACGCGGACACCATCCTCCTCGAGCAGAACTACCGCTCTACGCAGAACATCCTCGACGCGGCGAACGCGGTCATCGCGAACAACGACGACCGTCGTGAGAAGAAGCTGTGGACCTCCGAGGGCTCGGGTGAGCCGATCATCGGGTGGGTCGCCGAGAACGAGCAGGGCGAGGCTCGGTTCATCGTCGACCGCATCGATGACCTCATCGACGAGGAGAAGTACACCTACGGTGACTTCGCCGTCTTCTACCGCACGAACGCACAGTCGCGTGCGATCGAGGATGCCCTGGTGCGGTCGGGCATTCCCTACAAGGTCGTCGGCGGCACCCGCTTCTACGAGCGCAAGGAGATCAAGGACGCCCTCGCTTACCTGCGTGTGGTGGCGAACCCCGATGACGACGTCAATCTGCGCCGCATCCTCAATGTGCCCAAACGTTCCATCGGCGATCGCACCGAGGGCCTCATCGCTGATTTCGCCGACCGTGAGGGCATCAGCTTCTTCACCGCGCTGAGCCGCCTCGATGAGATCCCGCACCTGAGTTCGCGGGCCCTGACCTCGGTGCAGAAGTTCTACGATCTCATGCAGGATCTGCGGTCGACGGCCGAGTCCTCGCCTCTGTCGCGGGTCATCGAAGCGATCCTCGAACAGTCCGGTTACCTCGAATCGCTGCAGAAGAGCACGGATCCGCAGGACGAATCCCGAGTGGACAATCTCGCCGAACTCGTCGCCGTGGCCGAGGATTTCGTCGCCACCCGTGAGGCCGCCGCCGTCGATCCCGACGGCGATGACTCCGGTTCCCAAGCGTCGGATGGTCAGTCCGCAGTCACGACCGATGAGGCAGACACCGACGCCGAGGCGACCGAGCGTGACGACGAATCGACCGGTGCGCAGACCGCCACGTCCGCAACCGGCGATGACGAGGCTGCAGAGAGCGAGGAATCGGCTGTCGAAGCGGCGCCCGGGGTGGGTCCTGCGGCCATCGACCAGTTCCTCGAGCAGGTGGCTCTGACCTCGGACACCGATCAGATCCCTGATGCCGAACTCGGCCAGGTCACACTGATGACGCTGCACACGGCGAAGGGGCTGGAGTTCCCGGTCGTCTTCCTCACCGGACTCGAGGACGGCGGCTTCCCCCATGCTCGGTCGTTCGAGAATCCACAGGAACTCTCCGAGGAACGGCGTCTGGCCTATGTCGGACTCACGCGCGCCCGTCAGCGACTGCTCGTCACCCGTGCCGAAACCCGCAGCATGTGGGGTCAGCCGCAGTACAACCCGCCGAGCCGGTTCCTCGGTGAGATCCCGGAGAGCCTCATCACCTGGGAGAACACAGGCAGCTTCTCTGGTGGATTCGGAACCGGCGGGCTGTCCGGAGGATTCGGATCGGGAGGGTACGGCGCCGGCGGATACGGTTCCGGCGGCTCTTCGTCCGGCTACTCCGGCGGCTCCCGGGGCTTCGGCTCGTCGCGATCGACGGGCGGTTCATCCCGGTCGCGGTCGGGTTCGGGTGCTTCGGCGCCGGTGGCCGGGTTCCCCAACCGGATCCGCCCGAATCGAGAGGTCGTCTCCGTCGAGGTCGGAGAGAAGGTCTCGCACGAGTCCTTCGGCCTCGGCACCGTCACCGAGGTCAACGGGGTCGGTGACAAGACCGTCGCGGTCGTCGACTTCGGTTCGGCCGGGTCGAAGCGACTGCTGCTGCGCTACGCCCCGATCGAAAAGCTCGGCTGATCTGCTCCGGGCTCGAACCACTCAGGCAACAAGCTCACCGCCGCATAGGCTCAGTACGACATAAGAAAGCGCCGAGGCGAACTTCCGTTCTCCTCGGCGCTCTGTCCATGCCGGACGCGGCTATGGATTAAGAATCAATCGTTGCCAAGCTTGTCGTCGGCTCCGTCGCGACCCTGATTGATCTGGTCTTCGAACTTTCCACCGGTGACATTGTTGGCTGCGTCCGCGGCCTTATCCAGGCCCTGGTCGCTGATCTCTTCACCCTTATCGCTATTCAAGGCGTCCTTGGCTTTGTTAGTAAGATCGTCGAGTCCCATGCTGTCTCCTTTCATCGGAAAAGGTTCGAAGCGAACCTCTGACGACACTCACCTTGCCACTGATTCCGTCGTGACGACACCGGCGGGTTCCATTTCCCAGAGAATGCACATAATCGAGGTCACCGCGACTGCGGGACGATGAACGCCAGTCCGATGAGAAGCACCGCGAACAGCACACAGGTGGCGATGTCGACGGCCTTCGACCGATTGGTCCACACTTCGCTCCACGTTGGCGGCATCGCTCGGAACACGGCCAGGCCCGCCGGCACCACGGCCAATACGACAGCGCCGAGGCGGAAGTCGATGAAGCTGCACGCAGCGGCGGCGATCGCCCCGAGGAGGCACCCGAGCAGCACCCAATCGCGACGGGTGGGATGCGCGTAGCGGCGCTTCCAATAGATCCATCGCTTGGAGATCGGGCCTCTCCCCCGCCCCCGCCGTGCGTGACGGGGGTGAGGGTGTCGCATCTCAGTGGAAGAAATGGCGGCTCCCGGTAAGGTACATCGTGATGCCTGCCTCGGCGGCGGCCGCGATGACTTCGTCGTCGCGGATCGATCCACCCGGCTGCACGACGGCGGTGACTCCCGCGTCGATGAGGATCTGCAGACCGTCCGGGAACGGAAAGAAGGCATCCGAGGCGGCGACGGAACCGGCAGCGCGTTCGGATCCGGCACGTTCGACGGCCAGTTTCGCGGAGTCGACCCGATTGACCTGGCCCATGCCCACACCGACGGAGGCTCCGTCCTTCGCGAGCAGAATGGCGTTGGACTTCACGGCCCGTCCGGCCCGCCATGCGAATTCGAGGTCGGCCAGAACCTCCGGCGACGCCGCCGATCCTGCGGCCAGAGTCCAGTTCTCCGGAGAGTCCCCTTCGGCCTGGAAGGCATCACGGTCCTGGACGAGGAATCCGCCGCTGATCGGCTTGATCTCCGAGGCGGGCACGTCGACGTCGCCGAGTTCGAGCAGGCGCAGATTCTTCTTCGTCGACAGGATCTCCAGGGCCTCCTCGGTGAAGGAGGGTGCGGCGAGGCATTCGGTGAAGATCGGTTTGATCGATGCCGCGAGTTCGGAGTCGACCTCGCGGTTCGTCGCGATCACCCCGCCGTAGGCAGAGAGCGGATCACAGGCGTGGGCAGACGCGTGAGCGGCTGCAGCGGTCTTGCCGACGGCGATCCCACACGGGTTCGCGTGCTTGATGATCGCCACGGCAGGCTGGTCGAAGTCGAAGGCCGCACGGATCGCAGCATCGGTGTCGGTGTAGTTGTTGTACGACATCGCCTTGCCGCCGAGCAGCGTGGCCCCGGCGATTCCGCGGGTCCCGTCGGCGTAGACAGCGGCGGCCTGATGCGGGTTCTCTCCGTAGCGCAGGTCCGCGATCTTCTCTCCGGTGATCCCGGCGAAGGCAGGCTGGTCATCGGTGCCGAGCTCGGCGGCGAACCATGCGGCCACGGCGGTGTCATAAGCCGCGGTGTGGGCGAAGGCGCGGGCAGCGAACGAGCGTCGCGCCGCGAGGTCGAATCCCTCTCCTGCCGCTGCATCGAGCACAGCCTGGTAATCGGTCGGATCGGTGACGACGGTGACAGTGGGGTGGTTCTTCGCAGCTGCGCGCACCATCGAGGGTCCCCCGATGTCGATCTGTTCGATGCAGTCGTCGAAGCCGGCGCCGCTGGCGACCGTGTCGGCGAAGGGATAGAGGTTGACGATGACGAGGTCGAAGGGGTCGATCTCGAGCTCCGCCAGCTGATCGAGGTGATCGGGTTTGCGGGAATCGGCGAGGATCCCGGCGTGCACGCGCGGGTGGAGGGTCTTGACCCGCCCTTCGAGACATTCGGGGAACCCGGTCAGCTCTTCGACCTTCGTGACCTCGACCCCCGCCTCGGCGATCTTCGCAGCCGTCGACCCGGTCGACACGATCTGCACGCCGGCGGCGCTCAGTCCGCGGGCCAGATCCTCCAATCCGGTCTTGTCGTAGACGCTGATCAGCGCTCTCTTGATCGCGCGGGTTCCTGTCACAGATCCTCCTTGAGGTTCGGTCGCCGGTCGGTTCTTCGCACGGCTGGGTTCAGTTCGGCACCGTCGCCGAGGTGGCATATCCGCGGACATGCCGGCCGTCGACGACGAGGTCGGAGTGGGCGAGGTGGGCGAGGACACGGACGAGTTCCTCCCGTTCGCGGGTCTTGATCCGTTCGTGCACGGTCTCCTCGGTGTCATCGTCCCCGATGGGCACGGCGTACTGCGCGATGATCGGACCGGTGTCGACGCCGGTGTCGACGAGGTGGATGGTTCCCCCGGTGATCTTCACCCCGTGGGCGAGCGCGTCACGGACCCCGTGCGCGCCGGGGAACGAAGGCAGCAGCGCCGGATGCGTGTTGATGATCCGCTGCGGGAACGCCGCGACGAAGCTCTCGCCGAGGATGCGCATGAATCCCGCCGAAACCACCCAGTCGGGTGCGTACTCGGCGACGGTCTCCCGCAGGTCTTCGTTCCACGTCGCACGGTCTGAGAAGTCCTTGGGACTGACGACGAAGGTCGGCACATCTTGGCTGCGCGCCCGGTCGAGGACACCAGCCGTCGGCGAGTCCGAACCGACGGCGCAGATGTCGATACCGCGCGCACCATCGGCGAATGCGTCGATGACTGCCTGCGTGAGGGTACCGGAGCCTGAAGCCAGAAGAACGATGCGCACCCGCACAGTCTAACGTCTGAGACGGAACGAGGCGCCCCGGCACTCAGCACCCGGACACCACCCGACGTTCGGGCACAGGTCGGAGTTCGGACGCAGGTCGACGTTCCGGCACCTCCCGCCGAGGCATTTGTCAGTCGTCTGTGAGAAACTGACGGAGTGACGTCACCAAACAGCACCGAAGAGAAGAAGGCCCCGACTCCCGAAAAGGAGCAGCAGGCGGCTCCGGCACGACACGGGCTCGTCCTCATCCTGCTCATCCTCGCCTCGGTGCTGACGTTCACCTACCAGCTGCCGTTCAAGCTCGCCGCCGTCGGTTTCGCCATCGCCGCAATCGTCTGGTCGGTGAAGTACATCGTCGCCGTGGTGAGGACGAAGCAGCGGAGGAACATGTCGTTGGGCATCCTCGGCGGACTGCTCAGCCTCTATCTCATCTTCTCGACGATGTCATCGGTCATCCTCTGGCCGGTGCAGTCGAAGTACGAGGAGTGCCTGCGTGACGCGATCACCCAGCAGGCTCAGCTGTCCTGCACGAGCGAATACCAGACGGGTCTCGGCGACTGGTTCAAACAGATCACCGGCCAGGATCTCGACATTCCCGACACCAAGTGAGAACGGCGCCTTCCGGCACCTCAGACCTGCCCGACTGAGCACCCATCCGTGAACAGCGGCGCGCCCACGTGTCGCTGAGCACGGCCCTCAACCCGGCGTCTCTGCTCAGCGTCACAACTGACTCTGGCATCCCTCCTCAGCGGACCTCATCGTCATCAAGGGCGACGGTGCTGTCTCCGAAGTACTCGCCGTCAACGTCGACCCCGAGACCGTCGTCGCCCGGTCCCGCCTGAAGGTTCGCCAGGCGGATGAGCAGCAGACCGACGAGCATCCCCACACCGATCCACGCAGTGATCACCAACGCCGAGGTGAGCGCCGGAGGACCGAAATCGGCGAGTCCCAGCGGACCCAGGGCACCGAACGAGAAGAGTCCGAGAGCCTCCCCACCGACGAAGACGATCCCGGCGGCGATGCCGATCCCCGGCCACGAACTCTCGGCCACTTCACGTGCACGGAATCGCCCGAGGATGGTGCAGAGCAGACCGAGAAGGATGAGAAGCACGGGCGCGATTGCCGTCCATGCCGGATAGTCGACGGTGAGCAGCTGGAGTGCCGGCACATCGGGGACCGGTGAGGCGGTCGCGCTGAACGCCGAACTCGTACCCGCTCCCCCGAGGACGACGCCGGTGCCGGCAGACCAGGAGAGAGCCGAGAAGAGAATGCCCGGAGCGAAGAGCACCTGCACGATGAGGAGGCCGATGCCTGCGGCGACCGGCGAACTGTAGACCTGCATCGAGTCGGTCACCTGCTCCCAGCCGAGAACGAACCCGACCACGAGGATGATCACCGCAGCGGCGAGAGCACCCCAGACCAGCCGGCGGGCGAGTCTGACCCCGACGTCCCAAGTTCGGTCGTCGAGAAGTCGCAGTCCCGGGAAGTCGCCGACGCCGCGAGCACGGACGCAGCCGACGAACAGCGCTGTGACGAGGAAGAGGAATAAGCGGAGGAAACCGAGCGGAGTCATCGTCGCCTGCCCGACTGCGAGCGCAAGAGCCAACAAGGGGGCAGCATAGGCGACCGTGAACGTGCCCAGTCCGGCTCCGACGATCGTCCACCACTGCCCCAGCTCGACCTCATCGTCGTCCCAGTCAGCGGCGGCGACGCCCGTGACCAGTCGCTTGACGGCAGCGGCCACGAGCAGCCACAGCCCGAGAGTGACGAGGCTCGGTGCCAGGGAGAAGTCGAAGCCGAGGGTGGTCACGCTCAGTCCCGAGATCGCCGCCCACAGTGCGAATGCCCATTCGGGGACGGCCGAATAGGGCAGCTGTGAGCCGAGCCCGATGATCCAGAAGACGATGGCCGCCACGAAGACGGCGGGCACCACGATGAGGTCGATCTTCACGACTTCGATGAGTGCGTTGACGATCGTTCGGCGGAGGGTGTGGGGGTGGGGAGAAGTCTGCATCACCACCATTTTCGCTGACTTCGGGTCAGCTTCCCGGTATTGACAGCGCGATTCCCTGTTCTGGGAAGTACAATTGCGCCAGGACAGGCTTGTACACGCAAAGGATGAACCCCACGATGAGCAACGGGAACGATCACCCCAATTTCCCGCCACCACCCAGCGAGCCTCCGGAGAGCGGCGGCGCGAAGTCGCCTGCGGAGCACACCGACGGCGACCGGGGTTCGGCCGGCGCTGACGATGTGAGCCCCGCGACGTCCTCCCCTTCCGAGGAGTCGAACACCCCACCCGAGGCGGCTGAATCGTCGCAGTCGTCTGCCGACTCGTCGGCCCCCGATGGCCAGGCACCTCCGCTCGGCAGCCCCAATGATGATTCGCCGGCCCGGCCCACTGTGACGCCTGCCGCCTCGCAGCAGGACCAGTCCCCACAGTATTCGTCACCGGGGTCGCAGGCCGGTCCCGGCCAGCAGGGTCAGGGCCCACAGCAGGTCGGCCCACCCCAACAGCCGAATGAAGCTCCGGCCTACCCGCCGGCGGGCCCCTACCCCGGTGCCGGCCCACAGAACGGCCCGTACCAGAATAGCCAGTACCAGAACGCGCAGAATTCGAGTGCCCAATACCCGGGCGGTCAGACCGGCACGCCCTACCCGGGGGCACAGAACCAGGCCGCACCGCACCAGGCCGGGCAGAGTCAGCCGGGCCAGTACCAGACCGGTTCGGGCCCGAACCCGAACCAGACCGGCTCAGGGCCCGGACAGTCGCAGGCGATTCCGCAGCCGGCACCGGCTCCGGGCTTCGCCGGCTCCCAGACCGCTGCGACTCGGGCCGATTCCCGACCGCAGAAGAAGAAGAGCAAGCTTCCGCTCTTCATCACTCTCGGTGCGGTCGCTCTCGTCATCATTCTCGTGCTCGTCGGCTTCCTCGTCATCGGCAGCGTCAATAAGAACAACTACGGCCCCGACAAGGTGGCCGCGGACTACGTCGAGGCACTCAACAAGGGCGACTTCGCTGCCGCGGAGAAGATCGCGCCCTCACCACGCCCGGAGGGCACGAATCTCGATCTCCTGTCGAAGGAGTTCACCGACGCGTCCTCCGCGAAGATCGAGAAGGCCAAGGTGGAGTCGTCGAAGGTCGACGGGGACAAGGGCACTGTCACCGTCTCGTATGAGCTCGACGGCAGTCCCTACAATGTCGAACTCGCAGCGAAGAAGGATGGGAAGCAGGATCTGTTCTTCGACAAATGGACGATGACCGGACCCGACCTCAACGTCGTCTCGCTCGACGTCCCCGCCGCCGACGGTCTCACCGTCAACGGTGAGGACTACAAAGTGAAGTCGGGAACCACCTCGTTCGCCGTCTACCCCGGCAACTACGACTTCAAGATCCCGTCGAACAAGTGGATCTCGGAGGCTTCCGACACCGCCGGAGTGAACTTCCCGAAGGCCTTCGCCCCGGGCGGTCAGCCGAATGAGGGGCAGGTGTCTCCCACGACCCTCAACCTCGACCTCACCCCCACGGATAAGTTCCAGAAGGAAGTCCAGAAGCAGGTCGAGGCCGAGCTCAAGAAGTGCTTCGACAATAAGAGCATCAAGCCCAAGTGCAAGTTCATCAAGTTCGACCCCACCGAGATCCCTGTCGGCGGTTCGGACAAGAAGCTCGACGATCTGGCGAAGAAGGACACCGCGAAGTGGACCATGAAGGACATGCCCAAGGTGAAGGCCTCGTTCGGTGCCGGTGACACGACCACCGGTTCGTTCTTCACCGAGGAGCCCGGCAAGTTCGACTTCACCGTCGACGGCAAGGCGGCCGGTTCCTCCTACTTCTCCAACGGCAACACTCTTTCGGTCTCCGGCAGCGTGAAGATCGACGGTGACAAACTCAAGGTCGAATTCTTCGACTTCTGAGTCTCTCCGCCGCACCGCGACACCCGCTCTGCGGTACCCGCACCGCGACCCTCAACGGGCGGTGGTGAGCGTTCAGCTCATCGCCGCCCGTTCTGGCGTCTCAAGGCCGACGGCATCGTCGAACCAGGCGCCGGCGGCCATGACGAAGTCGTCGGCGAAGCGTCGACCGGTGAACTGAGCCCCGATGGTCCGGCCATCGGGCATGAACCCGGCCAGCACCGTCGCAGCGGGCTGTTCGGACATGTTGTAGGGCATGGTGAATCCGATGTGTCCCATCGGCTCGTGCACCTTCGGATAGGGCATCGGCTGCTCTGCCGGGAATGCGGCGTCCGGTGAGGTGGGCGAGATGACCAGGTCGAAGTCGGCGGTGGCCGCGATGGTGCGCCGCCGGATCTCCTGCACACTGTGATAGCAGTTCATCAGCTCGACGCCGGTGGTGTCCGCCCCGTCCTGGGCCCACTGCTGGATGTACGGCAGGATGAGGGCCTGTTCCTCGACCGGCAGCGCCTTGAGGTCGGCCCACGACCGCACTCGCCAGAACAGGTCCATATCGTGAAGCAGATCATCGTCGATGAACGGCTCGATCGTGACGATCTCCGCGCCGGCCACCGCGAATCTCTCGGCCGCCTCGGTGATGGTGGATCGCACCTGAGCATCGACGGCCACTCCGCATCCGGCATCGAGGTGCAGACCGATCCGCAGCCCGCGCGGATCGAACTCAGCGTCTCCCCTGCTTCCGGGTCCGGGTGGAAGGTCGTCGGAGGCGATACGCGGCAGCCGCGAATAGTCCCGGTCATCGGGGGCGGAGACGATGTCCATGGCAGCCCGGACATCCGACATCCGGCGTGCGAGCGGACCGGCGCACCGCCCGAGGTAGGGCGCATCGAGAGGGATCCGACCGAAACTGGGCTTGAGCCCGGCCAGGCCCAGCCATGTGCACGGCAGCCGGATCGATCCGCCGATATCGGAGCCGATGTGGATGGGACCATACCCGGCCGCAGCCGCCGCACCCGCGCCGGCGCTCGATCCACCGGTTGTCAGTCTCGGGTCGAGCGGTGAGCGGGTGATTCCGTGCAAGGAGGAGACTCCCGAGGACAGCATTCCCCAGTCGGGCATCGTCGTCGATCCGAGGATGACGGCGCCGGCTTCTTCGAGCCTCTGTGTGATCGGTGCGTCGTGGTCGGAGATCGGCATCTCAACCCACGCGTGGCCGCCGGGCAGGGGCACGCCTCGGCGGGCGATGTTCTCCTTGATCGTCACCGGCACACCGTCGAGGTCGCTCAACGGCCTGCCCTCACGCCAGCGAGCGGCGCTGGCCACGGCGGCGGCCCGGGAACGGTCATCGTCGCGGTGGAAGAGGGCGTTGATGACCGGTTCGCATTCGTCCATCCTCTCCACGACCGCGGCGTGCACCTCGATCGGGTCGAAGTCTCCGGATGCGTATCCGGCCGCCATAGCGGCCGCACTCTGATCGGCAAGCGTGGTGGTCACGTTCCGCCCTTCCTCTCGATGGTTCTGGTGTCGTGTACGCGATTCTTGCGTTTCCGGTGTTGTGCGACCGGTGCTCGTGTGCCTTGTGCCCGGTACCGAAGCCGGTTCATCCGGTGGCGGCGAGCGCCTCGGTGAGGCTCGGTGTGGCGGCGATGAGTCGCCGCGTGTAGTCCTCCTGCGGGTCCGAGTAGATGTCGTCGGTGGCCCCGGTTTCGACGATCCGCCCGTCCTTCATCACGATGATCTGCGAGCACAGGTGTCTGACGACACCGAGGTCGTGGGAGACGAACAGCAGCGTGAGCGCATAGTCCTCGACCAAGTCGGTGAGCAGGTTGAGCACCTGGGCTCGCACCGAGACGTCGAGCGCGGAGACAGGTTCGTCGGCGACGAGGATCTGCGGCCGGGTGACCAGGGCACGGGCGATCGAGATGCGCTGACGCTGCCCGCCCGAGAACTGGTGCGGATAGCGCCGCAGGGACTGCCCGTCGAGGTCGACGGCCGCGATCATCTCCTCGACCCTGGCCCTTCTCTCGTCCTTGTCGACCCCGGCCGCGACGAGCGGTTCGGCGACGATGTCGGCGACTCGCATGCGCGGATCGAGCGATGCGAACGGGTCCTGGAACACGATCTGGAGGTTCTCCCGCAGCGAGCGCAGAGCGGCGGAGCTCGCCGCTTCGACCCGGATGTCGCCGACCCTGACATGCCCGGTCGTGGGCCGGTCGAGACCCGAGAGGATGTTCAGCAGTGTCGACTTCCCGGACCCGGATTCGCCGACGATGCCCAGTCTCTCCCCCGCGGCGACGCTGAAGTCGATGCCGCCCAGAGCCGTGACGTCCGCCCGGCGACGACCGAAGAGGCCCCGACCCGTGAAGATGCGAGTGACATCGGAGACCTCGATCAGCGGTTCCGATTCCGCCGCCGAGGCGGCCCCGCCCCTGTCATCGGCCGCACCGTTTCCGTCACCGGAGAGATTCCCGCCAGCGGCTTGATCCCCATCGGCCGCGCGGTCGGCAGCGACGACTGCCCCAGCGCCCTCGCTGTTCGCCCTGCGGCCCGTATCCTTTACGTGGCCCGTATCCCTCACCCGGTCTGTAATCGTCGTCTCCGCCGCCGAAACACCGGTCGGCACGCGCGGTCCCTGATAGTCGAGCGCGGTCTTCAAGGTGAACAGGCGACCGCGATCGTCGGTGGACTCGAGATCGGACGAAGCCAGCAGCCCGCGGGTGTATTCGTGCTGAGGTGCGGTGAAGATCTCGGTGACGGTGCCGGTCTCGACGATCCGCCCCCGGTACATGACGATCACCCGGTCGCAGACACCGGCGACGACAGCGAGGTCGTGGGTGATGAACAGCAGCCCGGCCTCCACGGCGGCGACACGTTCGGCGATGAGTTCGAGCATGCGCCTCTGCACGGTGACATCGAGGGCGGTCGTCGGTTCGTCGCAGATGAGCAGCCTCGGCGAGTTCGCGAGGGCGATGGCGAGCATAACCCGCTGCCGCTGCCCACCCGACATCTGATGCGGATAGGCGAAGCGCGCACTGTCGGGGTCGGGCAGATGGACATCGGCGAGGAGTTCGCGCACCCGTCCCGGGATCTGCGCGCGGGGGACCCTGCCGTGGAGGCGCAGCACCTCGCCGATCTGGTCGCCGATGCGCATGAGCGGATTGAGCGCACTCATCGGCTCTTGGAACACCATGGAGACGATGTCCGAGCGCAGCCCGGCCAGGGTCTTCTCGTTCGCTTCGAGGAGATTGCCGGCGTGCCCCTGCAGGCGCACGCTTCCCTGCGCGTGAAGCTCTTCTGGCAGCAGCCCCATCACGGACTGTGCGGTCAGCGATTTGCCGGACCCGGACTCCCCGATCAGGCCGACCCGCTCCCCCTCCGCCAGGCTCAGGCTCACCTGGTGCAGCACGGGAGTTTCGGCGCCGGCAGGAGTGATGGTGAGGTCGCGGACCTCGAGCAGGTTCTCAGGCACTCCGGGCCTCCATCTTCGGGTCGAAACGGTCGCGCAGGCCATCGCCCAAGAGGTTGAAGCCGAGGACGGCGAGCGCGATGAACAGTCCCGGCCACAGCGCCAGCTCCGGATGGGTGGACAGGAACTGCTGGGACTCCTGGAGCATCCGCCCCCAGGAGGGCACCGGCGCCTGGGTTCCGAGTCCGAGGAAGGACAGCCCCGCCTCGGCGAGGACGGAGATCGCGAACGCCACCGAGGCTTGGACGATGACCATTCCGGCGATGTTCGGCAGCACATGGACGACCGCGATCGCCGGGATCCGACGATTCGACGCCCGCGCGGAGCGGACGTATTCGGAGCCGAGCACCTGCAGCGTCCCGGACCTGGCCACTCGCGCGAACCCGGGGATCGCCGCGATGCCGACGGCGATCATGGCCGGGCCTGTGCCCGGGGAGTACACAGCGGCGAAGATGATCGCCAGGAGCAGGGCCGGGAAGGCCAGCAGGATGTCGTTGGCGCGCATGATCACCGCGTCGATCCACATCCCCCACGGCTGCTTCGCGAAGATCGCGGACACGATCCCGATCGGGGTGCCGATGAGCAGCGCGATGCCCACGGACACGACGCCGACCATGAGCGTGATCCTCGCTCCGTACATCACCCAGGTCAGGGTGTCCCGGCCGAATCTGTCGGTGCCGAACGGGTGGGCGGGGCTGCCCGAACGGAGCCTGGCGACCGGGTCGATCTCGCTGGGCCCGTACGGGGTCCAGATGAAGGAGACCAGGGCGAGGCCGAGGATGAGGATGACGAGGCAGGTACCGATGATCATCGAGGAGTTCGGCCGCAGGCGTGAGCGACGGCGTCCCGTCGCAGGTTCCGACGCCGAGGCGGTCGCTGCGCTCACGTCGAGGGCGACGTCATCGCGGGGGCTGTTCGCACCGGTGGGGATCTCACTCATGCGGCGTTCCTGATTCGGGGGTCGACGACGGGCACGAGGATGTCGACGATGAGGTTGATGATGAGCACGAGCAGCACGAGGACTATGACGATGCCCTGAACGGCGATGAGGTCGCGGTTGGCCACCGCGCGGACGAGTTCGGAGCCGATGCCCGGCAGGACGAAGATCTGTTCGATGATCACCGCACCGACGAGCAGGGTCGCCAGCTGCACACCGGCGACAGTGATGACGGGGATCGCGGCGTTGCGCAGACCGTGGACGAACAGGGCTTTCGTCCTGGTCAGGCCCTTCGCTCGGGCGGTGCGGATGAAGTCCTCGCGCATGACGTCGAGCACGGCCGAGCGCACATAGCGGGTGAGGATGGCCGCCTGCACCAGCGCCAGTGAGACCACGGGCAGGACGAGCCGGAGCAGGAAGCCGCCGACACCCTCGATCGGAGCCATCCAGCCCTGGGATGGGAACCATCCGAGGGTGAGTGAGAAGACGATGACGAAGATGATGGCGGCGAGGAAGTTCGGGATCGCGATGCCCACCTGGCTCGCCGCGGAGATCGTCACTCCGATCCAACTGCGCTGTTCGAGTGCGGCGAAGGTGCCCAGCGGCACGGCGATGAGGATCGACAGCGCAATCGCGGCGATGACGAGGATCGCGGTGACCTGGACGCTGTCGACGATGACCGGGGTGATCGCCGCACCTGTGACATAGGAGGTGCCGAAGTCGCCGCCGAGCATGCCGACGACCCAGTCGACGTAGCGGACGACAGGGGGCCGGTCGAGACCGTACTGGGCCTCGAGCGCCGCCACCGCCTCAGGGGTGGCGTTGGTGCCGAGAGCCACCTGCGCCGCATTGCCGGGCAGCAGGCTCATCAGGGCGAACACCACCACCGAAGCGACGATGAGGGAGAGCGCGAACTGGATCGCTCGGTTGGCTGCGTAGGTGAGCATCGAACGGATCGATCACTTCCAGCTGAGGTCCGCGATCTTGAACGCGTCGGAGACCCGGTTGGCGGGGACGCCCTCGATGTCGGCCCTGGCGATGACGAGATTCGGGAACAGGAACAGGAAGTCCGAGGCGGCGTCGTCGGTGATCGTCTTCGCGATCTCCTTCATCCCGGAGATGTACTCTTCCTCCGTTCCGGTGTCCGCCTTCTCAGCGATCTTCGTGATCTTCGCATCGTCGTAGCCGATGTAGTAGTCCTTGGAGAACACGGTGAGGATGTCCCGCGGTTCGGCGTGGTTGATCACCGACATGTCGAAGTCGTGCTCGGTGAACGTCTTGTCCAGCCAGACAGCGGGGAACTCCTGGGTCGTCACCTTCGCCTTGAGTCCGACCTCTTCGAGCTGGGCGGACACTATCTCGGAGATCGCCTTCGCATACGGCAGGTTGGGCACGGTGAAGGAGAACTCCTCCCCCTTGATCCCGGCCTCGTCGACGAACTCCTTCGCCTTCTTCGGGTCGTACTTCCAGACCCCGGTGAGATCTTCGTAGTACGGATCGGTCGGCGGGACCATGGAGCCGATGAGTTCGCCGTAGCCTGCCCAGGCGGTGTCGAGCACGGCCTTGCGATCGATGGCGTACATGACGGCTTCGCGGGCCTTCTTGTCCTTGAAGATCCCCTTCGCATTGTTCATCGACAGCACGACTTCGCCGTTGGTGGTCCCGGAGACGATTTGGTAGTCGTCGCTCTGGAACTCTCCCGCCAGTTCGGGGGCCTGGAGGTTGGAGACGAGGTCGATCTCTCCGGACTTCAGTGCATTCGAGGCCGACACCGCGTCCTTGAAGTATTTGAACTGCACGGAGTTGAGAGCGGGTTTGTCACCCCAGTAGTCGTCCCTGGCGGTGAAGTCGATCGACTGGCCGCGGGTGAACTTCTCGATCTCGAAGGGGCCGGTGCCGATGGCCTTGTTGGCCAGGTCCTTCGTGCCCTCGGTGTCGAAGACGGCGCCGACGAGGCTGGTGAGGTTGAACAGCCACGTGTTCGACGGCTTCTTCAGCTCGATCTTCACGGTGTCGTCGTCAGGGGTCTCGATGGACTTGACGATGTCCATCTTCGACTTCAGCGCGTTCTTCCAGTCCTTCTGCACCCGTTCATAGGAGTACTTCACGTCCTTACTGGTGAGGTCGGCGCCGTTGGAGAACTTCACGCCTTCCTGCAGTTCGAAGGTGTAGGTCGTGCGATCGTCGGAGAGCGACCAGTCCTTGGCCAGCGCCGGCTGGATCTCGCCCTCACCGTCGAGGCGGACGAGAGATTCGTAGACGTTCTCCATGAGCGCTTCGGGGATGGCGACCCCCGAGGTGGAGGTGAAGTCGAGGTTGGCCGGTTCGGCGGTGAAGGCGATGGTCATCGAGTCCTTCTTCGCGTCCTCGCCCGAGTCCGATGCCCCGGCCGAACAGGCCGTGAGCAACAGGCTCACAGCGGCTGCGCCCGCCACCCACGTCATGATGCGCGGAGTCTTCATTGTTCTCCTCGAATTCGCCGACCGCGAAGCGGGTCGTTCGCCAAACACCCAAGCATCGTCAGTCTATCCGAATTTCTCACCAGGTGAGGCGACGAAGTTCGCATGCTGGGCCCGGTCGCGGGCGAATGAGTCCCGATGCCGACGGCGGGCAGGGTCGGACTGGTGCTTTGGGCCCGCACCTGGCTCTCAGCGGGCCTGAGCCCGACTACCCGTGGGCCTGCGCCCGTCCCTCAGAGGTCGGGTTCGGCGGCGAGGAGCTCTGCGAGGGCGTCGAAGGCGATCCGGCGGTGGGAGCGGGAGTTCTTCTCTTCGGCGCTCATCTGCGCGGCACTGATCGTCGACCCCTCGGGAACGAAGATCGGGTCATAGCCGAAGCCGTTCTCGCCTCGGGGTTCGGTGGCCAGGGAACCTGGCATGACGCCCTCGGTGGTGAATTCGCGGCCGTCTGCGGTCACAGCGGCTGCGGCGCACCGGAATTGGGCTCCTCGGTGCGCCTCGGCGATGTCGCTCAGCTGCGCGAGCAGGAGGTCAAGGTTGGCACGGTCGTCGCCGTGTGTGCCCGACCACCGGGCGGAGAAGATGCCCGGCGCCCCGCCGAGGACGTCGACGCTGATGCCCGAGTCATCGGCGATGGCGGTCTTCCCTGTCGCCGAGGCAGCGGCGCGGGCCTTGATCAGCGCGTTCTCGACGAAGGTCACTCCGGTCTCGGGGACATCGTCGAGTTCCGCCTCGGCGGCGGTGAGCACTGTGGTGTCGGCACCGAGGACGGGGCGGAGGATGGTCAGCAGCTCCCGCTTCTTGCCCTCATTGTGAGTGGCGAGGACGAGGGTCGTCACTGTCCGAGCACCTCGTTCTGGATGCGGGTGAGGTCGGTGCACCCCTTGGCAGCGAGGTCGAGAAGCTGGCCGAGTTCGTCGCGGTCGAACGGAGCACCCTCGGCAGTTCCCTGGACTTCGACGAACTTCCCCGATCCGGTCATGACGACGTTCATGTCCGTCTCGGCACGCGAGTCCTCGACATAGGGCAGATCGAGCAGCGGCTGCCCGTCGATGATGCCGACGCTGATGGCGGCGATGGAGTCGATGATCGGGTTGTGGGCGGCGGGGACGAGCCCGGTGGACCGCCCCTTGTCGATGGCCCTGGCCAACGCCACATAGGCACCGGTGATCGAGGCGGTACGGGTTCCTCCGTCGGCTTGGAGGACGTCGCAGTCGAGGACGAGTGTGTTCTCTCCCAGCTTCTCCATGTCGATGACAGCGCGCAGGCTGCGGCCGATGAGGCGAGAGATCTCATGGGTGCGGCCGCCCTGTTTGCCCTTGACGGACTCGCGGGTGCTGCGGGAATCGGTGGCCCGCGGCAGCATGGCGTATTCGGCGGTGACCCAGCCGCGGCCCTGGCCCTTGAGCCAGCGGGGCACGCCTTCGGTCAGCGAGGCCGCGCAGAGGACGCGGGTGTTGCCGAACTCGATGAGAGCCGACCCCTCTGCGGTGTTGATCCAGTCGGGGGTGATCCTGACTTCACGGAGTTCGTCTGCCTGACGGCCGTCTGCGCGCACTGTCTGCCTCTTTCGTTTCGTCGTTGCGGATTCTTCTGCTGCGGCTTACGCCGCCTCGCCCGAGCTCACATGTCCCGGACTCACACCGTCCAGGTGGCTCCCGGTTTCGCGAGTTCGATGGGACCGCGGAATTCGCCGGCTGCCTCACCGCGGACGATGGAGCAGTCGGTCCAGGTCGGGATGTGGGTGAGCACGAGAGAGGCCACCTCGGCGTTCTGGGCCACTCGCCCGGCCCGCTTTCCGGTGAGGTGGATGCCTCGGGCGGTGTCGCGGTCCTCTTGGAATGCCGCTTCGCAGAGGAAGAGGTCGGCATCCTTCGCGGCGGCGACGAGGTTGTCGCATTCGTCGCTGTCCCCGGAGTAGGTGATGACGCTGCCTTTGGCATCGGTGATGCGCAGCGCGTAGGCCTCGACGGGATGATCGACGAGGAAGGACTCGATCGTCAGCGTACCGATCTGGTGTCGGCTGCCGTGATCGAGATCGGAGAATTCGAAGGCGTGGTCGAAGTCCGAATCGTCTCCCCCGTTGGCGACCGGTGAGCGACCGGGATCGGTGTAGTAGGCGCGCGTCAGCCGCTCCTTCGCACTGGGAGGGGCGAGGACCGGGGTGCGGGTGCGGATCGTGCCCGTGTCGGAGATGTCGCCGTTGAAGTACTTCGGATCGAAGCAGTGCTTGACGTAGAGCCCGGTCATGTCCATGCAGTGATCCGGGTGCAGGTGGCTGAGCACGATTCCCGACAGGCGGTCGGTGTCGATCGTCTGCTGGAGCGGGCTGAGCGCACCCGAGCCGAGATCGAGGATGATGCGGGTGGGCGTCTCCTCGTCGGATTCGATGAGATAGCAGCTGGCGAGGGCGCCTCGCCCGGGGAAGGAGCCGGCAGTGCCGATGGCAGTGAGTTTCATGTCTCGTCATCCCCTTGCGCCTGGTCCAGCAAGGTCGTCGTCAGTCGGTCCTGAATCCAGGTCAGGAAATCGTACAGGGTCAGGGTGAGGTCCTCCGATTCGGAGAGGTCCTCGCGGTGAGCGTACTTCTCCTCCTGCGCTTCCTCGGTATCGATGCCCAGGCGCACGGCGAACACGAGCCGCAGGTCGTTGAGTCCCTTCATCCAGGCCAAGACCTCGTCGCGGTTCAGGGTGATGTCGTTGCCCTTGCTCAGTCCCAACAGCACGATGCGCACATTGTGCGCCTTGGCCTGTTTGAGGTCGTATTCGGTCAGTCGCCGGAACTCGGCGGAGCGTTCCGCGTCCTCGGGGTCGACGTCGGGCAGCAGACGCAGCAGCGCCGGATCCTCGGGGCGAGGACGGTCGACGAGTCCCAGACGGGCTTCCCAGTTCTCCGAATCCGGTCGATCGGCATCGTCATCGGTCTCCGACAGGAGTGCTGCGAGGTCGGTGAAGACCGTGAGCATGAGAGAACGTTCGTTGTCCTCGAGTCTGAGGACGATGTCGTCCCCACGAGCGTCGATAGCGGCCATAGATCAGTCGGATCCTGAATCGGGTTGGCAAGCGGCCCACAAGCCGTATTCGTGCATCGCCTGGGTGTCGCGCTCCATGGCTTCGCGGCCACCCGTGGCGACGACGGAGCGGCCGTTCTCGTGGACTTCGAGCATCAGGGAGTCGGCCTTGTCCTCGGAGTAGCCGAAGTAGCTCTGGAACACGAAGCTGACATAGCTCATGAGGTTGACCGGGTCGTTGAAGACCACCGTCCGCCAGGGCTTGGCCAGGTCTTCGGCCGGTCGGACGTCGACGTCCGGCTCCAGCACTGGTGTCGTTGGATTGCTCACGTTTCCAGCTTACGGCAGAAGACTGACGCTGTCGTGACGTAAGATCGCGCCTATGAGTGATCTCACACGCGCCGATTCGACGGCATTCTTCACGGATCAGTACGAATTGACGATGGTGCAGGCCGCCTTGGAATCGGGCGCTGCACACCGCAAGAGCCTCTTCGAAGTCTTCGGCCGCACGCTTCCTGCCGGTCGTCGCTACGGTGTCGTCGCCGGCACCGGCCGGATCCTCGAGATGATCCGGGACTTCCGCTTCGACGACGCCGAGCTGTCGTATCTCAGCCGTGAGCAGATCGTCGACGATCGCACCATCGACTGGCTCTCGAACTACCGGTTCTCCGGGACTATCCGCGGCTATGCCGAAGGCGAGATCTACTTCCCCGGCTCACCGCTGCTGACCATCGAATCGACGTTCGCCGAGGGTGTCATCCTCGAGACGCTCATCCTCTCAGCGATGAACTACGACTGTGCGGTCGCCTCGGCGGCTTCCCGGATGGCGCAGGCAGCCGGTGATCGTCCGTGCGCGGAGATGGGCGGACGACGCACGAACGAGCATGCCGCAGTGGCGGCGGCTCGGGCGGCCGTCATCGGCGGTTTCGCGTCGACGTCGAATCTGGCCGCTGGCCTCAGGTACGGACTGCGTACGATCGGGACCTCGGCGCATTCCTTCACCCTCCTCCACGACTCCGAACGTGAGGCCTTCGCTGCTCAGCTGAAGTCGCTGGGTCAGGACACGACGCTCCTGCTCGACACCTACGACGTCGAGGAGGCGCTGGCGACTGCGGTCGAGCTCGCCGGGACGGATCTCGGCGGGGTGCGGATCGATTCCGGGGATCTCATCGAACAGGCCAGGGAGGTCCGGGACGGTCTCGACCGCCTCGGCGCCCATGACACGACGATCACGGTCACGAGCGACCTCGACGAGTACGCGATCGCAGCGCTGGCGGCCTCCCCCGTCGATTCCTACGGAGTCGGCACCCGTGTCGTCACCGGTTCCGGAGCACCGGCGGCCGGCTTGGTGTACAAGCTCGTGGCGCGCGCCGACGAAGCCGGGGAATGGACGTCCGTGGCGAAGCATTCGTCCGGCAAACCCTCACGGGGCGGTCACAAGGAAGCCCTGAGACTCATCGACGGTGCGATCGCCGTCGAGGAGGCCGTCGGCATTCCGTCCCTGCCGGGAGACGTCGGTGAGGGGCGTCGTCTCAGCGTCGATCTCGTCATCGACGGTGAGATCGACGAAGCGTTCATCGGGGCGGCCGGTGTGAAGAAGGCCTGTGCACGACACGACGAGTCACTGGCCGAACTGCCGCGCTCGGCACGCCGTCTGCAGGACGGCGAGCCGGCCATTCCGACGATCTTCTACACGGCCTGAGCCTCTCCCGGCATCACTTCTTGCCGACGAACCAACCCTGCAGCTTTGCGATCCGGGCCTGGATCTGTTCGCGCGTGGCCTGGGCCACGGCCGGTCCGCCGCAGGCCTTGCGCAGTTCGACGTGCACGTTCTGATGCGGCGTGCCGGTGCGGCGTGACCAGGCGCCGACGAGGCTCTGCAGCTGGTTGCGCTCTTCCTTCATCGCCCGGTGTTCGAGTTCGCTGGTGGCCGTCTCCGGTTCCGGGGGTCCTGCCGCGGTCTTCCGTTTGGCCTGCCTGGCCTGTTGGGTGCGCAGCAGTTCGTGAACCTGATCGGGTTCGAGCAGCCCGGGGATCCCGATGAAGTCGAGTTCGTCTTCCGAACCGATGGCACCGCCGGTGCCGAATTCGCCGCCGTCGTAGAGCACCCGGTCGAACAGGGCTTCGGCTCCGAGTGCTTCGAAGGAGCCGAGCTGGTCGGACGAGGCTCCTTCGTTGCGGTTCGCCTGTTCCATGGCCTGCTCGTCGAAGACGACGACATCGTTCTCGTCCTCGTTCCTCGGGCGATCGAGGGCGTGGTCGCGTTCGACTTCCATCGTGTTGGCCAAGGCAAGCAGAACCGGCACGGAGGGCAGGAACACCGAGGCGGTCTCTCCGCGCTTGCGAGCACGCACGAAGCGTCCGATCGCCTGCGCGAAGAACAGCGGGGTCGATGACGAGGTCGCGTAGACGCCGACACACAGACGTGGGACGTCGACGCCTTCGGAGACCATGCGCACGGCCACCATCCAACGGTCGGTGGAGTTCTGGAACTGCTCGATCCGCTCCGAGGCGCCGGCCTCGTCGGAGAGCACGACCGTCGGCTTCTCGCCGGTGATGTCGTGGAGGCGTTTGGCGTAGGCGCGGGCCGCCTCCTGGTCGGTGGCGATGACGAGGCCGCCGGCGTCGGGGACGGTGCGGCGGACCTCGGTCAGTCGGAGGTCAGCGGCCTTGAGCACGGCGGGGATCCAGTCGCCCTTCGGGTCGAGCGCTGTGCGCCACGCCTGGGCGTTGATGTCCTTCGTCGTCTCCTCGCCGAGCACGTGTGACATCTCGTCGCCGGCCTTGGTCCGCCAGGACATGGCTCCGGCGTAGGCGAGGAAGAGGACGGGGCGGACGACGGAGTCCTTGAGCGCGCGGCCGTACCCGTAGGAGTAGTCCGCCACCGAGGTGCGGATGCCGTTCTCGTCGGGAGCATAGGTGACGAACGGGATCGGCGACGTGTCCGACCGGAACGGGGTTCCGGTCAGGGACAGTCGGCGCACGGCCGGACCGAAGGCCTCCCGGACCGCGTCACCCCATGACAGCGCGTCACCGCCGTGGTGGACCTCGTCGAGGATGACGAGGGTGCGGCCGGCGGCGGTCCGGTTGTGGTGGAGGACCGGCTTCGCCGCCACCTGGGCGTAGGTCAGGGCCACTCCGTGGAATCCGGGCGCATGTCTGCCCTGCGAGTTCTTGAAGTGGGGGTCGAGTTTGATGCCCACACGCGCCGCCGAATCTGCCCACTGCACCTTGAGGTGTTCGGTGGGGGCGACGACGGTGACGCGGTTGACGACCCGCTGGGCCAGGAGTTCGGCCGCCAGACGCAGAGCGAATGTGGTCTTACCGGCCCCGGGGGTCGCGACGGCCAGGAAGTCCTTGGGCTGCTTCTGGAAGTAGAGTTCGAGGGCCTCCGCCTGCCAGGCACGCAACTTTCCGGCCGTTCCCCAAGCGGCGCGTTCGGGAAAAGCCGGTGGAAGTTGTTCTGCAGCGGAGGTCCCTGGTGCTGATGGGAGACGTTCCGCGGACATCTACTCCTGGGGTCCTTCGGACATCGTCTCGTAGATCTCTTTGCACTTGGGGCAGATCGGGAACCGCTCTGGGTCGCGGGTGGGGACCCACACCTTTCCGCACAAGGCGATCAACGGAGTCCCGGTCACCATGGACTCCATGATCTTGTCCTTGGGAGCGTAGTGGCTGAAGCGCTCGTGGTCTCCGGGCTCGACAAGCTGCTCGGACTGCTCGCGCTCGATCGTTGCTGAACCGCCTGAAGCTGGAATGGTCATGGCTCCATTGTAGTTCCCTAGAATGTGAGTCATGGACCAGGCCCACGACGAATCCCTCACAGAACGCTACCGGGAACTCAGCGATGACATCGCCGCGGCCGTCGCAGTCGTCTCGGCGACCCGTGGCAGCGCACTGCACGCGATCACCGTCGATTCCTTCCTCGATGTCTCCTATGATCCGCCGACCATGGCCGTGAGTGTCTATTCCGGTTCGCGGATGATGGAGACGCTGGAGGCGAGCTCGCACTTCGCGATCTCTCTGCTGAATTCGGAGCAGCGGGACCTCTCCGAACGTCTCGGAGCCTCGGGGCAGCCGTTGTACGGCTCGCTCAAGGGCATCGACACCTTCCCTGCTCCGCAGGCCGGTCAGCCCGTGCTCACCGAGGCGATCGCCTGGTTCGAGCTCGAACTCACCGAGGTGCTCGAGGTGGCCACGCACAACATCGTCGTCGGTGAGGTGGTGGCTCTGGGTGCGGGGAAGAACGCGGGCACGAGTCGCCCCCTGCTGCGGTGGCGCAAGGGCTACGGAACCATCGGACCTCGCTGAGAGCAGCGCACGTCTGGCTGGGCGTGGCAAGCGTCCCGAGCGGATGCGGGCGGAGTACCCAGAGCCGCGGTAGACACTCCAGGCTGAAACCACCGGCCCGGCACGAGACATGCGAAGAACTCCGCCCCGGGCTGATCCGCTTCAAACAGAAGCTGTCCAGGCCGGGGTGCGGGGCTCGTCACTGATCGTGTTGATCAGATGTGTCCATGGTGTCGACACAGCGGATCCGCTCGGTCAGCTGCTCACACGACTCCCTGGGCGAGCATCGCCTCGGAGACGCGGATGAATCCGGCGATGTTGGCGCCGGCGACATAGTCACCGGGTGAGCCGAACTCGTCGGCGGCGGCTGCACAGCTGTCGTGCACGTCCCCCATGATCTCGGCCAGACGTGCCTCGGTGAAGTCGAAGTCCCACGAGTCGCGGCTGGCGTTCTGCTGCATCTCCAGTGCGCTGGTGGCGACGCCGCCGGCATTCGCCGCCTTGCCCGGGGCGAAGAGGACGCCCGCCTCGGAGAAGATTCTCGCGGCTTCCGGCGTGCACGGCATGTTCGCACCTTCGGCAAGGGCGATGACTCCGTTCTTCACCAGCGTTGCGGCCGAGTCACCGTCGAGCTCGTTCTGCGTCGCACATGGGAGTGCGACATCGACCTCGACGTCCCAGACGTTGCCGCCTTCGTGGTAGGTGGCGCGCCCACCGCGCTGCTCGACGTACTCGGAGATGCGGCCGCGCTCTTCGAACTTGATGCGCTTGACGAGCTCGGTGTCGATGCCGTCCGGATCATGGATGAATCCCGAGGAGTCGGACATGGTGATGACAGTGCCGCCGAATGCGTTGACCTTCTCGGCGGCGAAGACCGCGACGTTGCCCGATCCGGAGACGGAGACGGTGCGCCCGTCGATGTTCTTCTTCGCGGCGGCGAGCATGTCCTTGAGGAAGTAGACGACACCGAATCCCGTCGCCTCCGTGCGCACCATGGAGCCGCCGTAGGACAGGCCCTTGCCGGTGAGCACACCGGCCTCGTACGAGTTCGTGATCCGCTTGTACTGTCCGAAGAGGTAGCCGATCTCGCGACCGCCGACGCCGATGTCGCCTGCCGGCACGTCACGGTATTCGCCGATGTGGCGGTAGAGCTCGGTCATGAATGACTGGCAGAAACGCATGACCTCACGGTCGCTGCGGCCCTTCGGGTCGAAGTCCGATCCGCCCTTGCCGCCGCCGATGGGCAGTCCGGTGATGGCGTTCTTGAAGATCTGTTCGAAGCCGAGGAACTTGACGATGCCGAGGTTGACGGTCGGGTGGAAGCGCAGTCCGCCCTTATAGGGGCCGAGAGCCGAGTTGAACTGGACCCGGAAGGCACGGTTGATCTGAACGACACCGGAGTCATCGAGCCAGGGGACACGGAAGATGATCTGGCGTTCGGGCTCGCACAGACGCTCGAGCGCCGAGAGTTCGAGGTATTCGGGATGCTTGTCCACGACAGGACCAAGGGAATGGAGAACTTCCTGTACCGCTTGGTGAAACTCCGACTCTCCGGGATTGCGCTGGAGAACTGTGTCGAAGATTGGCTGCAGTGATGGATGTAGACTCATGCGCACAAACATATCGGGGCCCGTATAACACGGTTCCTTACGACCAGATGATGGACATCGCTGTCTGCTCACTTCAAGTGGGATATATACGCGAATTGCCTGTCATCGGCGGTAGAAGGCGGAATGGAGAAATGGAACGCATGGATATCGAGGAGATCTGGCCGCCCTATGCACTTCGTCTGTCTTCGGGAGATATGGAGCTTTCACCGGTTCGGTAAGCCGACATTCCCGAACTCGCAGCGATCGCCCGCGGAGGCGTGAGACGCAATGGTATTCAGGCCTTCCTCGTCGACTGGGATTCCGGCAGTGATGAGCAGGTCGCCCGGAACCTCGCTCAATATCACTGGGCGACACGTGCGAACCTCACCCTCGAGGAGTGTCGGAGAAGCTCGGCTACTCGCCCAACGGTGACCAACGAACCATCGGCCAGGATGGGAGCACCCAAATTGAGAACAAGATAGTGCTTCGCTCTGAGGACTACCGACACCAGCCTGGTGAGGTCAACGTGACCGGTGCGGAACCGGTCCGTGCCTTCCTCGGCCTCAGCTCCTGATGCCGCGGTTCGATCGCCTCATTCAGGCCGTAGCCCACCTGTGGACCCGAGCACCATTCGAAGAACGCGTTCCGCCTTGAACGAGAAATAAGCCGAGTAAAAGACGACCGGCTTGGCCTCGAGTGCACCGTGCACACCGACCCTCTCCCAGCAAGAGCGGACGAACCCACAGCCACATCTTGGGCGGCCGCAGGAGAACGACCGGATGCACCGCTGCAACGGCAGGTGAATACACGAATGGCCCCGCTCAGCCCAACAGGGTCGAACGGGGCCATCCCCACACACATAGGAAGGAGGGAGCCCGCACAAACGGACTCCCTCCCGTAAAGAATATTGCGGCAGTCACCTACTCTCCCACAACCACCAAGTTGCAGTACCATCAGCGCGAATGGGCTTAGCTACCGGGATCGGAACGGTTAACCGGGCGTTTCCCCACCACTATCACCACCGCAAAACCACACAGACCACCACCACAACCCCACAAAAAAGAGGCCTCAGGCGGTAGTGGTCCAAGAACCGCACAGCGAACGCGAACACCCCTGATGCAACACCCCACAAGGAGCGGATCTTCAAACAATCATTCAGAGCAACAAAACTCGCACACACACACCAACCACAATTTTGTTGGTTGAGTGAGTGATCGGTGTATTAGTACCAGTCAACTCCACACATTACTGCGCTTCCATACCCGGCCTATCAACCCCATCATCTATAGGACACCTCCCCTGCCTCAAAGGACAGATGGAAATCTCATCTCGGAGCAGGCTTCCCGCTTAGATGCTTTCAGCGGTTATCCATCCCGAACGTAGCCAACCAGCCATGCTCCTGGCGGAACAACTGGCACACCAGAGGTTCGTCCGTCCCGGTCCTCTCGTACTAAGGACAGACCTCCACAAATTTCCTACGCACGCAGCGGATAGGGACCGAACTGTCTCACGACGTTCTAAACCCAGCTCGCGTACCGCTTTAATGGGCGAACAGCCCAACCCTTGGGACCGACTCCAGCCCCAGGATGCGACGAGCCGACATCGAGGTGCCAAACCATGCCGTCGATATGGACTCTTGGGCAAGATCAGCCTGTTATCCCCGAGGTACCTTTTATCCGTTGAGCGACCACGCTTCCACAAGCCATGGCCGGGTCACTAGTCCCAGCTTTCGCTCCTGCTCGACACGTCCGTCTCACAGTCAAGCTCCCTTGTGCACTTACACTCGACACCTGATTGCCAACCAGGCTGAGGGAACCTTTGGGCGCCTCCGTTACTCTTTAGGAGGCAACCGCCCCAGTTAAACTACCCATCAGGCACTGTCCCTGAACCCGATCAGGGTCCGAAGTTCAGGAATCCACTATGGTCAGAGTGGTATTTCACCGATCGACTCCACCCACACTAGCGTGCAAGTATCCTTGTCTCCCACCTATCCTACACAAACCACACCGAATCCCAATACCAAACTATAGTGAAGGTCTCGGGGTCTTTCCGTCCTGCTGCGCGTAACGAGCATCTTTACTCGTAATGCAATTTCGCCGAGTTCGTGGTTGAGACAGCAGAGAAGTCGTTACGCCATTCGTGCAGGTCGGAACTTACCCGACAAGGAATTTCGCTACCTTAGGATGGTTATAGTTACCACCGCCGTTTACTGGGGCTTAAATTCTCCGCTTCACCCACAAAAGGGTTAACAGGTCCTCTTAACCTTCCAGCACCGGGCAGGCGTCAGTCCGTATACATCGACTTACATCTTCGCACGGACCTGTGTTTTTAATAAACAGTCGCTTCTCTCTGGCCTCTGCGACCACCACCAGCACATCCCACCGCAAAGGGTGGTTCACCGGGATGGTCCCCCTTCTCCCGAAGTTACGGGGGCATTTTGCCGAGTTCCTTAACCACGATTCTCTCGATCACCTTAGTATTCTCTACTCGACCACCTGTGTCGGTTATAGGGTACGGGCAACACACACCCTCACGTCGATGCTTTTCTCGGCAGCAGAGGATCACCAGATCACCCCACCAAATGTGGGGCGCCCATCAGCTCTCACACCATGTGTGGGGACGGATTTGCCTACCCCCACGTGCTACCACCTTAGACCGTGACTACCATCGCACGGCCTGGCTACCTTTCTGCGTCACACCTCACGCTTACCGACTCCACACTCAGGTCCCCCCAGCATCCCCAACAACAGATCCGAAGACCCATAGGAGGAGTTTGGGGGTTAGTTTCGTGTGTTTTGGTACTGTCGGTTGTGTGTCGGTACCAGAATATCAACTGGTTGTCCATCGACTACGCCTGTCGGCCTCGCCTTAGGTCCCGACTTACCCAGGGCGGATTAGCCTAGCCCTGGAACCCTTGGTCATCCGGTGGACGGGTTTCTCACCCGTCTTTCGCTACTCATGCCTGCATTCTCACTCGAGACGCCTCCACCACTAGTTCACACTGCAGCTTCACCGGCGACTCGACGCTCCCCTACCCAACACCACACCATTACGGTTATACGTGGTGCTGCCACAACTTCGGCGGTGTACTTAGCCCCGCTACATTATCGGCGCTCAATCACTTGACCAGTGAGCTATTACGCACTCTTTCAAGGATGGCTGCTTCTAAGCCAACCTCCTGGTTGTCTTCGCAACTGAACATCCTTTCCCACTGAGCACACGCTTAGGGGCCTTAGTTGATGGTCTGGGCTGTTTCCCTCTCGACAATGAAGCTTATCCCCCACTGTCTCACTGCCACGCTGAACCTTGACTGGCATTCGGAGTTTAGTTGACGTCAGTAACCCGGTGGGGCCCATCAGCCATCCAGTAGCTCTACCTCCAGCAAGAACCACGCAACGCTGCACCTAAATGCATTTCGGGGAGAACCAGCTATCACAGAGTTTGATTGGCCTTTCACCCCTAACCACAGGTCATCCCCTCCATTTTCAACTGAAGTGGGTGCGGGCCTCCACGCGCTCTTACACACGCTTCACCCTGCCCATGGCTAGATCACTCCGCTTCGGGTCTAGGACACGCGACTGTAACGCCCTATTCGGACTCGCTTTCGCTACGGCTACCCCACACGGGTTAACCTCGCCACGCACCGCTAACTCGCAGGCTCATTCTTCAAAAGGCACGCCATCACAGCCATCAAGATGCTGCTCTGACGGATTGTAAGCACATGGTTTCAGGTACTCTTTCACTCCCCTCCCGGGGTACTTTTCACCATTCCCTCACGGTACTCATCCGCTATCGGTCATCAGGAAGTATTTAGCCTTACCAGGTGGTCCTGGCAGATTCACACGAAATTCCACGAGTTCCGTGCTACTCGGGTATCTACACACCATGCGGCAGCAGTGTTTCGTCTACGGGACTCTCACCCACTCCGGTCCTGTTTCCCACCAGGTTCGACTACACCACACACTCACACAGCCCGGCCATGCTGAACCAGAACATGCACACCCCACAACACCCACGCAGCAACACCAGCACGCTCTCACACTACGAAGGTTTAGGCTCATCCAGTTTCGCTCGCCACTACTCCCGGAATCATTATTATTTTCTCTTCCTGCGGGTACTGAGATGTTTCACTTCCCCGCGTTCCCCCCACATGCCCTATATATTCAGACACGGGTCACCACCCTCACAGATGGCGGGGTTTCCCCATTCGGACACCCTCGGATCAACGCCCGTTTATCGGCTCCCCGAGGCTTATCGCAGATTTCCACGTCCTTCATCGGCTCCTGATGCCAAGGCATCCACCATGCGCTCTTACACACTCACCCCACCCCATCAAAAGATGGTCGGCATGCGTGTGCGCGAAAAAATATTTCATCACTCTACGATGATCACAAGAAAATCACATTACATCACACCACACACACTGTGTGCGGTATGGATGCTCGCGTCCACTATACGATTCTCAAACCACTACCAAACACCACCCACAAACCCAACCACCATTGTGGCTGCCCGTGGTGCGGGTCGGTCCTGTTGGTTGAAACCACACCCAACACCGAAGTGTCGGGGTTTGTGATTCCAGGACCCAATAACGTGCCCGTTCTAGCCCACCAGTTCCCCACCGTCACACAAGGCACATACCTTGACGACGCTGAGCCGATGAGCGGGAGTTGTGATGTTCCACCCTTGAGCTCCCAACCATGACCACGCACGGGCCACGCGTTGGGGTTCTGATGTGCGCTCCTTAGAAAGGAGGTGATCCAGCCGCACCTTCCGGTACGGCTACCTTGTTACGACTTAGTCCCAATCACCAGTCCCACCTTAGACGGCCCCCTCCCACAAGGGGTTGGGCCACCGGCTTCGGGTGTTACCGACTTTCGTGACTTGACGGGCGGTGTGTACAAGGCCCGGGAACGTATTCACCGCAGCGTTGCTGATCTGCGATTACTAGCGACTCCGACTTCACGTAGTCGAATTGCAGACTACGATCCGAACTGAGACTGGCTTTAAGGGATTCGCTCACCCTCACGGGTTCGCCTCTCTCTGTACCAGCCATTGTAGCATGCGTGAAGCCCAAGACATAAAGGGCATGATGATTTGACGTCATCCCCACCTTCCTCCGAGTTGACCCCGGCAGTCTCCTATGAGTTCCCACCATCACGTGCTGGCAACATAGAACGAGGGTTGCGCTCGTTGCGGGACTTAACCCAACATCTCACGACACGAGCTGACGACAACCATGCACCACCTGTACACCAGCTCCAAAGAGAAGAACTGTTTCCAGAACGGTCCAGTGTATGTCAAGCCTTGGTAAGGTTCTTCGCGTTGCATCGAATTAATCCGCATGCTCCGCCGCTTGTGCGGGCCCCCGTCAATTCCTTTGAGTTTTAGCCTTGCGACCGTACTCCCCAGGCGGGGCACTTAATGCGTTAGCTACGGCGCGGAGAACGTGGAATGCCCCCCACACCTAGTGCCCAACGTTTACGGCATGGACTACCAGGGTATCTAATCCTGTTCGCTCCCCATGCTTTCGCTCCTCAGTGTCAGTTACAGCCCAGAGTCCCGCCTTCGCCACCGGTGTTCCTCCTGATATCTGCGCATTTCACCGCTACACCAGGAATTCCAGACTCCCCTACTGCACTCTAGTCAGCCCGTACCCACTGCACGCGCAACGTTAAGCGTTGCGTTTCCACAGCAGACGTGACCAACCACCTACGAGCTCTTTACGCCCAATAATTCCGGACAACGCTCGTACCCTACGTATTACCGCGGCTGCTGGCACGTAGTTAGCCGGTACTTCTTCTGCAGGTACCGTCACTTCCGCTTCTTCCCTGCTGAAAGCGGTTTACAACCCGAAGGCCGTCATCCCGCACGCTGCGTCGCTGCATCAGGGTTTCCCCCATTGTGCAATATTCCCCACTGCTGCCTCCCGTAGGAGTCTGGGCCGTGTCTCAGTCCCAGTGTGGCCGGTCGCCCTCTCAGGCCGGCTACCCGTCGTCGCCTTGGTAGGCCATTACCCCACCAACAAGCTGATAGGCCGCGAGCCCATCCCCAATCGAAAAACTTTCCACCAACCCTCATGCGAGGGAAGGTCGTATCCGGTATTAGACCCAGTTTCCCAGGCTTATCCCGAAATCAGGGGCAGGTTACTCACGTGTTACTCACCCGTTCGCCACTCATCCACCCAAAGCAAGCTTCGGGCTTCAGCGTTCGACTTGCATGTGTTAAGCACGCAGCCAGCGTTCGTCCTGAGCCAGGATCAAACTCTCCATAAAAAACATGGTACGAATGAATCCCAGCAAGACAGCCAACCCCTCACGGGGTGAGAAGGTTGACCAAAAAACAACCAAACACCCGAAACGCTCACCCCACTATGTTGCGGGAGGTTCGGCGAAGAACCACCCACACGAAGGATGAACACAGATGCTTGGCCGTGTGATTGTCTCACCAGAAAATAAAATGTTCTGGCATCACAACTTGTTCAAACAAACACGCTATTGGATTCTCAAACCACAAACACACACCCATCACCACACACAAGCGTGTTCACTGGGGGTATCAGTTTCTGTTGTGCACTTTTCGTCTTGCGACTCGCTGTGCCAGCGGATGTCTACTCTACATGGTTGTTCCGGCCCGTGCAACTCGAAGTTCATCTTCGTTTTACCCGAATCGTTCCCGATGAGAGCGACTGTCGCCGTTCCTTGCGGCTCGGCAACCCGGACAACGATACACACATCATCATCGGTGCGCAAAACGACGTCGAACGCTGGCCGTTCGACGCTCGCGCCGACAGTTGCACGGGCCTCAGAACAGCCGTCGAAACCTGCCCGACTTCCGCTTGAGGATCGGTTGTCAGCCGACCGGCTGGGTGAGCTCCGGAGTGTCATTGCGGACATTGCCCACTGCCTTGCCGACCTTGTGTCGGGTCACACTTGCAGGGTCGACGTGATCCAGGGTCGCAGCCAACAGTTCGGGGACGTCGTTGCTGAGCACTCCCGGGTCGATCCAATCATCGATGCGCTCACGCCCGAGGAACACCGGCATTCGGTGATGGACTTCGGAGAGATGTCCAGCCGACTCCATGGTGAGGATCGACGTCGAAACCAGCCAGCTCTCGTCCGGCTGCTTCCAGAACTCGAAGAGACCGGCCATGAACAGAGGGTCCTTGCCCGCGGCGCTCATCATCCACGGCTGTTTGCCGCCCTCCGCCGTCTCCCATTCGTAGTAGCCCGGGATCGGCAACGCACAACGGCGGCGCCTGATCGCCTGCCGGAACATCGGTTTGTCCAACACGGTCTCGGATCGGGCGTTGAAAGCCTTGAAGCCGATCTTCACATCCTTCGCCCACGAAGGAACCAGGCCCCATGACGCGGTCTCAAGTCTGCGATGGAGCTGACCCTCTTCATCGAGGCGCTCGACGACGATCGGGACGAACGATCCCGGTGGAACGTTGTAGCGCGGCGAATAGTCATAGGAGACGACGTCCAGCCGAAGCTCATCGGCGAGATCCGCCGGATCGAGAGACATATTGAGTCGACCGCACATGCGCCCATCCTCTCACTTCACTACACTGTCGACAATGGCGGCAGAAGAGAAGACACCCAGCAGACTCGACCCGATCGAGGAGTCCCGTCGGCAATGGTTGGCCCACGGATGGACCGAGGCCGCCGACGGGATGACGACGGTGATCTCGGTGATGAGGATCCACCAGCTCTTCCTGGCCCGAGTCGATGCCGCGCTCAAGCCCTTCGCCCTCACCTTCTCCCGCTACGAAGTCCTCACGCTGCTGTCCTTCACCAGGTCGGGCACACTGCCCATGTCGAAGATCTCGGCACGCCTGCAGGTCCATGCCACCTCGACGACGAACTCCGTCGACCGCCTGGAGAAGGCCGGCCTTGTCGCCCGCCGCAGCCATCCCGACGATCGTCGCACCACGCTCGTCGACCTCACCGACGCCGGCCGGGCACTCGCCGCACAGGCGACGACTGCCCTCAACGCCGAAGTCTTCTCCTCTCCGGACTTCTCCGGCATCGATCTCGATTCCCTCCTCCCCCACCTCGCGACGCTGCGCTCAGGTCTCGAGGACCACAGCTGAGCGGACAGGGACTCCACCCCTCCCCGGCCCTCCCCTGCACTGAACACGGCAACCGCGGAGCCGCCTCGGCGCTCATTTAGTTGGACGTCCAAGTAATTGCGACGTATCGTGGTGCCAGTCACCCTTTTGCGCCGGATCACTGGAGGAATCATGTCCCGCAGCACAGCAGCTGCCCTGCCCTTCGGTCTCACTGACGAACAGCAGACCGTCTCCGGAATGGTGCGCGAGTTCGCCGATACCGAGATCGCCCCGCACGCCCTCGAATGGGATGCCGAACACTTCTTCCCCGTCGACGTGATCAGGAAGTCCGCCGAACTCGGGATGGGCGGAATCTACGTCAGCGAAGAGGCCGGCGGAACCGGGATGGGCCGCATGGATGCGGCCCTGATCTTCGAGGCGATGTCGACCGGATGCCCCTCGGTCGCCGCCTATATCTCCATCCACAACATGGTCGCGTGGATGATCGACAAATTCGGCAACGACGACCAGAAGGCGAAGTACCTCACTCCCCTGGTCTCGATGGACCACCTCGGCAGCTACTGTCTGACCGAACCCAACGCCGGCTCCGATGCCGCGGCCCTGCGCACCTCGGCGCGGGAGGACGGTGACACCTACGTTCTCAATGGCGTCAAGCAGTTCATCTCCGGCGCGGGCACCTCGGAGACCTACCTCGTCATGGCCCGCACCGGTCAGGACGGCTCCCGCGGAATCTCCGCCTTCATCCTCGAGAAGAACATGGAGGGACTGAGCTTCGGCCCCAATGAGCAGAAGATGGGGTGGCGCGCCCAGCCCACCCGCCAGGTGATCATGGAGAACGTGCGCGTGCCGAAGGAGAACATGCTCGGCGAGCCCGGGCAGGGATTCAAGATCGCGATGTCCGGCCTCGACGGGGGTCGCCTCAACATCGGCGCCTGCTCTCTCGGCGGCGGGCAGTCGGCTCTCGAGAAGGCCATCGTCTATATGGGCGAGCGTCAGGCCTTCGGCACCGAGCTCTCCGGTTTCCAGGCGCTGCGCTTCGAGGTCGCACAGATGCAGGCCGACCTCGAGGGCGCCAGGTCACTGCTGTGGCGAGCGGCGAACGCCTACGACGCCGGCGATCCCAACACCTCCCTGCTGTCCGCGATGGCCAAGCTCAAGGCCACCGACACCGGCTTCGACGTCGCCAACCGGGCACTCCAGTTGCACGGCGGCTACGGCTATCTGACAGAGTATGGAATTGAGAAGCTGGTTCGTGACCTGCGCGTCCACCAGATTCTGGAAGGCACCAACGAAATCATGCGCGTGATCATCTCGCGCAAGAGCACAGGAGTGGGCTGATATGACAGAACCTTCGGCACAGGCGGCGGACGAACCCGTCATCACCTCGGTATCCCACGGGGTTGGCCGAATCGAACTCAACCGACCGAAGCTGATCAACGCGCTCAGCCAGGACATGGTGGGCGCCATCGACGACGCCCTCAACGCTTGGCGCGACGACGACTCGGTCTCCATCGTCCTCGTCACCGGTCGCGGAGAACGCGGCCTGTGCGCAGGCGGCGACATCAAGGCCGTGTACAACGACATCGTCGCCGGCAGCGATGAGAACGCGGAGTTCTGGAACCGCGAGTACAAGATGAACTACGCGATCTCCGAGTTCCCCAAACCCTACGTCGTGATCATGAACGGCATCACCATGGGCGGCGGGGTCGGGATCTCCGGGCACGGCTCGCACCGCATCGTCACCGATTCGACGAAGGTCGGAATGCCCGAGACCGGAATCGGACTCTTCCCCGACGTCGGCGGCACACACCTGCTGGCCAATGCTCCGGGAGAGCTCGGCACCCACCTCGCTCTGACCGGTCAGCCGGTCGGCCCGGGCGCCGCGATCGCCCTGGGACTGGCCGACCACTTCGTTCCCGATGCCCAGGTCCCCGAGCTCATCGACGACCTCACCGCCGGTGAGGATCTCGACACCGTCATCGGCAAGTACGCAACCGAGGCACCGGAGAACGAACTCGCCGAGGCGGCCGACTGGATCGACGAATGCTACGTGGGCGACAGCGCCGAGGACATCGTCGCGGCCCTCGCCGCGCATGCCGATCCCGCTGCGCAGGCCACCGCCGAGCTCATCGGGACCAAGGCCCCCACCTCGGTGAAGGTGACCCTGGCCGCCGTCCGCAACGCCGAGACGATGACGCTGGCCGAGGTCCTCGAACAGGACTACCGCGTCGCGGTCACCCTCACCGGGCTGCCCGACCTCAAGGAGGGCATCCGCGCCCAGGTCATCGACAAGGACCGCAATCCGAAGTGGAACCCGGCCTCTCTGTCCGAGGTCAGCGACGAAACCGTCCACTCCATCCTCACCACCGATCACGAAGAGAAGGTGTTCTCATGAGCGAATTCGAAACCATCCTGACCGAGGTCGCCGACGGAGTCGCGACCATCACCCTCAACCGCCCGAAGGCGCTCAATGCGCTCAATCTGCAGGTGCTCACCGAGGTCACCGAGGCGGCCGCCGGCTTCGACGCCGACGACTCGGTCAAGGCGATCATCATCACCGGCAGCGACAAGGCCTTCGCCGCCGGCGCCGACATCAAGGAGATGTCGAGTCTCGACTTCGCCACCGCCTACAAGGCGGACTGGTTCGCCGGGTGGACGCGACTGACCGACGTCCGCAAGCCGATCATCACTGCGGTGGGCGGCTTCGCGCTCGGCGGCGGCTGCGAGCTCGCGATGATGGGCGACATCCTCATCGCCTCGACGAAGGCGAAGTTCGGCCAACCCGAGATCAACCTCGGCGTGCTGCCGGGCATGGGCGGATCACAGCGTCTGACCCGCGCGGTCGGCAAGGCGAAGTCGATGGACATGTGCCTGACCGGACGGATGATGGGCGCCGAGGAGGCCGAGCGTTCCGGACTCGTCGCTCGCGTCGTCGAGCCCGAAGAGCTCATGACAACGGCCAACGAGATCGCGCAGACGATCGCAGCCAAGTCCCGGATCGCCTCGGCGATGGTCAAGGAGGCGGTCAACACCGCGTTCGAAACGACCCTGGAACAGGGGCTGCGCTACGAACGCCGCCTCTTCCACTCGACCCTGGCCACGAACGACCAGACCGAGGGCATGGCCGCCTTCGTCGAGAAGCGCGAGCCGGACTTCACGGATTCCTGAGCACAGCGACCGGCCCAACGATGGCGCAGACTCAGCGGGGTCTGCGCCATCGTCGTCTCCGGACGGAGGCGGCCCGAGAACCTGCGCACCGCCTCGGCGAGGGGGGCAACGGTCCGCGGAATCGACAGCCAGCCGATGTGGCGGATATCGCATTTAACAAACGTTCAGTTAGAGTGGGAACATGCATTCATCGACTCAAGGAGGCATCGTGAAACCACTCACCGATCTGCGCTCCCAGCTGCGTCTGCCCGTCTTCGCCTCGCCCATGTTCATCGCCTCCGGGCCCGAACTCGTCAAGGCTCAGTGCCGGGCCGGGGTGGTCGGATCCTTCCCCACGCTCAACGCGCGCCCGGCATCACAGCTGACCGACTGGCTCGACGAGATCACCGAATCGAACGCCGAATACTCAGAGACCCACCCGGATCGACCGGCCGCCCCGTTCGCGGTCAACCTCATCGTGCACCGGTCGAACAATCGCCTCGAGCAGGACCTCGCCGAGGTGGTCCGACACCAGGTCCCGATCGTCATCACCTCTTTGGGCGCCCGTGAGGAAGTCAACGACGCCGTCCATTCCTACGGCGGCGTCGTCCTCCACGACGTCATCAACAACCGCTTCGCGCACAAAGCTGTCGAGAAGGGAGCCGACGGAGTCATCGCCGTGGCCGCCGGTGCCGGCGGCCATGCCGGCGCCCAGTCCCCGTTCGCGCTCGTCCAGGAGATCCGGTCCTGGTTCGACGGCCCCCTGCTGCTTTCGGGAGCCATCGCGCACGGTCGCTCGATCCTGGCTGCCCTGGCCGCCGGCGCGGACTTCGCGTACGTCGGTTCGGCCTTCCTGTCCACGCCCGAGGCGAACGTCGTCGACGACTACCGCCAGATGATCGTCGATTCGGGTGCCGAGGACGTCGTCTACTCGAACTACTTCACCGGGGTCAGCGGCAACTACCTGCGCGGATCAATTGTGAACTCCGGGCTCGATCCCGATGATCTTCCCGAATCCGATCCGTCGAAGATGAACTTCGCGTCCGATCCGAACTCGGATGCGAAGGCCTGGCGCGACATCTGGGGTTCGGGCCAGGGCATCGGCGCGCTCGGCACGCAGCGCACGACCGGCGAGCTCGTCGAGACCTTCGCGGCCCAGTACGAGACGGCAAAGGCAGAGCTGCGGGCACGCCTGGGCTGAGCTGCCCAAGCACTTCTCAAAGACCAGCTAGACCTCCATTTGCTACCTGACGGCGGCCCAGCAACCTCGCGCGAGGTTGCTGGGCCGCCGTCAGGTAGTAAGTGGGGGCGGGTCAGATGGTCGAGATGATTCCGCGTTCAGTCAGGCGGGAGGACAGTCCCGCACCGTCCGGCGCATAGATCCACGGCACTCCCTGCCCGCGACCGTGGCGCTTCGAGCGGCCGCCGGCCCACACCGCCTCACCGACGGTGAGCTGACGGATGGCCACAGCGGCGACGTTCTCCGGATGGTTTTCGACGAATTCGCCGTAGACCTCTTCGTCCTTCTGCCCGTCGTCACCGATGAGCAGCCACTTCATCCACGGGAACTCCCGGGACAGCCGCTCGAGCATATTGCGCTTGTGCTCCTTGCCCGACCGAAAGACCCGCGTCGTCGTCGGACCCCAGTCCGTGAGCAGCAGCGGCCCCATCGGATAGAGGTTGCGGGAGAGGAAGCGTTTGATCGTCAGGGCCGAATTCCACGCGCCGGTAGACAGGTAGATCATCGGGGTCGACGGACGCATGAAGGTGATCCGGTCATAGAGCACAGCCATACCCGCCACAGGTGAACGCGCATGCTCGCTGAGGACAAACGTGTTCCACGCGGCGAGGAAAGGCCTGGGCAGCGAGGTGACCATGACGGTGTCGTCGATGTCGGAGATGATCCCGAAGGTCGAGTCCTCACCGATGATGCGCACAGCCGCAGAGTCGACGAGGGAACCATCGGTCCACAATTCGATCTCCGTCTCCCCCGGCTCGAAGTCGCCGGGAATGACCGTATCGATGATGCCGCCCCGGTCCGAGGTGACCATGTGCTCTTCGTCGTTGACCCGCACCCACGCCGTGTCATTGGGCAGAGGCACGCTGACGAAGGACTTCCACCCGCGGATACTCGCGTGGATGTCCGCCGCCGGCTGCCCGTTGGGAGTGAGCACCAGACGTCCGAGGACCCGCACCCAGCCGGTACCGCCGTACGTGTCGTAGGCGATGACGGTGCGCTGATAGCTGTGGTCGGTCGCCCGGTTCTGGATCCACCCGTTGAACCGGTCCTCCACCCGCGCAGCGGTGTGCAGCATGTCCGGTGTGAGATTGAGCGGACCCTCCTCGGGCTTCTTCCTCGCCATGATCAGATGAAGCCGATCTTGTCGTAGACCTCGCGCAGGGTCGCCTCGGCGATCTCGCTGGCCTTCTCGGCTCCGCGGTCGAGGATGGCCTGCAGCTGAGCCCGGTCCTCGAGGAGTTCGAGCGTACGCTCCCGCACGGGGCTGAGGGTCTCCACAGCCACCTCGGCGAGGTCGACCTTGAGATGTCCGTACATCTTGCCCTCGTAGTCGGCGACGATGTCGTCGACCGTGCGGGAGGTCAGTGAGGAGTAGATGGTCAGCAGATTCGACACCCCGGGTTTGGTCTCAGGATCGTAGGCGATCTCGGTGCCGTCATCGGTCACGGCGGACTTGATCTTCTTCGTCAGCGCCTTCGCATCGTCGAGGATGTCGATGCGCCCCTGCGGGCTCGGTTGGGATTTCGACATCTTCGCACCCGGGTTCTGCAGGTCATAGATCTTCGCAGTGGCCTTGAGTATCTGCGCCTCGGGGACGACGAAGGTCTCTCCGAACCGGTAGTTGAACCGTTCGGCGAGGTTGCGGGTCAGCTCGAGATGCTGGCGCTGATCCTCCCCGACGGGGACGAGCTGCGGATTGTAGAGGAGGATGTCGGCGGCCATGAGCGCGGGATAGGTGAGCAGGCCGAGGGACACGTGCTGCTGCTTGGCCGACTTGTCCTTGAACTGCGTCATCCGACTCGCCTCACCCATCGAGGTGGTGCACTCGAGGACCCAGGACAGCTGCGGGTGTGCCGGAACCTGGGACTGGACGAAGATCGTCGACTTCTCCGGATCGATCCCGGCCGCGATGAACTGGGCGGCGGTGCGCAGGGTGCGCTCGCGCAGGTCGGCGGGATCCTGTTCGACGGTGATCGCGTGCATGTTCGCGATGAAGTAGAAGGCGTCGTGCGACTCCTGATGCGTCACGAACTGCTGCAGCGCCCCGATGTAGTTGCCCAGATGCAGGGAATCAGAGGTGGCTTGGATGCCGGAGACAGTGCGTGGCAGAGAAGAGTTCGTCATGATCCTATGATGCCATCCTCACCACCGGCCGCTCATGGCCGGTCCCGAATGCGGACTCGGCCGTGGGCGGTCGACGGTCGGCGGGTTCGAACTCGTCTCGCGCACGTGATCCTCACGCCCGTGATCGGCGAGACGAAACAGGGCGGACGAGCGGTATAGTGACTTGCAGATCACATGAATCGCCAAGGTAACTCACACTTCTCGGTCAAGCGTCGAGGACAGTCCCCGCCGGGTCGATTATGAGGAGCATTCCGCGATTCCTATGCAGCACTCTCAAGGAGGAGGATTATGTCGGTCGAATACGTCAAGACCGAAGACGACCTGCCACCGGTCGCCGTGGTCGAGAAACCGCGGTGGACGCCCGCGAAGATCGTACTCTGGGTGGTCATCGCCCTGGTCGCCGCCGCCGGCTGGGCAATGATCGCCTTTGTCCGCGGCGAGGAGATGTCTGCCAGCTGGTTCGTCGCCGCCGCCGTCGGCAGCTACCTCATCGGCTTCCGCTTCTATGCGAAGTTCATCGAATGGAAGATCTGCCGACCCGACCCGAAGCGGGCGACCCCCGCGGAGCTCAATGACAACGGCCGCGACTTCGCTCCGACCGATCGCCGGGTCCTGTTCGGACACCACTTCGCGGCGATCTCCGGTGCCGGTCCCCTCGTCGGACCGATCCTCGCTGCCCAGATGGGCTACCTGCCGGGCACCCTGTGGATCATCGTCGGCGTCATCCTCGCCGGCGGCGTCCAGGACTACATGGTGCTGTTCTTCTCGATGCGACGCAACGGCCGGTCCCTGGGGCAGATGACCCGAGACGAACTCGGCCGCACCGGCGGCATCATCGCCTCAATCGGCATCATCCTCATCATGGTCATCCTCATCGCGGTCCTCGGTGTCGTCATCATCAACGCTCTGGCCGAAAGCCCATGGGGCGTGTTCTCGATCGCGATGACCATCCCGATCGCCGTGTTCATGGGCATCTACATGCGCTACCTGCGTCCGGGCAAGGTCATCGAGACCTCGGTGATCGGCGTCGTCCTCCTCGTCATCGCCATCGTCGCCGGCGGCTGGGTCCACAACTCGCCGTTCTGGTCCGAGGTCTTCCACCTCGACAAGGTCACCCTGGCCTGGTGCCTGATGATCTACGGCTTCCTCGCTGCGGTCCTGCCCGTCTGGGTGCTGCTGGCGCCGCGTGACTACCTGTCGACATTCATGAAGATCGGCACCATCGTGCTGCTGGCCGTGGGCATCCTCATCGTCAACCCGAGCGTGCAGATGCCGGCACTGACCGAATTCGCCTTCAACTCCTCCGGTCCGGCCTTCGCCGGAGCGCTGTTCCCGTTCCTGTTCATCACTATCGCCTGCGGGGCGTTGTCGGGCTTCCACGCCCTCATCTCCTCCGGAACGACACCGAAGCTCATCGAGAAGGAGACCCAGGCCCGCCTCATCGGCTACGGCGGAATGCTCATGGAATCCTTCGTCGCGATCATGGCGCTGGTCGCCGCGATCTGCCTCGACAAGGGTCTGTACTTCGCGATGAACGCGGCCGAGCCGCTGACCGGCGGCACCGTGCAGGGGGCCTCGGACTTCATCAACAACTCGCTCGGCATGTCCGGTGTCGAGACCAGTCCCGAGATCCTCGATCAAGCGGCCAAGGACGTCGGCGAGGAGAGCATCGTCTCCCGCACCGGCGGTGCTCCGACGCTGGCGATGGGCATGGCCCACATCCTCCACAACGTCTTCGGCGGACCAGCTTGGATGTCGTTCTGGTATCACTTCGCGGTGATGTTCGAGGCCCTGTTCATCCTCACCACGATCGATGCCGGCACCCGCGTCGCCCGCTTCATGCTCAGCGACGCTCTCGGGAACTTCTCGAAGAAGTTCCGCGACCCCTCGTGGACTCCGGGAGCGTGGCTGACGACCGCGATCATGGTGGCCGCCTGGGGATCGATCCTGCTCATGGGAGTCACCGACCCCCTCGGCGGAATCAACACGCTGTTCCCGCTGTTCGGCATCTCGAACCAGCTGCTGGCGGCGATCGCTCTGGCTGTCATCTTCGCGATCGTGTGCAAGATGGGCATGGCCAAATGGGCGTGGATCCCCGGCATCCCACTCGTCTGGGATCTGCTGGTGACGATGGTCGCCTCCTGGCAGAAGATCTTCTCCGCGGATCCGAAGCTCGGCTACTGGGCGCAGCACTTCGCCTACAAGGATGCCCTCGCAGCCGGCGAGACCTCGATGGGCAACACCGAAGGGGTGGAGGCGATGAGCGCGGTCGTGCGCAACACCTTCGTCCAGGGCACGTTGTCCATCGTCTTCGCACTCCTAGTCGCCATGGTCGTCGTCATGGCGGTCTGGAAGTCGATCGAGGCAGTGCGGAAGGGTTCGCTGCCGACCTCGGAAGAGGAATTCGTGCCCACGCAGCGGTTCGCCCCCGCCGGACTCATCGCGCGCAAGCCCGAGCGCGAGCTACAGGAGCAGTGGGACGAGCACAATACAGGGAGGCAATGACGATGAGCACCACCCATCCGCTGACCAACATCGCCCGTGACCCCTGGGGGTCCCTTCGCCGAGGTGGGGCCTGGGTGCACTGGTACCTCAAGGAGATCATGGGTGAGAACGCCTACCTCCACTACATCGAGTCCTACGAGCGCCGTCACGGCACTCGCGAAGGGGCCATGGAGGAGAAGGAGTTCTGGCGTGACCTCACCGACGAACAGGACCGCAATCCCAAGGCCCGGTGCTGCTGAGGCAGTGAGCTGCCGCTGAGGAGCAACACTCGCGGCGGTCGATTCCTTTTCGAGGGTCGGCCGCCTCGGCGAATGACGGAGCCCGGGTGCTCAGGACATGATGTCCTGAGCACCCGGGCTCCTCGTCTGTCTGCGATCCTTCGGGATCGAGGTCACGCGCACGGCTGCCGGGCCCCACCTCGGCGAGGTTGCCCCACCTCGGCGGTGTGGCTCGGCGGTCAGGCCTTCGCGGCAGGCAGGTCGTAGTCGATGACCAGCGGGGCGTGATCCGACCAGCGCTCACCCCAGCTGTCGGCACGGTCGACGGACGCGCTGACGGCCGATTCGGCGAGGGCCGGGGTGGCCATGTGGTAGTCGATGCGCCAGCCGGCGTCGTTGTCGAAGGCCTTCCCCCGCATGGACCACCAGGTGTAGGGCCCGTCGACGTCTCCGCTGAGCTTCCGGTGGACGTCGACGTAGCCGACGTCGCCGAAGAATCCGTCGAAGTAGGCGCGCTCTTCGGGCAGGAATCCGGCCTTCTTCCGATTGGCCTTCCAGTTCTTCAGGTCGCGTTCGGTGTGGCAGACGTTGAGGTCACCGGTGACGAGCACATGGTCGGCGTGCTCGGCCAGCTGCGGCATCCGTTCGGTCATCCGATCGAGGAAGCGGTACTTGTCCTCCTGTTTGGGGGTGTCGACCTCGCCGGAGTGGACGTAAGCGGACACGAGGGTGAGCAGCGATCCGTCGCCGAGGCGGTAGTCCGTCTCCACCCACCGTCCGGCCCGATCGAAGTAGCCGTCGTCGCCGAGTCCTTCGCGCACGGACTCCGGTTGGGCGCGCGCCATCACGGCCACTCCCGCACGCCCCTTGGCCTCCGCATCGTGGCTGATAGTGGTGTAGCCGGTGTCGGCGAGGACGTCGAGTGCGATGTCGTTGGCCGCGCGCACTTCCTGCAGGGTGATGAAGTCGGGTTTGGCGGCATCGACCCAGGTGGGCATCCCCTTTCGCCATGCTGCGCGGATCCCGTTGACGTTGACTGAAGCTATCCGAATCATGTGTTCTATCATGTCATGAGCGCACTACTCTTCCGGGACAGGGCGTTATAGAGTGAGAGTAAGCACGAATACATCAGGAGGCGCAATGGCCGTTGACGAAACTATCGAAGCCGAGCAGCTGAGCATCAGTCCGCTCGACGAAGTCGACGCCCGTGAGATGCGAGATTTCCTGTTGGGAGCACAGAAGAACTTCTGGGGCGACAGGGATCTCAGCGGTGACCACGATGCCTACTGGTTCCGCCAGTTCGTGACCTCGGGACTCGTCGCCCGGTACCGTTCGGAGATCGTCGGCTATCTGCTCGGCGTCATCCCTCATGACGGGCCGGCTTACATCCACCTCGTGGCGGCCCGCACCGATTTCCGGCACCAGGGCATCGGCCGTCACCTCTACCAACACTTCATCGATCATGCCCGACAGCTCGGCGTCTCCTCGGTGCAGGCGACTACGATGCCCGAGTCCTCCGGCGCGATTTCCTTCCACTCCTCGCTCGGTTTCAATGGTGAACTCATCGAGGACTACGCCGGTGCCGGCAACCCACGGGTGTTCTTCGAACTCAAACTCGCCGAAGACTGACCCTCCCCTACTACCTGACGGCGGCCCAGCAACCTCGCGCGAGGTTGCTGGGCCGCCGTCAGGTAGTAATCAGGAGGTGCGCTGGGCGGTGTCGACGACGTTCTTGAGCAGCAGGGCTCGGGTCATCGGCCCCACTCCGCCGGGGTTCGGCGAGATCCATGACGCCACCTCGGCAACACCGGGGTCGACGTCGCCGACGATCTTCGACTTCCCCGTCTCCGGGTCCTCCTCGCGTGAGACCCCGACGTCGAGCACGATGGCACCGGGCTTGACCGACTCGGCCTTGACGATGCGCGCGGCACCGGCGGCCGCGACGATGACATCGGCCTGCGCCAGCAGTTCGTCGAGGTTGCGCGTACCGGTGTGGGTCAGCGTCACCGTCGCATTGTGTTCACGCCGGGTCAGCAGGGACCCGATCGAACGACCGACCGTGACTCCGCGGCCGATGACGACGACGTGCTTGCCGGCCAGCTCGATGCCGTTGCGGCTGATCAGTTCGATGACTCCGCGCGGAGTGCACGGCAGCGGAGTCGTGATCTCCGAGTTGACGTTGAGCATGAGGCGACCGAGGTTCGTCGGATGCAGTCCGTCAGCGTCCTTCGCCGGGTCGATCGCCTCGAGGATCGTGTCCGTGTCGATGTGACCCGGCAGAGGCAGCTGCACGATGTAGCCGGTGCACTCATCGTTGTTGTTCAGCTCATCGATGACGGCCAACAGCTCGTCCTGACTCACCGTCTCCGGCAGCTCGCGGCGGATGGACCGGATGCCCACCTCGGCGCAGTCGCGGTGCTTACCGGCGACGTACCATTTCGAACCGGGGTCCTCCCCCACCAGCACGGTGCCCAGTCCGGGAACGATCCCGGCCTTCGCGAGCTCGGCCACCGTCTCGGTGAGTTCGTCCTTGATCTGCTTCGCGCAGGCTCTGCCGTCGAGGATCTGTGCACTCATCAGTACTGCTCCAGTCCGTCGTAGAGGGGGAAGTCGTCGCTGAGCTTCTTCACCCGTGCGGCGAGAGCCTCGACGTCGGCACCGGGCTTGAGGGCTTCGGCGATGACGTCGGCGACCTCGGTGAACTCCGCGTCGCCGAATCCGCGTGTGGCCAGCGCCGGGGTGCCGATGCGCAGACCGGAGGTCACCATCGGCGGGCGGGGGTCGAACGGCACGGCGTTGCGGTTGACGGTGATGCCGACCTCGTGGAGGAGGTCTTCGGCCTGCTGCCCGTCGAGGGCGGAATTGCGCAGGTCGACGAGCACCAGGTGCACGTCGGTGCCGCCGGTGAGCACGGTTGCGCCGGCCTGGGCGACGTCATCGGCGAGCAGACGCTCGGCGAGGATGGCCGCACCGCGCACGGTCCGCTCCTGACGTTCCTTGAACTCGGCGGCGGCGGCGAGCTTGAAGGCCACGGCCTTGGCGGCGACGACGTGCATGAGCGGTCCGCCCTGCTGGCCGGGGAAGACCGCGGAGTTGAGCTTCTTCGCGTACTCCTCCTTACCGAGGATGAAGCCGGAGCGAGGTCCGCCGATGGTCTTGTGCACCGTCGAGGACACGACGTCGGCGAAGGGAACGGGGTTCGGGTGCAGGTCTGCGGCGACGAGGCCGGCGAAGTGGGCCATGTCGACCCACAGCTTCGCGTCCACCTCGTCGGCGATGTCGCGGAAGGCCTGGAAGTCGAGCTGGCGGGGATAGGCCGACCAGCCGGCGACGATGACCTGCGGACGGTGCTCGAGAGCCTTCTCGCGCACCTTGTCCATGTCGATGCGGTAGGTGTCGGGGTCGACCTCGTAGGAGGCGACGTCGTAGAGACGGCCGGAGAAGTTGATCTTCATGCCGTGGGTGAGGTGTCCGCCGTGAGCCAGGGAGAGACCGAGCATCTTGTCGCCCTGCCGAGCCAGCGCATGCATCACCGCGGCGTTGGCCGACGCCCCCGAATGCGGCTGGACATTGGCGTATTCGGCCCCGAAGAGGCTCTTGGCACGCTCGATGGCGAGGTTCTCGGCGACATCGACGTGTTCGCATCCGCCGTAGTAGCGCTTACCGGGGTAACCCTCGGCGTATTTGTTCGTCAGCACCGACCCCTGTGCCTGCAGCACGGCGCGGGGGACGAAGTTCTCCGAAGCGATCATCTCGAGAGTCGAACGCTGGCGGCCCAACTCGAGGTCGAGGACCTCGGCGATCTGCGGATCGATGTCTGCAAGCGAGGCCTGCATCGAGTTTTCGGTCATTGAGTACTCTCCTGTGGCATCCGATGTGGTGAGTGGGACAGCGCGATCAGCCGCCGCGAACACCCGCAGACCATGCTAACAGCGAAGGCCGCGCCCACAGCGGGCTGACCGTCATGCGGATGCCTTCGTCACCGGCGCTCCGGACGTGGTCACCGCCTGCCCTCCGGACGTGGTCACCGCCGGCCCTGCGGGCGCCGTCCTCACGTGTCATGGTCCAACCGCGTCCGAGCACGCCGAATACGTCATGGACGAGACCACCGATTAGGATGCAGACCATGAGCAGAGAATGGATTCTGAGAGTCACCTGTCCCGATGCGACCGGAATCGTCCACGCCGTCACGGGAGTGCTCGCAGGTCGCGGAGGCAACATCACCGAATCCCAGCAGTTCTCCTCCCCCGATTCCCAGCAGTTCTTCCTCCGCCTCGAGTTCACGACCGACGATGGTGTCACCATCGAATCACTCGAATCCGACCTCGCCGAGGTGGCCGACCGTTACGGGATGACCGTGAGTCTGCAGCCGGTGGAGAAGAGGACCCGGACCCTCATCCTCGTCTCGAAGGCCGCGCACTGCCTCAATACGCTCCTCTTCCAGCATTCCTCTTCCCAGCTGCCCATCGACATCGTCGGCATCGCCGGCAACCACGACTCGCTTCGGCCCCTGGCCGAGTTCCACGGCCACGACTTCCACCACATCCCCATCACCCGCGAGACGAAGCCGGAGGCCGAGGCGAAACTGTCCGCGCTGGTCGATGAGCTCGACGTCGAGCTCATCGTGCTGGCTCGCTATATGCAGATCCTCTCCCCTGAGCTCTGCGACCGCCTCGAGGGTCGGGTCATCAACATCCATCATTCGTTCCTGCCCAGTTTCAAGGGTGCGAAGCCCTACCACCAAGCTCATGCGCGGGGTGTGAAGATCATCGGCGCCACCGCACACTACGTCACCAGCGACCTCGACGAGGGCCCGATCATCGAACAGGACGTCGCCCGGGTCGATCACAATCGAGCGATCGCCGACTTCGTCCAGCGCGGTCAGGACGTCGAGGCGGCCGTGCTCGCACGGGCCGTCGCCTGGCATGCGCAGGGCCGGGTGCTCATGGACGGCCACCGCACCGTCGTCTTCAACTGAGGCTCGTGCTCGACTGAGTATCGTACTCAGCCGAGCCCCACCTCGGCGGGGTGCCTCCGTCGAACCGGCGTCCGCCCTCCGAGCGCCGGTGCGCACTGTCGGCGCCCAGCTTCTGCCAAGGCAATTCACACGTCCGGGCACTTCTCCTGTAGGGTCGCGTCGGCCTACCTAAGGAGCTGACCTCTCGTGACAGAGACGACCTTCCGGACGATAGCGATCGTCCTCTACTTCGCCGCCATGCTGGCCATCGGCTGGTTCGCCTATCGGAAGACGAAGAACAACCTCGACGACTATATGCTCGCCGGGCGCGGGCTGCGCCCATCCGTGGCGGCGCTCAGCGCCGGCGCCTCCGACATGTCCGGCTGGCTGCTCATGGGCCTGCCGGGTGCGATCTATGTCTCCGGGCTCATCGAAGCCTGGATTGCCATCGGCCTGACAGCCGGTGCCTGGGTCAACTGGAAGCTCGTGGCTCCGCGCCTGCGCGCCTTCACCGAGAACGCGGGTGACTCGATCACGATCCCCAGCTTCTTCGAACAGCGGCTGACGGACCGGACCCGACTGCTGCGGATCGTCTGCGGCGTCATCATCCTCGTGTTCTTCACCTTCTATGTCTCGTCCGGAATGGTGGCCGCGGGCAAATTCTTCGAATCGAGCTTCGGCCTCAACTATCTCGGCGGAATGCTCCTCGTCGCGGCTGTCACCATGATCTACACGCTCTTCGGCGGGTTCCTCGGGGCGACGCTGACCGATGTGGCGCAGGGCCTGCTCATGTTCGCGGCCCTCGTCGCCGTACCCATCGTCGCCGTGATCAATGCCGGCGGACCGGCCACCGTCATCAACAATGTCAGGGACATCGACCCCGGACTCCTCAGCCTCCTCGGCAGCGAACCGTTCTGGGCCAGCGGCGCCTACCTCGCCGTGATCTCATCCTTGGCCTGGGGGCTCGGATACTTCGGCCAGCCGCACATCATCGTGCGCTTCATGGCCCTGCGCTCTCCGGTCGATGCTGCGGTCGCCCGACGCATCGGCGTCAGCTGGATGGGTATCTCCGCCCTCGGTGCCGTGGCCACGGCCATCGTCGGGATCTCGTACTTCTCCCAGCACGCCGATATGGAGCCGTCCGACGCGGAGACCGTGTTCCTCGATCTCGCGCAGATCCTCTTCCATCCCTTCATCGCCGGGCTGGTGCTCGCCGCGGTACTGGCCGCGATCATGTCGACGGTCTCCTCGCAGCTCGTCGTCACCTCCTCGGCGCTCATCGAGGACCTATTCAAGATCGTCGCTCTGCGCGCCGGGTCGACACGTACGCTGCAGGACAAGACGTATGTGCTGCTCGGCCGCCTCGGCGTCCTCGTCGTCGCCATCATCGCCGTGGTCCTGGCGATCTCTCCGTCGAACAGCATCCTCGACCTGGTGGCATTCGCCTGGGCGGGCTTCGGAGCCTCGTTCGGACCGATCGTGCTGCTCACCCTGTTCTGGAAGCGTCTGAGCAATTGGGGCGCCCTGTTCGGTCTGCTCTCCGGAGCCGTCGTCGCGTTCGTATGGGGCCAGGTGAGCACTCCGCTCACCGACGACATCTACGAGATCATCCCCGGCTTCATCGTCAACCTCGTCGTAGCGATCGTCGTCAGCCTGTTCACATACAAGCACGATGCGGAATCCGACAGGGAGTTCGACGAGTCCGTGGCCCTCTCTCGGGTGAAGAGGCAGCCTGTGGCAGGACGCTGAGCCTCCGAGGCAGCGCACTGCCGCGCGCATAACCTACAGTTCGCGGCACCTCGCACCGTTCCTGCGGTGCGCGGTGCCGCGAAGTGTATGCGCAGGCACCAACGCGCTGAGTCGACGTTGACGTTGCGCTCTGCGGGTCAAGCCTGCGCACGAACACTCGCACGCTCGCAGGACTGCACACGAGCACAGCCCAGCAGGCGCCAGCGGTGAATACACGTCGGGCGGGCATCCGATGTGGATGCCCGCCCGATGTGTTCGGCGGCGGCTCCGTCACACGGAGCAGACCGCCCAGAGGATGTTACTTCTCCTCAGCAGCCTCGGTGGACTCTTCGGCGGTCTCGGCGTCGGCCTCGACCGGAGCCTCGTCGACGACCTCAGCATCAGCCTCGACGACCTCGGCCTCAGCCGGTGCCTCTTCGGCTTCTGCCGGAGCCTCGTCCGCGGCGGGAGCGGCAGCGGCGGTGGCCTGCTCGGCTTCCTTCACGGTGGCCTGCTTCGGCGAGTAGGGCTCGAGGACCAGTTCGATGACGGCCATCGGCGCGTTGTCGCCGGGGCGCGGACCGATCTTGGTGATCCGGGTGTAGCCACCGGGACGCTCGGCCATGGTCTCGGCGATCGAGGTGAAGAGCTCGTGCACGATCGACTTGTCGGTGATCTGACCGAGCACGCGACGACGTGCTGCCAGGTCACCCTTCTTGGCGTTCGTGATCATCCGCTCGGCGACCGGGCGCAGGCGCTTGGCCTTGGTCACGGTCGTGGTGATCTGCTTGTGCTCGAACAGCTGAGCTGCCATGTTGTTGAGCATCAGGCGCTCGTGTGTGGGCGATCCGCCGAGGCGGGGGCCCTTGGTGGGGGTTGGCATTGTGAGTTACTCCTAGGTCTAAATCAGTACTGTTCGTCTTCGACGTAGGACTGGTCCTCATCAACGAGACCGGATTCGAATCCGGCAGGACTGTCCTTGAGGCTGAGGCCGAGCTCGTTGAGCTTCGCCTTGACCTCGTCGATCGACTTCGAACCAAAGTTGCGGATATCCATCAGGTCGGCTTCGCTGCGAGCAACGAGCTCACCGACGGTGTGGATGCCCTCACGCTTGAGGCAGTTGTAGGAGCGCACGGTCAGGTCGAGATCTTCGATGGCCAGCGCCAGGTCGGCGGCCAGGGCCGCGTCCACAGGCGAGGGTCCGATCTCGATGCCTTCGGCTTCGACGTTGAGCTCTCGAGCCAGGCCGAAGAGCTCGACCAGGGTCTTGCCCGCCGATGCGATGGCATCACGCGGGGTCATCGAGGGCTTGGTCTCGACGTCGAGGACGAGGCGATCGAAGTCAGTGCGCTGTTCGACACGCGTGGCTTCGACCTTGTAGGTGACCTTGAGAACCGGGGAGTAGATCGAATCGACCGGGATCCGGCCGATCTCTGCATCCGCGTTCTTGTTCTGCGCGCTCGACACATATCCGCGTCCGCGTTCGATGGTCAGTTCCATATCCAGACGACCTTCACCATTCAGCGTGGCGATGTGCAGGTCCGGATTGTGGATCTCGACCCCAGCGGGAGCAGAGACGTCGGCAGCGGTCACAGTGCCGGGACCCTGCTTGCGCAGATAGGCGACGACCGGTTCGTCGAATTCGGACGACACGACCAGGGACTTCAGGTTGAGGATGAATTCGGTGACATCCTCCTTCACTCCCGGAACGGTGCTGAACTCGTGGAGGACTCCGTCGATCCGGATGGATGTGACGGCGGCACCAGGAATCGAGGACAGCAGGGTCCGACGAAGCGAGTTGCCGAGGGTGTAGCCGAATCCGGGTTCGAGCGGTTCGATGGCGAACCGTGAGCGGTTATCGGAGACGATTTCTTCCGTGAGCGTTGGGCGCTGTGCAATGAGCACGTGGGCTTCCTTTCAGCGAACATCCGCTATATGACGTTCGCACTGCACGTCATGGCATCAGGCCATGAAGAACGGTTCGGGTTATCTGGGAATCCGTTCTGCGACCGATGTCGGACCGTGATCCGACATCCGTTGCAGTTTCAGGATCAGCCGCGGCGGCGCTTGGGGGGACGGCAGCCGTTGAACGGAACCGGGGTGACATCCTGGATGGTACCCAGTTCCAGACCGGCGGCCTGCAGCGAACGGATCGCGGTCTCGCGGCCCGAGCCCGGGCCCTTGACGAACACGTCGACCTTCTTCAGGCCGTGTTCCTGCGCCCGACGAGCGGCCGATTCGGCAGCCATCTGAGCGGCGTACGGGGTCGACTTGCGCGAACCCTTGAAGCCGACCTCACCTGAGGAGGCCCAGGAGATGACAGCACCGGACGGGTCGGTGATCGACACGATGGTGTTGTTGAAGGTTGATTTGATGTGGGCCTGGCCGGCGACGATATTCTTCTTCAGCTTGCGGCGAGGCTTGCGCGCTGTTGCGGCGCGTGACTTGGGAGGCATATGTCCTTACTCCTGATCGAGGTGGTTGGTCCTAGCCAACCGGGTGAGCGAGTTACTTCTTCTTACCGGCCACGGTGCGCTTGGGTCCCTTGCGGGTACGCGCATTCGTCTTGGTCCGCTGTCCGCGAACCGGGAGACCGCGGCGGTGACGCAGGCCTTCATAGCTTCCGATTTCGACCTTGCGGCGAATATCGGCGGCCACCTCACGACGGAGGTCACCCTCAACCTGGAATGTGCCCTCGATGTAGTCACGCAGCTGGACGAGCTCTGCGTCGCTCAAGTCCTTCACACGGGTATCAGGGCTGATTCCCGTTTCGGTCAGGGTCTGGCGCGCACGGGTGCGGCCCACACCATAGATGTATGTCAAGGCGACCTCCACGCGCTTTTCACGCGGGATGTCGACTCCGGCAAGTCGTGCCATAGGTACGTATCTCCTGTTGTTGTTTCGGAGGTGCTGATGCAAACCTGTCCCTGGTCTCCCAAGGTCTCCGGCCCCCGACCGGAGGTGTCGTCCTGCGATTCACGGCCCGGAGGTGAACACTTCCGAACCGCTCATGCGCAGATGGCGAGGTTTGCGCGGGTGTGGTGCTGCTTGAGACTCCCGGAGGAGCCTCGATCTGCTGAAAGAGCTGCTCAGCCCTGACGCTGCTTGTGGCGCGGGTTGGAGCAGATGACGATGACCCGGCCGTGACGGCGGGTAATCTGGCAGTTTTCGCAGATCTTCTTGACGCTGGGCTTAACCTTCATCGTTTTTCCTTCTTTCGGTCCTTGTTCCCGACGGGAGCAAGACGCGAATGATCGAAGATCCTTACTTGTACCGGTAAACGATTCGTCCGCGCGAGAGGTCATAGGGAGACAGCTCCACGATGACCCGGTCCTCGGGAAGGATGCGGATGTAATGCTGACGCATCTTTCCGGAGATGTGCGCCAACACCTTGTGCCCGTTGCTCAGCTCAACCCGAAACGATGCGTTCGGCAGAGCCTCGACAACGGTCCCTTCGATCTCAATGACCCCTTCTTTTTTGGCCATATCGTTCGCTAACCTCGTATTCCCGCGATACCCTCGCGTTCGACGTAATCGTGTATCACCGACTCACGTCGGCGACCCCTTGGACTGCAGTCCTCGTCACCACATGAAAAGGAGTGGATGGCAGAAGCCGCCCACATCCGAAAAAGGGTGAGTTGAGTGAGAACAGACCAATCATCAACCTTACACTACGGGCGATGAATCTTCCACACGGTGCTCGCTTCACAGCGTGAAGTCACTTACAATCTCTCCTTCGCCGAGGCGGCCCTGCCCTCGGCCGGTCCGTGACGGTTCAGCGACCGCCGCAGTCCCCTCCCCCGCCGCAGCCGCATCGGGCCCGACCATCGGGCCCGACCGCAGGCGAGCCGGGAACGGATAGGTTCCGTTCCCGGCTCGCTCACTGCTCACTCATCCGCTGCTTCCTTTCGAGGCGGAGGTCGCATTGCGGATCATTCGTCAGTGCGCAGCGGTCTTTCGCCTCGAGGCGCGATAGACGAGCCCGCCGGCTGCGAGCAGGGCGAGTGCGGCGGCGATCAGCGGCAGGAATTCGGCGCCGGTCCGAGGAAGGTGCCCGCCTCCGCCGCCGCTGCCGTTGTTGTCCTGACCGTCCGCAGACCCATCAGACGAACCCCCGTTCGACCCGGCAGTCGCTCCGTCCGAACCTCCGTCATCGGATCCGCCGCCCTTCGGGTCGTCATCGTCCTTTCCGTCCTTGCTTCCGTCATCGCTCTTCCCGTCGTCTTCGCCCACAACCGTCAACGTAGTGTTCGCGGCGGTCTTGCCGTCGGCGTCAAGGACCTGGACGACGTAGGCCCCGGGCTCGGCAGCCTTGGGCACGGCCACCTCGGCGGTGGCATTTCCGCCGTTGTCGGTGCTCAGCTTGCCGAATGTGCCTCCGGTCTCGAACTCCACGGTGTAGGCCTGCTCGGATCCGAGATGCTTGACCGTGGCCCGCACGTTGTCACCAGCGTGGACAGTGTCCTTCGAGAGAGTGAATTCGTCGGCGCGGAAGGTATCCATCTTGCACCGGTTGGGCAGAGTGATGGTCTCGTCCCTGTCGTCGACAGCGGTGTCGGGCTTGGGCAGCTTCGGCCCGAAGTCACCGAGCTTGGGCAGGGTGCCCTTCGTCAGGAACCCGTTGACGGTCACGTCCGTGCACGCCTTGTTCTCATCCCCGGACATATACGAAGTGTGCGAGGCCCCCGAGACCGAGAGCAGGCTGCCGTCGATCGTGCGGGCCAGCTTCACTCCCGCGGCATACGGTGTCGCGGAGTCGTGCGAGGTAGACACTACAAGGACGTTCGGCACGGCTGTCAGATGCTTCGGCTTGGGCAGTGTGCCCTTGAACTTCCAGAAGTCGCAGTAGTCGTAGACTCCGGGAGACACCGATGCCGATTGGAACGGACCTGCCTCGTCGTAGCGCTTGGCGAGGTCGCGCAGCTCCTTGATGTCCGGCTTCTTGCCGAAGCTGTTCTCATCGGTGCAGCGGATATTGGTGAAGGCCTGCAGCATCGGGTCGTAGTGGCCCTCTGCGTCGCGTTCGTTGTAGCTGTCGGCCAGCTGCATGAGCACTCCCGCGGAGTCTCCCGTTTTCAGCTCAGCCAGCCCCAGTGCCAGATCTGGCCACAGGGATTCGGAGTACAGCGCCTGGATGACACCGGTGCGCGCGTCACCGAATGTGACGTCGCGGTCATCGCCGTCGACGCCGGTCGGCACCGGGTTGCCTTCCAGAGCTCGGAGGATCTTCTGGTTCGCCTTCGTCAGAGCGTCTCGATCGTCGATGCCGTCACCAAGTGCGCAAGTGAAGGTCTCGTCAGCCAAGCTCTCCAGGTGCTTGGGGAACTCGATTCCCTCATAGGTTTCGGCCCAGGTCCTGCCTTCGGCGCCCTTGGCCGAGCAGTCGAGGGCGAATTGCTCGAAGGTGCCCTGGAAGCCGGCGATCTGCTTGACCGAGTCGTCTTCGCCCTCGTCGGCGTCTTGGGCCTTGACGACCTTTCCGCTGGCGTCGAGGTAGGTCTGCGGGTCCTTGTTGATGTCCTTCAGTGCCTTATAGGCTTCGACATTGCCCGGGTCCACGGCCCCGTCAAGGACGAGCCTCCCGACGTTCTGCGGGAACTTCTGAGCGTAGACGTAGCCGAGCCGTGTGCCATACGAGAAGCCGATGTAGTCGAGTTTCTCGTCCTGGCTGGTGGACCGGATGAGGTCGAGGTCGCCCACGGCATCCCAGGTGCCGAGGTGCTTCATCAGGTTCTCCTGGCCATCCTCGCCGAGGTCGAACAGTTTGCCGGTGTTCTCGATGCAGTCGTCGGCATAGCGTTCGTACTGCTCGTTCAGCAGGTCTTCTGCCTCGTCACGGTCACCGGCCCAGGCGTCTTCGGCACGGTCGGCGTCGAGCTGCTCATCCGTCGAGCACTGCGAGAACGGCATCGAGCCGCCGGTGCCTCGAGGGTCGAAGCCCACGAGGTCGAAGTTCGCGGCGAGGTCGGGTTCGCTGATGGCTCCAGCCACACCCATTGTCATGCCGGAACCGCCGGGTCCGCCGGGATTCCAGGCCACGGTTCCCTGAGACTTCGTCTTCTCGAACTTGCCGTCGACGACCTTGCCGGAAGGCACCTTCATCATGGCGATGGCGACGTTGCCGGCCTTCGGGTTCTTCGCATCGATAGGCGCGATGACGTAGCCGCATTCAGGTGTGCGTCCGATCCGCGAGGTGTAGTCGGGGTACCCGAGTTTCTGGCAGTTCTCACCGCTGAGATCGACGCTCTGGTTATAGTACTTCTGCAGCCCCGACGGAATGTTTCCGGCGCCTGTGCCGCCGCCCTTGGGATCGGAGATCGTGTACGTGCCGTCGTCCTGACCGAACAGTTCCTTGGCCAGCTCCGGATAGAACTCGTCGAGGTCGGCATCGGCCGCGTCCTCTTCGTCTTCGGAAGGCGACTTCTCAGCAGGAGTCTCGGACTCATCCTCTTCCCCATCATCGGCAGCAGTGGAGTCGGTGGGCTCGGGCGTCGGGTCGGAATCTTTCGCATCCGTCTCGTCCGGGTCGCTGACCGTGAAGTCGTCGCTGCTCTTGAGGTTGTCGTCGGTCTTGACGATGTAGGTACCGGGTTCCAGCGCGGACCCGTCGAGTTCCGCGTCGAGAGCGTCGCCTCCGGTGGCCAGTTCCGTCTCCGTGCCCTTGACGGTCTCGTTGTTCGAGGCGTGCACGATCTTCAGGCCGGTTCCGGCCTTCGCGCTCAGCGTCACGGGAACGACGAGTCCAGGCGAGGCCTCGACCTCTTCGTCGATGCCGAGCGTGATTTCGAATTTCTGCTTGTCGCTATCAGTGGGCTGAGGGGAAGACTCGGTGGTGGACGTCTGGGATGCGGCGGACTCCGGAGTGGGTGCGGCGAAGGCGGATGTGCCCCCGGCCAGCAGCAGGGAAGCGCCGATGATCGACGCTCCCAGAACACGCGAAGACCCCTTGAATGTGATTCGGGTCATAACGGCTACAGTAACGTACAGATAACGTTCAGAGACTTTTCATACTCTTTGTTATCGTTTCGTTATTTGAGACGACGACTCATCCGGGACCGGCACCAGATCATCGTCCATGACAGCACAAGTCAGAGGCCACCTCGGCGAACGGATATCGACTGCTACCGTGGGCACTGCGCCGGGGAATCCTGCGCAGTCGAACCGTGACCGACGGTCATATGATCGTGACCATCAAAGGAGAATGAGCGTGCTGGATCTCGACGCCATCACCCAGGAGTCCCTCGTCGCCAAGGGAGGCCGCAAGTGGTCGACCTTCCCAGGGTCGATCGGTGCCTTCATCGCCGAGATGGACTTCGGTGTCGCTCCCGCCGTCCGGCAGGCACTGCGCGAAATCGACGAGCGCGACCTCTACGGGTATCCGCCGTACGACATCAACGCGGATCTCAAGTCCGCAACCTCCGAGTTCTGCTCAGACCGTTACGGTTGGCAGGTCCCCACCGAACACATCGCGCCGGCCAGTGACGTCGTCGCCGCTTTCATCGGCGTCCTCACTCATCTCACCCCCGCCGGCACCCCGATCGTCCTGCCGACGCCCGCCTATATGCCGTTCTTCAATGTTGCGCGCGCCACCGACCGCGAGCTCATCGAGGTGCCGATGCTGCGTTCGGAGACCGGCTGGGCGATGGATCTCGACGCGATCGCCGCCGCACTCACCCCGGGTGCCACCCTCCTGCTGTGCAATCCGCACAACCCGATCGGCAAGGTCTACACAGAAGCCGAGCTCCTCGCCCTCGCCGAGGTGGTCGAGTCCGCCGGAGCCCGAGTCTTCTCCGACGAGATCCACGCCCCCGTCGTCTACGACCCCGCCAGACACATTCCGTACGCGACTCTCACCGACGCGACCGCCGCCCACACCACCACGGCGACTGCGGCGTCGAAGGCCTTCAACATCCCCGGTCTCAAGTGCGCCCAGCTCATCCTCACTTCGCCTGAGGATCGGCAGCGGTGGGCCCAGAGGGGCATGTTCGTCTCCGAGGCCGCATCGAATCCCGGGATCCTGGCGACCACCGCTGCCTACAGGCATTCACGGGACTGGTTGGCCGAGATCAACGGCTACCTCAAGGGCAACCGTGACCTGCTCACGGATCTCGTCGCCACGCTGCTGCCGAATGCCGCGTATATCCAGCCCGAGGGAACCTATCTGGCGTGGCTGGATCTGCGCGGATACGGTCTTCAGACGGATCTGGCCAAGCACATCGAATCCCGCGCCGAGGTGGCTGTGACCGAGGGGCGCCTGTGCGGCGAGGTCGGAGTCGGTCATATCCGTGTCAACTTCGCACTCCCCCGCCCTCTGCTCACCGAGGCGATCGAGAGGATCGCCCGGAACCTCTGACCTGCGCGGCTGACCTCAGGCGGCTGTCTGCCGGTCGGCTCGGCACGTTGCGCCGACCGCCAGTTCCCCTCAGGCGGCCGAGGGAGGCACGGGCGTGACTCCGTAGGGCGCCAGCCCGGATGCTCCCCCATCCTCGGCGGTGAGCACCCACACTCCCCCGTCGTGGCGAGCTACGCTGTGCTCCCAATGGCTCGCGCGTGAGCCGTCGGCGGTCACGACCGTCCAGTCGTCGGACAAGGTCACGGTCTCGGAGCTGCCGTTAGTGAGCATCGGTTCGATCGCCAGGCACATCCCCGGCCGGATCTTCGGCCCGTTCGACCTGGCACGGTAGTTGAGCACATCGGGAGCCATATGCATGGCGGTGCCGATGCCGTGTCCGGTGAACTCTTCGACGAGCCCGAGCTGCGGGTGCGCCTCGGTGACGTAGTCGTCGATGGCGTCGCCGATGTCGCTGATCTTCGTTCCGGTGGCGAAGGCGGCGATTCCTGCCCACATGGCCGCCTCGGTGGCGGCAGACAGGTCACGATCGGCGGTTGTACCCGCCTCATCGCCGCCGACGATCATCGTGAGCGCGGAGTCCCCGTGGAAGCCCTCGACGATCGCGCCGCCGTCGATGGAGACGAGGTCACCTGACTGCAGCACCTTCGAACCGGGGATGCCGTGGACGATCTCCTCGTTCACGGAGATGCACACGACGGCGGGGAATCCCTGGTAGCCCTTGAAATTCGACCGTGCCCCGGCCGCGTCGATGACGGCCTCGGCAGCGGCGTCCACCTCGGCGGTGGTGGCACCGGGAACGGCCGCGGACCGGGCCGCTGACAGCACTTCGCGTGTCAGCTGCCCGGCCCGATGCATGCGTTGGAGCTCCGCAGGAGACTTCAGCTCGATCCGTGGTCCGAAGATCATCGAATGGCGGAGAGGATGCGCTCGGTGATGGCATCGACCTCGCCGAGGCCATCGACCTGGCGCAGCAGTCCGCGGTCCCGGTAGATATCGGTCAGCGGCTGTGTCTGCTCCGCATAGACGTCGAGACGGTGACGGATGACGTCCTCGCTGTCGTCGCTGCGGCCTTCGGTCTGGGCACGGGCGAGCAGACGGGCGACGACCTCGTCGGTGTCGGCGGTGAGTTCCACGACGTGTTCGATCGCCTTGTCCTCGGCAGCGAGGATCCGGTCGAGTTCGTCGACCTGGGCGCTGGTGCGCGGGTATCCGTCGAGGAGGAAGCCCTCGGCTGCGTCGGCCTGGGACAGACGATCGGCGACCATCGAGTTCGTGACTTCGTCGGGCACGTATTCGCCGGCGTCCATATAGCGCTTGGCAAGCTTGCCGAGTTCCGTCTCACCCTTGACGTTCGCGCGGAAGATGTCTCCGGTCGAGATGGCGGGAACGCCGAGTGCCTCGGACAGGCGTGCGGCCTGTGTTCCCTTGCCGGCGCCGGGAGGGCCGATCAGAATGATGCGTGAACTCATAAGGTGTCCTTCCAATGGTTGTCCGCTGAACGTCAGCGTCCGGTCGTGATCAGCGCAGCAGACCCTCGTAGTGGCGCTGCTGCATCTGCGCGTCGATCTGCTTGACGGTCTCGAGGCCGACACCCACGACGATGAGCAGCGAGGTGCCGCCGAACGGGAAGTTCTGGTTGGCGTTGATGAGCACCAAAGCGATGAGCGGGATCAGAGCGACGAAGGCCAGGTAGAGCGAGCCGGGGAAGTTGATGCGGCTGAGCACGTAGCTCAGGTAGTCGGCGGTCGGTCGTCCCGCGCGGATGCCCGGGATGAAGCCGCCGTACTTCTTCATGTTGTCCGCGACCTCTTCGGGGTTGAAGGTGATCGCGACATAGAAGTAGGCGAAGAAGATCGTCAGCAGCGCGTAGACGGTGATGTAGAGAGGATGGTCACCGCGGGTGAGATACGTGTTGATCCACTCGGCGCCCTTCGACTCCGGGTCGAAGAACTGCACGATCAGGCTCGGCAGGTAGAGGACCGAGGAGGCGAAGATGACGGGGATGACGCCGGCCATGTTCACCTTGATCGGGATGTAGGTCGACGTGCCGCCGAACATGCGACGGCCCACCATGCGCTTGGCGTACTGCACCGGGACTCGACGCTGCGACTGTTCGACGAAGACGACGAGGGCGACGAGGACGAGGCCGACGGCGAGGACGATGAGGAAGATGTCGACGCCCTGCTCGCGGAAGATCGCACCGAGCGAGGACGGGAAGGCTGCGGCGACCGAGGTGAAGATGAGCAGCGACATGCCGTTGCCGACACCGTGCTCGGTGATCTGCTCGCCCAGCCACATGATCAGGCCGGTGCCTGCGGTGAGCGTGACCACGAGGACCGCGATCCCCCACCAGGTGTCATTGGCGATGAGGTCCTGGCAGCCTTCGACCTGTCCGAAGAGCGCGCCGGAGCGGACGGTGGCCACGAGCGTCGTCGCATTGAGGATCGCGAGACCGATCGTGAGGTAGCGCGTGTACTGGGTGAGCTTCGCCTGACCGGAGGCGCCTTCCTTGTGCAGAGACTCGAAACGCGGGATGACCACGCGCAGCAGCTGCACGATGATGCTCGCGGTGATGTAGGGCATGATGCCGAGGGCGAAGATCGACAGCTGCAGCAGAGCGCCGCCGCTGAAGAGGTTGATCATCGCGAATCCGCCCTCATTGAGCTGAGGCGAAGCCACGCACTGCTGGACCTGCGTGTAGTCGATGCCCGGGGAAGGAATGAACGAGCCGAGTCGGAAGATGACAAGAATGCCCAGGGTGAAGAGGAGCTTCTTCCTCAAGTCGGGCGTTCTGAAAGCCCTCCGGATTGCGCCGATCAAGCGTCCTCCTCGTTGGGGGATGGAAAAGTCAGAGTCGTGGTCGCGACCTGGCGAATGGGAACAAATACCTGCAAAAGACTACCAGGATATGAGCCTCAGGCCGAAACCGACGAAGGCTGGACGAAGGGTGCGCAGACGCTGTGTGTGAGCATGTGAGACGCCTGCGACGATGCCTGCGCCCCGCCTCGGTGCCGATGCGCAGGCAGGTATGCAGAAGGGGGCGGTCACCTCTCGGTGACCGCCCCCTCAACCCGGAGCCTGGGACCCGCGCAGCGGGAACCGATCAGGCTACGGTGGTGCTTCCGCCTGCAGCAGTGATCTTCTCGGCTGCGGAGCCGGAGAACTTGTCTGCAGTGATGTTCAGGGCCACGGTGATCTCACCGGTGCCGAGGACCTTGACGGGCTGCTTCGGACGCACAGCACCCTTGGCCACGAGGTCGGCGACGGTGACGTCTCCGCCCTCGGGGAACAGTGCCGACAGCTTGTCGAGATTGACAACCTGGAACGTCACCTTGGCGGGGTTCTTGAACCCACGCAGCTTCGGCAGACGCATGTGCATCGGAGTCTGGCCGCCCTCGAAGCCGGCAGGAACCTGGTAGCGGGCCTTCGTGCCCTTGGTTCCGCGACCGGCGGTCTTGCCCTTCGAAGCCTCACCGCGACCCACGCGGGTCTTCGCGGTCTTGGCTCCGGGGGCCGGACGGAGATCGTGCAGCTTCAGCGAGTCGTTGTTCGACATATCAATCGACCTCTTCCACAGTCACGAGGTGACGCACGGTATTGATCATTCCCCGGATCTCGGGGCGATCTTCCTGCACCACGACGTCGTTGATCCGCTTGAGACCGAGCGAACGCAGCGTGTCACGCTGGTTCTGACGGCCACCGATGGCGGACTTGCGCTGAGTAACCTTGAGCTTTGCCATCAGGACTTCGCCCCACTTTCAGCAGCTGCGCGCAGCAATGCATGCGGAGCGACCTCGTCGACGGGGAGGCCGCGGCGAGCCGCGACTTCCTCAGGACGTTCGAGGTTCTTCAGCGCAGTGATCGCGGCGTGCACGATGTTGATTGCGTTCGACGAACCCAGCGACTTCGACAGGATGTCCTGGACACCCGCAGCGTCGAGGACCGCACGGACGGGTCCGCCGGCGATGACACCGGTACCGGGAGCGGCCGGACGCAGCAGGACGACGCCTGCGGCTTCCTCGCCCTGGACCGGGTGCGGGATGGTCTTCTGGATGCGCGGGACGCGGAAGAAGTTCTTCTTCGCCTCCTCGACACCCTTGGCGATGGCGGCAGGAACTTCCTTCGCCTTGCCGTATCCCATGCCGACCATGCCGTCGCCGTCTCCGACCACGACGAGAGCCGTGAACGAGAAACGACGTCCGCCCTTGACGACCTTGGACACGCGGTTGATCGTCACGACATGTTCGATGAACTGGTTCTTGTCGTCACGGTCGTTGCGACCGCCGCGTCCACGGCCTTCACCGCGTCCACGACCCTGGCCGCCCTGTCCGCGGCCGCGGGAGGAACGGTCACCGCTGTTGTCATTGCTGGTCTCAGCAGTCGCCTGCTGATCCTTGTTCTCTTCAGTGCTCATAGGGCCAATCCTCCTTCACGGGCACCTTCGGCGATTGCCTGCACACGGCCGTGGTAGGCGTTGCCTCCACGGTCGAAGACGACGGCTTCGATTCCGGCGTCCTTGGCGCGCTGGGCCACCAGCTCGCCCACCTTGCGGGCCTTGCCGGTCTTGTCGCCTTCGAATGTCCGCAGGTCGGCTTCCATGGTGGAGGCCGAGACCAGGGTCTTGCCGACGGTGTCGTCGATGACCTGGACGAAGACGTGGCGCGTGGAACGAGTCACTGAGAGGCGAGGGCGCTCGGCCGTTCCGCTCACGTGCTTGCGCAGACGAACGTGACGACGCTTGCGAGCAGCAGCCCTGCCCTTGCCGTAGCTTTCCTTCTTGCCAAAGGCCATCTTTACTTACCAGCCTTTCCGACCTTGCGACGGACGTTTTCGCCGGCGTAGCGCACACCCTTGCCCTTGTAGGGTTCAGGTTTGCGCAGCTTCCGGATGTTGGCAGCGGTCTCGCCGACGAGCTGCTTGTCGATTCCGTGGACAGCGACCTTCGTCTGACCGTCGACGCTGAAGGAGATTCCCTCCGGCGGTTCGACGACGATGGGGTGGCTGTAGCCGAGGGCGAACTCGAGGTTCGATCCCTTGGCCAGGACACGGTAACCGGTTCCGACGATCTCGAGGGCCTTCGAGTAGCCTTCGGTCACACCGACGATCATGTTGTTGATGAGCGTGCGGGACAGTCCGTGCAGCGAACGCGATTCGCGCTCTTCGTCCGGACGGGCCACGGTGATGACACCGTCGTCGAGCGATACGGTGATCGGTTCGGCGATGGTGACGGACAGCTCGCCCTTCGGTCCCTTGACGGCGACGTTCTGGCCGTCGACGTTGACCTCGACGCCGCTGGGAACGGAGATCGGGTTCTTGCCAATACGTGACATCTTCTTCTCTCCTTCCTTACCAGACGTAGGCGAGGACTTCCCCACCCACACCCTTCTTGGCGGCCTGACGGTCAGTCAGGAGACCTGACGACGTCGACAGAATGGCGATGCCGAGGCCACCGAGAACCTTGGGCAGGTTTGTGGACTTCGCGTAGACGCGCAGTCCCGGCTTCGACACACGGCGCAGACCGGCGATGGAACGTTCCCGGTTCGGTCCGAACTTGAGGTCCAGCAGGAGGGTCTTTCCGACCTCGGCGTCTTCGACGCTCCAGTCGGTGATGTAGCCCTCAGCCTTCAGGATCTCGGCGATGTTCGACTTGAGCTTCGAGAACGGCATGCTGACGTCCTCGTGGTAAGCCGAGTTGGCGTTGCGCAGACGCGTAAGCATGTCTGCGACTGGATCAGTCATTGTCATTTGGGCACTTGCCCTTCCTCGTTACGGTTTCCGCCCACATGTGCGTGCTTGGACCTGCAACGTAGAGATTATTTTGTCTTGAACGGGAACCCGAGGTGACGCAGCAGGGCACGTCCCTCATCGTCGGTCGTCGCCGTGGTGACCACGGTGATGTCCATGCCGCGGACGCGGTCGATCTTGTCCTGATCGATCTCGTGGAACATCGACTGCTCGGTGAGACCGAAGGTGTAGTTGCCGTTTCCGTCGAACTGGCGGTCCGAGAGTCCGCGGAAGTCGCGGATACGCGGCAGAGCCAGGGTGATGACGCGATCGATGAACTCCCACATCCGGGCTCCGCGCATGGTCACGTGGGCGCCGATGGGCTGGCCCTCGCGCAGCTTGAACTGAGCGATGGACTTGCGAGCCCGGGTCACGACCGGCTTCTGACCGGTGATCAGAGTGAGGTCGTTGATGGCGCCTTCGATGAGCTTGGAATCGCGCGCGGCGTCACCCACACCCATGTTCACGACGACCTTGGTCAGTCCGGGAACCTGCATGGGGTTGGCGTAGCCGAATTCATCCTGCAGCTTCGCAACGATCTCTTCGCGGTAAACCTGCTTGAGACGCGGTGCGGGACGGCTGGTGGTTGTTTCCGTCATCAGATCTCCTCCCCGGTGCGACGCGAGTAGCGAACCCGAACGGTCTTGGTGCGACCGTCACGCTCGACGCTCTCCTCGCGGTATCCGACGCGGGTGGGCTTGTTGTCCTTGGGGTCAACGAGCGCCACGTTGGACACGTGGATGGGGGCTTCGTGAGTCTCACGGCCACCAGCGGTGCCGCCGGCCTGAGTCTGCGTAGCCTTCTTGTGCTTGATCACGCGGTTGACGCCCTCAACGAGGACGCGGTTGCGTTCGGGGTAGACGGCAAGGACCTTGCCCTGCTTACCGCGATCGCCGCCGCGTGAGGCGCGAGCGCCTGCGATCACCTGGACGAGGTCGCCCTTCTTGATCTTGAGCTTGTTCGCCATGCTCACAACACCTCCGGTGCCAGGGAGACGATCTTCATGAACTTCTTGTCGCGGAGTTCGCGTCCCACGGGCCCGAAGATACGGGTTCCGCGCGGCTCCCCTTCGTTCTTGAGGATGACAGCTGCATTCTCGTCGAACTTGATGTAGGAGCCGTCGGGACGACGGCGTTCCTTGGCGGTGCGAACGATGACGGCCTTGACCACGTCGCCCTTCTTCACGTTTCCGCCGGGGATTGCGTCCTTGACGGTTGCCACGATGGTGTCACCGATCGAGGCGTAGCGCCGACCGGAGCCACCCAGGATCCTGATGGCCAGGATCTGCTTGGCGCCAGTGTTGTCGGCGACTTTGAGTCGCGACTCTTGCTGAATCACTATTTTCTCCTGTCGTCGCGCCGGTTCTCACACGCACGCATGAGCCTTGCGGAACGGATTCATTGACATTTCACCCCGTTCCCGGTAGCCGCCCGCAGCCTGATGCAGGCGACGGGCGGGACCGGGTGGGAGGGGCGGCGTTGGCTACTTGGCGCGCTCGATGATCTCGGCGAGCCGCCAACGCTTCGCGGCCGAAAGAGGCCGCGTCTCGGCCACGAGGACGAAATCGCCGATTCCGGCGGTGTTCTCCTCATCGTGGACCTTGTACTTGACCGACTTGCGCATGACCTTGCCGTAGAGGCGGTGCTTCATGCGCTCCTCGACCTCGACGACGATGGTCTTGTCCATCTTGTCGGATACAACGTAGCCACGTGCGGTCTTGCGGGTGTTGCGCTCCGCAGCATTGGCCTCAGTGTTCGTGGTCTCCGCCATCACTTGCCCTCTTCCTTAGCATCAGCGGGGTTCGGACGGATGTCCAGCTCCCGCTCGTTGAGCACGGTGTAGATACGAGCGATGTCGCGACGCACGGCCTTGAGGCGACCGTGGCTCTCCAGCTGGCCGGTGGCCGACTGGAAACGCAGGTTGAACAGCTCGGCCTTGGCCTTCTTGAGCTCTTCGAGCAGACGCTCGTTGTCGAAACCGTCCAGTGCGTCGATGGAAAGGTTCTTCGAACCGATTGCCATTCTCACTCACCACCTTCGCGGGCCACGATGCGGGCCTTCAGCGGAAGCTTGTGGATCGCCAGGCGCAGGGCCTCACGAGCAACTTCCTCGGACACACCGGCGAGTTCGAACATAACCCGACCCGGCTTGACATTGGCAACCCACCACTCGGGCGAACCCTTACCGGAACCCATGCGGGTCTCGGCAGGCTTCTTCGTCAGGGGGTTGTCGGGGTAGATGTTGATCCACACCTTGCCGCCGCGCTTGATGTAGCGGGTCATGGCAATACGTGCGGCCTCGATCTGCCGGTTGGTGACGTAGGCGGGCTCGAGAGCCTGGATGCCGTAGTCACCGAAGGACACCGTCGTGCCTCCCTTGGCGGCGCCGCCCCGACGGGGGTGGTGCTGCTTGCGGAATTTCACTCGACGAGGGATCAACATGTCTCAGCCCTCCGATCCGGCCTCAGCCGCGGGGGCTTCGGCGTTGTTCTCTGTGGTACGGGCCTGGTCGCCGCGGCGCGGAGCGCCTTCCTGACCACGTCCGCGGCCGCCACGACCGCGCCCACGGCCACGAGGGCCACGAGCAGCAGGAGCCTTGGCCTGCTCGGCGGCAAGCTCCTTGTCGGTCAGGTCGCCCTTGTAGATCCACACCTTGACGCCGATGCGTCCGAAGGTGGTGTGGGCTTCGTGGAAACCGAAATCGATGTTCGCACGCAGGGTGTGCAGGGGCACACGTCCTTCGCGATAGAACTCGGAACGGCTCATCTCAGCACCGCCGAGGCGGCCCGAGCACTGCACGCGGATGCCCTTGGCACCTGCACGCTGAGCGCTCTGGATCGCCTTGCGCATCGCGCGGCGGAAGGCCACGCGGCTGGCGAGCTGCTCGGCAACACCCTGCGCGACGAGCTGTGCGTCGACCTCAGGGTTCTTCACCTCAAGGATGTTGAGCTGAATCTGCTTGCCGGTGAGCTTCTCGAGCTGACCGCGGATGCGATCGGCTTCGGCTCCGCGACGTCCGATGACGATGCCCGGACGTGCGGTGTGGATGTCGACGCGGACACGGTCACGCGTGCGCTCGATGTTGACCTTCGAGATGCCGGCCCGCTCGAGGCCGGTGTTCATCATCTGGCGGATCTTGACATCTTCGAGCACGTAGTCCTTGTAGCGCTGCCCCGGCTTGGTCGAGTCAGCGAACCACTTCGACTTGTGATCCGTGGTGATTCCGAGTCGGAATCCGTTCGGATTGATCTTCTGGCCCATTAGCGGTTCCCCTTCCGGCTCTTACGCTGAGGCAGGTCGTCACCGCTGGCCAGGACCACGGTCACGTGGCTGGTGCGCTTCTCAATGCGAAACGCACGACCCTGGGCACGCGGACGGAACCGCTTCATGGTCGGCCCCTCATCCACGAAGGCTTCGGAGATGACCAGTTCGTTCTCGTCGAACGCAACGCCTTCCTCGTCGGCCCGGACACGCGCATTGGCGATGCCGGAGGCCACGAGCTTGTAAATCGGATCTGATGCCGACTGTTCTGCAAACTTCAACACTGCAAGTGCTTCGGTCGCCTGCTGACCACGAATGAGGTCGACGACGCGCCGAGCCTTGCGAGGCGTAACGCGCAGGTAACGCGCCTTAGCCTTGGCTTCCATCGCTTCCTTCTCTCTTATCTAGGATCGAAAGAGTGCCCCGCCTCAGCGGCGGCGACCCTTGCGATCGTCCTTTTCGTGGCCACGGAACGTCCGTGTCGGTGCGAACTCGCCGAGCTTGTGTCCGACCATCGACTCAGTGATGAAGACGGGGACATGCTTGCGTCCGTCATGTACTGCGATGGTGTGTCCCAGGAAGTCCGGGATGATCATCGAGCGACGAGACCAGGTTTTGATGACATTTTTGGTGTTCTTCTCGTTCTGACGAGCCACCTTCTGGTAGAGGTGTTCGTCGACGAAAGGACCCTTTTTGAGGCTACGAGGCATAAGTCAGTACTCCAATCAGCGCTTCTTGCCGGTCCGGCGACGGCGCACGATGTACTTGTCGCTCTCTTTGTTCGGCCGGCGTGTGCGGCCCTCTGGCTGACCCCACGGGCTGACCGGGTGACGACCACCCGAAGTACGGCCCTCGCCACCGCCGTGCGGGTGGTCGATCGGGTTCATCACGACACCGCGGACGGTCGGGCGCTTGCCCTTCCAACGCATACGGCCTGCCTTGCCCCAGCTGATGTTCGACTGCTCGGCATTGCCGACCTCACCGACGGTCGCACGGCAGCGCGCGTCGACGTTGCGGATTTCGCCCGAAGGCATCCGCAGCTGCGCGAACCGACCGTACTTGGCCACCAGCTGCACGGAGGAACCGGCGGAGCGCGCGATCTTGGCACCGCCGCCGGGACGCATCTCGACAGCGTGCACAACGGTACCGACTGGGATGTTGCGCAGGGCAAGGTTGTTGCCCGGCTTGATGTCTGCACCCGGGCCGGCCTCGACCTGCGCACCCTGCTTGAGGTTGTGCGGGGCGATGATGTAGCGCTTCTCTCCGTCTGCGTAGTGCAGCAGAGCGATGCGAGCCGTACGGTTCGGGTCGTATTCGATGTGTGCGACCTTCGCCGGAACGCCATCCTTGTCATGGCGGCGGAAGTCGATGACACGGTACTGACGCTTATGACCGCCGCCCTGGTGGCGAGTGGTCACGCGTCCCTGACTGTTGCGGCCGCCGCGCTTGGGCAGCGGACGCAGAAGCGACTTCTCCGGTGTAGACCGGGTCACTTCGACGAAGTCGGCGACCGACGAGCCACGGCGGCCCGGAGTCGTCGGCTTGTGCTTACGGATTCCCATGAGTCTTTTCCTTCTTTGACGAAGGATCGCTTAGAGCGATCCACCGAAGATGTCGATCGATCCGTCCTTGAGGGCGACAATGGCACGCTTGGTGTCCTTGCGCTTTCCCCAACCGGTGCGGGTGCGGCGGCGCTTGCCCTGACGGTTCAGGGTGTTGACCTTGGCGACCTGCACATCGAAGATCGATTCAATGGCGTGCTTGATCTCGGTTTTGTTCGAGTTCTGATCGACGATGAAGGTGTACTTGCCCTCGTCCATCAGGCTGTAGGTCTTCTCCGAGACGACCGGAGCGACGATGATGTCGCGCGGGTCCTTGAAGTTCAGACTCATGATGCGTCCTCCGATTTGCGGTTGCCGCTCAGGAACGACTGCAGAGCTGCCTCGGTGAACACGATGTCATCGGCGAGCAGCACATCGTAGGTGTTGAGCTGATCGGAGGTGAGCACGTGGACGTGGGGCAGGTTGCGCACGCTCAGGTAGGTGAGCTCGTCGTCACGGTCGAGCACCACGAGGGTGTTCTTGCGGTCGGACAGGCCGGCCAGTGCGGCCTTCGCCTGCTTGGTCGACGGCGTATCGCCGGTGACCAGGTTCTTCATCACGAAGACCTGATCCAGGCGTGCACGATCAGACAGAGCACCGCGCAGAGCAGCGGCCTTCATCTTCTTGGGGGTCCGCTGCGAGTAGTCGCGCGGGACCGGTCCGTGCACGATTCCGCCGCCGTTGTACTGGGGAGCGCGGATCGAACCCTGACGGGCGTTGCCGGTTCCCTTCTGGCGGTAGGGCTTGCGACCGCCGCCGCGAACCTCGGAGCGGGTCTTCGTCTTGTGCGTACCCTGACGGGCCGCAGCCAGCTGCGCAACGACGACCTGGTGGATCAGCGGCACGTTGGCTGGCACGCCGAAGATCTCGGCGGGCAGGTCAACGGATCCGGCCTTGGCACCGGCGGCGTCGATGACGTCGACTGTCTTGACATCAGTCATTTCGTTCAGGCCTCCTTCACGGCCGAGCGAACGAGGACGACTCCACCCTTGGGGCCGGGAACGGCGCCCTTGATGAGCAGGAAGTTGTTCTCGCTGTCCACGGCGTGGATCGTGAGGTTCTGGGTCGTGTGCTTGACAGCGCCCATACGGCCCGCCATGCGCATACCCTTGAACACGCGGCCCGGGGTCGCGGCTCCGCCGATCGACCCTGGCTTGCGGTGATTGCGGTGCTGACCGTGGGAGGCACCGACACCGGAGAAGCCGTGACGCTTCATGACACCGGCGGTTCCCTTGCCCTTGGTCTTCGCGGTCACATCGACCTTGATTCCGGCGTCGAACGTGTCGACTCCGAGTTCCTGGCCGAGCGCGTAGTCAGCAGCGTCTGCAGTGCGCAGCTCGACGAGGTGGCGACGCGGGGTCACGCCGGCCTTCTCGAAGTGGCCTGCGGTCGGCTTGTTGACCTTACGCGGATCGATCTCGCCGAACGCGATCTGCACAGCGGGGTAACCATCGGTTTCCTCGTTGCGGATCTGCGTGACGACGTTGTTTCCGGTGGCCACAACGGTCACCGGCACGAGGTTGTTCTGCTCATCCCAGACCTGGGTCATGCCCAGCTTGGTTCCCAGAAGGCCCTTGACCTTGCGGGTGGTCGGGAGAGCGGATGAACGAGTGTTCGCCATTGCTGCCTCCCTTAGAGCTTGATCTCGATGTTGACGTCGTCAGCGAGGTCGAGACGCATGAGCGAATCGACGGCCTTCGGCGTCGGATCGACGATGTCGATCAGACGCTTGTGCGTGCGCATTTCGAAATGCTCACGGCTGTCCTTGTACTTGTGCGGCGAACGGATGACGCAGTACACGTTCTTCTCCGTCGGCAACGGCACGGGGCCCACAACAGTCGCACCTGCGCGAGTGACGGTGTCCACGATCTTGCGTGCGGCACTGTCGATCACAGCGTGGTCGTACGACTTGAGCCGGATGCGGATCTTCTGTCCCGCCATGGCGTCGTCTCTTTCTTCAGTAACTTCCGGCCATCAACCTGCAGAGCATCTGGGATGTCTGCGGTCTGTGCCGGCTGACCATGACCGACCCCCGAGGTCGGGCGTGTCGACTGATCCTGGCGGAGAAATTCTCACTTCTCGCCTGAACGCCGACGGCGCTTCTACTCATTGGCTGCTCGGTCCGAACCCGCTTGATGCAGATTCATCGATCCGATAGTGTTCCGGGCTGTTCGCGGTATCGCTACCGCAGTGCAGGGGTCAACGCCCAAAACGCAACCTCACTATCTTGTCACATAGCACTTCACCCGCGCAATTCCGGGGTGCAGGCTTGTGAGCGATCTCTCAGGGCAACGCACAGGCGTCACTCCCCCGGTCATCGCGCAGCGCCCTTCCACTGCTTCGAATGTCACCGTCTATTGGAAAGGCCCGCGTGCTGCCACGCGTGCACTTCCGACATGCAGTAGCGCGCATCTGCTGCCGGAGGGCGCAAGTACAGCCTGCGCAATGCTTCCAAACAGACCGAGGGCCGCAACCCTCGAAAGGATTGCGGCCCTCGGCTCTGGTACTCAGTGAGTCAGATCAGGCAACGATCTTGGTGACTCGACCGGCGCCGACGGTGCGGCCGCCCTCGCGGATGGCGAAGCGGAGGCCGTCCTCCATGGCGATCGGCTGGATGAGCTCGACCGACATGTCGGTGTTGTCGCCGGGCATGACCATCTCGGTGCCCTCGGGCAGCGTGATGACGCCGGTGACGTCCGTGGTCCGGAAGTAGAACTGCGGACGGTAGTTCGAGTAGAACGGGTTGTGACGTCCGCCCTCGTCCTTGCTCAGGATGTAGACCTGGGCTTCGAACTTGGTGTGCGGGGTGATCGAACCCGGCTTCACGATGACCTGACCGCGTTCAACGTCTTCGCGCTTGGTGCCGCGCAGAAGCAGACCGACGTTCTCACCTGCGCGAGCATCCGGCAGGGTCTTGCGGAACATCTCGATAGCGGTGACGGTCGTCTTGGACGACTTCTCCTTGATGCCGACGATTTCGATTTCGTCGTTCGGCAACAGGACGCCGCGCTCGACACGACCGGTGACGACGGTTCCACGACCGGTGATCGTGAAGACGTCCTCGACGGGCATGAGGAACGGCTTGTCAACGTCGCGCTCCGGCTCCGGAACGTTGTCGTCGACGGCGGCCATGAGTTCCTGGACGCTCTTGATCCACTTCTCGTCGCCTTCGAGGGCCTTGAGAGCGGACACCTGGACGACGGGAGCGTTGTCCCCGTCGAACTCCTGGCTCGAGAGCAGGTCGCGAACCTCGAATTCGACGAGCTCGAGGAGCTCCTCGTCTTCGACCATGTCGGACTTGTTCAGAGCCACGACGATGTAGGGAACGCCGACCTGACGAGCGAGCAGCACGTGCTCACGGGTCTGCGGCATCGGACCATCGGTGGCGGCAACGACGAGGATGGCGCCGTCCATCTGTGCAGCACCGGTGATCATGTTCTTCACGTAGTCGGCGTGACCCGGGGCGTCGACGTGAGCGTAGTGACGCTTCTCCGTCTGGTATTCAACGTGCGAGACGTTGATGGTGATGCCGCGCTCCTTCTCCTCAGGTGCGTTGTCCACCTGGTCGAAGGCGCGAGCCTCATTGAGATCCGGGTACTGATCCGCCAGGACCTTGGTGATCGCGGCGGTCAGGGTGGTCTTTCCGTGGTCAACGTGGCCGATGGTGCCGATGTTGACGTGCGGCTTAGTCCGTTCGAAACTAGCCTTTGCCACTGGGTTCCTCCTCGTGGTTGTCAAAAGATATGCGGTACATATCTTAGACCTTCTGTTGGTTATCTTTCATTCCGGTGAACATGTTCTTGATCACCGGGGCGACCGGATTCCGGAGATTACTCTCCGCCGCGCACCTTCTGGATGATCTCCTCGGCAACAGCCTTCGGGACCTCCGCATAGCTGGAGAAAGTCATCGAGTACACCGCACGGCCCTGGGTCTTCGACCGCAGATCACCGATGTAACCGAACATCTCCGACAGCGGGACCACAGCCTTGACGACCTTCACACCGGAAGCATCGTCCATCGACTGAATCTGGCCACGCCGGGAATTCAGGTCGCCGATGACGTCACCCATGTATTCCTCAGGGGTGCGCACCTCGACGTCCATGACCGGTTCGAGAAGAACCGGGTTCGCCTTCCTGACGGCCTCCTTGAGGACCATCGATCCGGCGATCTTGAATGCCATCTCCGAAGAGTCGACATCGTGGTAGGCACCGTCGACCAGTGTGGCCTTGATGCCGACCAGCGGGTAACCGGCGAGGACACCGAGCTGCATGGCGTCCTGGATGCCGTCATCGACGCTCGGAATGTACTCGCGCGGAACGCGTCCGCCGGTGATGGCATTCTCGAACTCATAAATCGTATCGCCTTCGACCTCGAGCGGTTCGAAGGTGACCTGGACCTTCGCGAACTGTCCCGATCCACCCGTCTGCTTCTTGTGGGTGTAGTCGTACTTCTCGACAGTGCGGCGAATGGTCTCGCGGTAGGCGACCTGCGGCTTGCCCACGTTGGCCTCGACCTTGAACTCGCGACGCATGCGGTCGACGAGGATGTCGAGGTGGAGTTCGCCCATGCCGCGGATGACGGTCTGGCCGGTCTCCGCGTCGAGCTCGACCTGGTAGGTCGGGTCTTCCTTGACGAACTTCTGGATGGCCGAGGACAGCTTCTCCTGGTCGCTCTTCGTCTTCGGCTCGATGGCCACGGAGATGACAGGCTCCGGGAAGGTCATCGACTCGAGGGCGATCGGGTTCGCAGGATCGCAGAGGGTGTCACCGGTGGTGGTGTCCTTGAGACCGATGAAGGCGTAGATGTGGCCGGCGAAGGCCTCTTCCACAGGGTTCTCCTTGTTGGAGTGCATCTGGAAGAGCTTGCCGACGCGTTCCTTCTTGCCCGAGGTGGTGTTGAGCACCTGCTCACCGGACTTGACCTGGCCGGAGTAGACGCGCACGTAGGTGAGCGCACCGAAGAACGGGTGCGATGCGACCTTGAACGCGAGAGCCGAGAACGGCTCGTCCTTCGCAGGCTTGCGGGTGAGCTCCTCTTCCTCGTTGCTCGGGTTGTGCCCGATCATCGGGGGAACGTCGAGCGGCGAGGGCAGGTAGTCGATGACCGCGTCGAGCATGGGCTGGACGCCCTTGTTCTTGTATGCGGAACCGCACATGACCGGGAAGGCCTCGGAGTTGATGACGAGTTCGCGGATGCCCGCCTTGATCTCGTCCACCGTGAGCTCTTCGCCGTCGAGGTACTTCTCCATGAGCGCTTCCGTGCTCTCGGCGACGTCTTCGACGAGCTGCGCACGGTACTCTTCGGCCTTGGCCTGCAGATCCGCGGGGATCTCGACCTCGGTCATGTCCTGACCCATCTTCGACTCGTCGGGCCAGGTGTAGGCCTTCATCTTCAGCAGGTCGACGACACCGGCGAATTCGCTCTCGGCGCCGATCGGCAGCTGGATGACCAGCGGCTTGGCACCGAGGCGGTCCTTGATGGTCTGCACGGTGAAGTAGAAGTCAGCACCGAGCTTGTCCATCTTGTTGACGAAGCACACGCGCGGGACGTCGTACTTGTCGGCCTGACGCCAGACCGTCTCCGACTGCGGCTCCACGCCCTCCTTGCCGTCGAACACTGCGACGGCGCCGTCGAGGACGCGCAGCGAGCGCTCGACCTCGACGGTGAAGTCGACGTGGCCGGGGGTGTCGATGATGTTGATCTGGTTGTCGTGCCAGTAGCAGGTCGTCGCGGCCGACGTGATCGTGATGCCGCGTTCCTTCTCCTGATCCATCCAGTCCATCGTGCCGGCGCCGTCGTGGGTCTCGCCCATCTTGTAGTTCACACCTGTGTAGAAGAGGATGCGTTCGGTCGTAGTGGTCTTACCGGCATCGATGTGGGCCATGATGCCGATGTTGCGGACCTTGTTCAGGTCGGTGAGCACGTCAAGTGCCACGGTGTCTCTCTCTCTTCGATGATTTGCTCGACTCCCCCGAGCTTATCGGCCGGCAGATGCCGCGGAGGATGTCCGCCGGCCGAACAGCAGGGAAGGCGATTACCAGCGGTAGTGGGCGAAGGCCTTGTTGGACTCGGCCATCTTGTGAGTGTCCTCGCGGCGCTTGACTGCGGCGCCGAGGCCGTTGCCGGCATCGAGGATCTCATTCATGAGTCGTTCGGTCATGGTCTTCTCGCGACGCTGACGGGCGTAGCCCACCAGCCAGCGGAGGGCCAGGGTGGTCGAACGAGTCGGGCGAACATCCACCGGCACCTGGTAGGTCGCTCCGCCGACGCGGCGGGAGCGGACCTCGAGGGACGGACGGATGTTGTCGAGAGCCTTCTTCAGGTTGACAACGGGGTCGTTGCCGTTCTTCTCGCGGGTGCCTTCGAGGGCACCGTAGACGATCCGCTCTGCGGTCGAGCGCTTGCCGTCGAGCAGGATCTTGTTGATCAGCTGCGTGACGAGCGGTGAGCTGAAGACCGGGTCAACGACGATCGGTCGCTTGGGTGCAGGACCTTTGCGTGGCATTACTTCTTCTCCCTCTTCGCACCGTACTTGCTGCGGGCCTGCTGACGGCCCTTGACACCCTGGGTGTCGAGCGAACCGCGAACGATCCGGTAGCGAACACCGGGCAGATCCTTGACGCGGCCACCGCGCACGAGCACGATCGAGTGCTCCTGCAGGTTGTGTCCCTCGCCCGGGATGTAGGCGGTCACCTCGATCTGGCTCGAAAGCTTGACACGAGCGACCTTGCGAAGAGCCGAGTTCGGCTTCTTGGGGGTAGTGGTGTACACACGGGTGCACACTCCCCGACGCTGCGGGCTGCCCTTGAGGGCAGGAGCGTCGGATCCTGCTGATTTCACATGCCGTCCCTTGCGGACGAGCTGCTGGATTGTCGGCACTAAGCGTTCTCCATTTGCTTCTCGATAGACCTAATTCCCAATTCCGGCCACGACCGCAGTCATGTCTGTGAACCGTGGGACATATCCGACTGAACATCAGGTGAAGCTCGGCTCCCGATGCCAGTAACCACGCGGTCATTCGTACCCTGCGCTCGGGTGTGTCGCGCAGACACGTCCCGACAGAGTCGATTTCCCGGCGGCCTGCATCATCGAATTCTCACAAGGGGCCCGAGCCTCACAGATCGCTCGGCAGGATCATCCGACGACGCAGATAACACAATCAGTCGCTTAACAGAATATCTCTCTTCCGCGCGTCTGGTCAAAATCGTCGACGAACCACCCTACCCCATCGACCGCGCTCCCCCACGCGCACAACCGATCGCACGTCCACACTCCCGGGTCGTGAAGGTCTTCGCCTCGGCGATCACCTCGGCGGACATTCTCACACCCGGGGCCACCTCAGCGGACGTCATCACGCTTTCCTTGACTGATTCAAAAGAAGCAGGCATCCTTATGGTGTGAACGGGACGAATCATGGACATGTCGAGGAGCCTGCCGCAGCCCTGCGGCAGACCTCTCTGCGTGTGACGAAACAGCGGGTCGCCGTGCTCGAGGCCGTGCGGGATCATCCTCACGCGGACACCGAGTCCGTCATCCGCTCCGTCCGCGTGTCGCTGCCGACGGTCTCTCATCAGGCCGTCTACGACTCGCTCCACACTCTCACGGAGGTCGGGCTGCTGCGCTGCATCCAGCCGTCGGGTTCGGTGGCTCGATATGAGCGGCGAATCGGGGACAACCATCACCACCTCGTGTGTCGGTCCTGCGGTCTCATCGTCGATGTCGACTGCACGGTCGGACACGCACCGTGTCTGGTTCCCTCTCATGATGCCGGCTTCCGCGTCGAGGCGGCCGAGGTGACCTTCTGGGGCCTGTGCCCCGACTGCGCGGACTCCGGTTCCGCAGCGGACACCGACAGCCATGCCTCGGCTGTGTGAGACCAGTGCTTCGTTCATGCCATCCCTCTCCTCGCGGGGAGACACCTGTGTCCTCTCTGCGAGGTCAGCCTTCGTCGTCAAACGGGTCGCTGAAGCCGACCCGACTGTGAAAGGAACACGATGACCGACACGACCACCGGCGGCTGCCCAGTCGTCCACACGAGTTCGGAGCCGACACAGGCTTCGGACTCGGACAACCTGGTCAACCCCACCCAGGGCGATTCCAACGCCCAGTGGTGGCCCAACCGTCTCAACCTCAAGATCCTCGCGAAGGGTCAGCCGGCGCGCGATCCCATGGATCCCGACTTCGACTACGACGCCGAATTCAACAGCCTCGACTACTACCAGCTCAAGGCCGACATCGAAGAGCTGCAGAAGACCAACTCCGACTGGTGGTCGGCGGATTTCGGGCACTACGGCCCCTTCATGATCCGCATGGCCTGGCACTCGGCCGGCACGTACCGCGTGCAGGACGGCCGCGGCGGCGGCGGTGAAGGACAGCAGCGCTTCGCTCCGCTGAACTCCTGGCCGGACAACGTCTCGCTCGACAAGGCCCGCCGTCTGCTGTGGCCGGTGAAGAAGAAGTACGGCAAGAAGATCTCCTGGGCCGACCTCTTCATCCTCGCCGGAAACGTCGCCCTCGAGTCGATGGGCTTCAAGACCTTCGGCTTCGCCGGCGGACGCAAGGACGTCTGGGAGCCCGACAACGACGTGTACTGGGGCTCGGAGACCGAATGGCTCGGCACCGACAAGCGCTACGTCGGCAACCGCGAACTGCAGAAGCCGCTGGCCGCAACGACCATGGGCCTCATCTACGTCAACCCCGAGGGTCCCGAGGGCGAGCCGGATCCGCTCAAGGCCGCGATCGACATCCGCGAGACCTTCGGCCGGATGGCGATGAACGACGAGGAGACCGTCGCCCTCATCGCCGGCGGACACACCTTCGGCAAGACCCACGGAGCCGGACCCGAATCGCACAAGGGCGCCGATCCCGAGGCCGCACCGCTTGAGGAGCAGGGACTCGGCTGGAAGTCCGACTTCGGCACCGGACAGGGCAATGACTCGATCGGTTCGGGCATCGAGGTCACCTGGACCTACCACCCGACCCGGTGGGACAACGAGTTCTTCCACATCCTCTTCGCCTATGAGTGGGAAGTCTTCGAGAACGAAGGCGGACACCTGCAGTGGCGTCCGAAGGACGGCGGCGGAGACGACATGGTGCCGATGGCCCAGGGCGACGAACGCCGCGAGCCGCGCATGCTCACCACCGACCTGTCCCTGCGCTTCGACCCGATCTACGGAGAGATCTCCCGGAAGTTCAAGGACGATCAGAAGGCCTTCGAAGACGCCTTCGCCCGTGCCTGGTTCAAACTCACCCACCGTGACATGGGACCGTCCACCCGCTACCTCGGCCCCGAGGTTCCGAACGAGGAGCTCATCTGGCAGGATCCGGTCCCGGCCGGCACCCAGCTCGACGAGGCACAGCTCGCCGCTGTGAAGGCCGCGGTCCGGGATTCCGGTCTCACCGTCTCCCAGCTGGTCTCGACCACCTGGGCAGCTGCGTCCTCGCATCGCGTCTCCGACATGCGCGGCGGCGTCAACGGCGGTCGCCTGCGCCTCGAGCCGCAGCGCAGCTGGGAGGCCAATGAGCCGGCCAAGCTCGCCGAGGTGCTCCCGGTGCTCGAGGGCATCGCCGAGTCGACCGGTGCTTCCTTCGCCGATGTCGTCGCCATCGCCGGTGCCGTCGGCATCGAAACCGCTGCGGCTGCCGCCGGTCACGCGATCACCGTGCCCGTGTCCACGGGTCGCGGCGACGCCACCCAGGAGCAGACCGACGTCGAGTCATTCAACTACCTGGAGCCGACACACGACGGATTCCGCAACTACCTCACCGAGGATCTGCCGCTCAAGGCCGAGTACCTGCTTCTCGACAAGGCCAGCCTGCTCGGTCTCACTCCTCCGGAGCTGACCGTCCTCATCGGCGGTCTGCGCGTGCTCGGTGCGAACTTCGAGGACTCCGACCTCGGCGTGTTCACCAACCGTCCGGGTGAACTGACGAACGACTTCTTCGTCAACCTCCTCGAGCTCGGCAACGTCTGGAAGCCGATCGGCGACTCGGAGACGGCAAACGTCTACGAGTGCTTCTCCCCCGAGGGCGAGAAGCTGTGGTCCGGCAGCCGCGTCGACCTGCTCTTCGGTGCGAACTCCGAACTGCGGGCCATCGCCGAGGTCTACGGCTCCGATGATGCCGGCGAGAAGTTCGTCGCCGACTTCGTCAAGGCCTGGAGCAAGGTCGTCGAGGCCGATCGCTTCGATCTCCACCGCTGAACCGCATGATGATCTCTGAGAACTGAGAGGTCCTCGGATTCACAGCACGATGCCCCCACCGATTGCGGTGGGGGCATCGTCGTATCCGGGTGAACCGTGGCAGCCAGGCCGGCTGGGAACCGGCCCGGCTGGGAACCAGTCCGGCGGGGAACCAGTCCTGTTGGGGACTGGGTTCACTCGTCCCGATTGAGGACGGCGAAGCCGGTGAAGATCTGCTCGAAGTGGGTGACAGCGGAGTTGTCGACCGTCGCATCGCCGCTGCGCGCCGAGGTGGTGTCCACGGTCGAATCCGACCCGTCGGAGTCCCCACCGGAGTCCGCGTCAGTGCCGGAGTCCGAATCGGTGCCGTCTTGTGCGGTGCCGTCGGTTCCGCTCCCACTCGAATTCGTTCCGTCCGACGAGCTTCCGTTCGAGCCGGAGCCGTTCTGATCACCCGGCATGCCGTTGGATTGACCACCGGGCATGCCGCCCCCGTCCGACTGTCCGCCCGGCATGCCTCCGCCGCCCTGTTGGCCGCCGTTCTGAGTGCCTCCGCCCTGCTGTCCGCCCATGCCACCAGGTCCGTTCTGGCCCCCGGGACCCTGACTCGTCCCCGAATCGTTCGACGCGATGGCCGCCGAGGCGCCGATCGCTCCTCCGGCGAGTCCGCCGACGACGAACAGTGCCGAACCGGCCAGCACCGCGGGGACCAGTGGGACACGGCGCTTCTGCTTCCGCGGACCCGCTGTGGTTCCGAACTGTGCGGTCTGTGCGGGCGCACCGTAGGGGTTCGCCCAGGGCCGCGACCCTGCAGAGCCCTCGGAGCGTGGGTCGGGCACCGACCGGGAGGCATGGTCGGAAGTCTGGGTGCCGCTCTCGCCGGGGTTCTGGCTGGGGTTCTCGCCGGGGACCTGGCCGGAGTTCTGGCCAGCGTGCTGATTCTGATTGGGGTTCTCGTTCTGATTGGGGTTCTGGTTCTCGGTCATGAAATCTCCTCTGGTGATCGGTGATTCCACTGTCGGACCCCGTGCTGTAGCCCTTCCCAGTCGTACCTGTGGTCAGCCTGTGCGATTCGGCTCAGGCGACGGGCAGTCGCAGTTCGAAGGTCGTTCCCGAGTCCGTGCTCGACATCGCGATGCTGCCGTGCATGAGGTCGACGAGGCCGGCTGCGATCGCGAGCCCCAGCCCAGAGGATCCGCCCTTGGCGCCGTCCTGCCGTGCCCGCGAGGGATCCCCCCGGACGAAGCGGTCGAAGACCCTGTCGCGGATATCAGGCGGAATGCCCGGCCCATCGTCGCTGATGCGGATCGCCACGACATCGCTGGGCAGCTGCCCCGAGACCGGCTTGTGCGTCGCCTGCGCCTCGATGTGCACCCTGGTGCCCGGAGGCGTGTGCACACAGGCGTTCGTGAGGACGATCGACACGACCCGGCGCACCTGGCCGACCTCGCCGCGCACCTCGAGAGCCTCCGGCGGGACGTCGAGTGAGATCGAATGGTCGGGGTTGACCACATGGGCGTCCTCGACGAGCTCGATGAGCAGGGAGGAGACATCGACGGTGTCCTCACTCGTCGGCTGACGGCCGGCTTCGAGTCGTGCGAGGAGCAGAAGGTCGTCGACCAAGGAGGACATCCGCATCGCTCCGGAATCGATCTTGCCCAAGGAGGTGGCCACCTCGGCGGGCAGATCGTTGCGGTACGGGCGGGTGAGATCGGCCCAGCCGCGGATCGTCGCGATCGGAGTGCGCAGCTCATGAGAGGCGTCGGCGACGAAGCGTCGCATCTGCTCCGTGCCCCGATAGCGCTCCTCGAGGGCGGACCCGACATGGTCGAGCATCCGGTTGACCGAGGCGCCCACGTCGCCGACCTCCGTGCCCGGAACCGCGAGTTCGGAGGGGACCCTGAGCGCGAGCTCGGGTTCGCCGGCACTGAGCTCGAGGTCGGTGACCTCCCGCGCGGTGCGGGCGACCTCCCTTAGGTCGCGCAGCTGCCGGTGGATGATCACGGCCATGAGCGCGGCCGTGGCGAGGACGCCGATGAGGACGACGAACGCGGTCGTCCACGCGGTGCGCTCAAGAGCACCGTCGACATTGCCCTGGGGGACCCCGTACACGGTGGTGGTTCCTCCGTCGTCGAAGGCCACGACCCGGTAGGAGCCGAATCCGGGCACCCGCACGGACTCGTGGGCGGACGCACTTCCGCCGTGATCACTGTCTCCGGACGCGCCGCCGTCGGACGCACTGCTTCCGGAGGCACTGCCGTCGGACACGCCACCGCCGGTTTCGACGTCGAGCAGGGCGTCGATGGCCGCCGCGGACAGGGCCCGCGGTCGGCTCAGCCCCGCCTCGGCGATGAGCCCCTCTCCCCCGTCGCCGGAGTCGACGACGACGAGAGCACCATCGCCGACACCCGGTTGGAAGAGATAGCGCAGAGCCGAATCGACAGCCGCCGACGATTCGTCACCCCCATCCGAGGTTCCCGGATTCCCGGTCGCCCCGGGGCCCGCGCCGGGCCCGTCGCCCGAACGCGCATGCGAGGTCATCGACGTCAGCTGTGCATCGAGGTCGGACATGAGCGAGCCGCGCACGCTCAGCCAAGAGGCGGTGCCGATCCCGGCCCCGACGAGGAGGAGGACGAGGCCGGCGAGGACGATGAGCCTCGTCTGCAGTCGCCACCGACGCAGGGTCACTGCTCCGCCCGCAGGATGTATCCGGCTCCGCGCTTGGTGTGGAAGAGGCTCGGCAGCTCCGGGAACGGAGTGTCGATCTTCTTGCGCAGGTAGGAGACGTAGAGTTCGACGATGTTGCCGTTGCCCCCGAAGTCGTAGTCCCACACCCGGTCGAGGATCTGGGCCTTTGAGAGCACCACCCGCGGATTGCGCATGAACAGCAGCAGCACCTCGTATTCGCGGGCGGTGAGTTCGATCGGCTGACCGGCGCGGGTGACCTCGTGGGAGCGCTCGTCGAGTTCGAGGTCACCCACGCGCAGGACGTCGTCCTCGTCGACCGGAGCGGCCGAGGCTCCACGGCGCAGACGCACCTCGATGCGGGCGATGACCTCATCGAGGTTGAACGGCTTCGTCACATAGTCGTCCCCGCCCAGCCGCAGGCCCGTCAGCCGATCGTCGACCTCGTCGCGGGCGGAGAGGAAGACGACAGGAGTGTCGATTCCCTCACCGCGGATCTTCTCGATCACGGCGAACCCGTCGAGGTCGGGCAGCATGACGTCGAGGACGATGGCGTCGAAGTGTTCGCTCCTGGCCAGCGTCACGGCCTCACGGCCGGTGCCGACCCCTTCGGCTTCCCAGCCCCTGACGTGGCAGGCCATGACGAGGAGTTCGGAGAGGTTCGCTTCGTCGTCGACGATGAGGATGCGCGCCGGCGGATTCGCTGTCGGGTTCATAGCTCGATTATCCCCTCATCCGGCGCTGAGATCGTAGAGCGAAACGGAGTCGACGGTGGTCGCCTCGTAGTTCGCCTCGACCCAGGCCGCGATCTGCGACGACGACGAGTCCGAGTCCCCGCCGCCTGGACCTTGGCCGCTGGAGCCCGATCCGATGTAGTAGTGGATCCTGCCCTCGGCCACGAGCTGTTTGAACTCTGCGAGGCTGGGCGAGGGATCGGTGCCGTTGAACCCGCCGATCGCCATGACGGGCTCGTCGAGCGCCAGCTGGTATCCGGCGGCTTGGTTCGCCCCGGTCGCCGCAGCCGCCCATGTGTAGTCCGAGGCGTCCTGTTCGAGCAGCTCAGTGAGTTCGTCGGAGGGTTCCGAGCCGTTGAGCAGACCGCCCATTCCGCCTCCTCCCCCGCCGGGTCCGCCGGTGCCGGTCTCCGAGTTGCCTGCCCCGTCGGTCGTTCCGGTGGCGCCGCCGCCTGTGCCTCCTGTGGGGGCTCCGCCGCCGGGTCCGCCGCCGCGGGCTCCTCCCCCGCCTGGCATTCCTCCACCGCCGGGTCCGCCGCCCATTCCCGAGCTCGTGCCGGCGATCGTCACGATCGATCCCTGCGTCGTACCGGCGATCGTGCGCACGGCCAGCTGAGCCGGAATCGCGGCGCTGCCGAGGATTGCGAGGGCGACGAGCACCGAGGCGAGCGCCGCACCGAACCTGCGGTGAGCGGTGACGATGAGGACCAGTGCCCCGAGGATCGAGACGATGAGCACGGCCCAGCGCAGGATGCCGGGAATGCCGGTCATATCGGAGCTGAGGATGAACTGCCATGCCCCGGTCAGGGCCCACGCGACCGCCAGCAGCAGGCGCGGGAGGGATCCGGACCGCTCGAGCAGCACGGCGAGGCCGAGGCCGATGACGACGGCGATCGCGGGAATGAGCGCGACCGTGTAGTACTCGTGGACGATTCCGTTCATGTTCGACAGCACGAGCCAGGTGATGACGAGCCAGGCACCCCACATGAGCAGTCCCGCGCCGAGGCTGCCCGTACCAGAGGAGCCGACCCTACCTGAGGCTCCGGATGCGGGCACCGCACGGTCACCGGCCGTGGCGGTGGGGACACGGCGACGGCGGGCCACCTCGGCGAGGATGAGAAGAACGATCGTGACGACGAGGAGGAACAGGGCTGTGGGCAGGAACCACGACACCTGTTGGCCGAAGCTGCCGCTGAACAGTCGGGTGATGCCCGTTTCGCCCCATCCGCCGCCTTGGCCGCCTCCTCTGCCTCCGACGGAACCCGTCTCGTTGCCGGTGAGGCGTCCGAACCCGTTGTAGCCGAAGGTGAGTTCGAGGAACGAGTTCGACTGGGAGCCGCCGACGTAGGGCCTCGAGTCGGCGGGAGTGAGTTCGACGAGGGCGATCCACCAGCCGGCGCTGACGATCATCGATCCGAGCGGGACGAGCAGCCACAGCAGGCGGCGCGGCCAGGAGGTGCGGGCGAAGAACACCCATGCCAGGGCGAGGCCGGGCACGATGAGCAGGACCTGGAACTGCTTGGTCAGGAACCCGAGGCCGAGGCAGATTCCGGCGAGGCCGAGCCAGCCGGCGATGCGGCGTGCGCAGCGGCGCGTCCGGGGTTCGGTGAGGACGCGCAGTGCATGCTGCGTCGCAACGACCGCGCCGATCATCAGGGTCACGAGCAGGGCATCCGGGTTGTTGAACCGGAACATCAACGCCACCACCGGGGACACCGCGAAGATCCCGCCGGACGCCAGCGCCGCAGCCTTCTCGAGGCCCGATCCGACGTGGGATCGCAGGCTCAGCCGCACCGAATGGACGATGAGCAGCACGCTCACTCCGGCCAGGAGGACCTGGGGCAGAAGCATCGAGAACGACGAGAACCCGAAGACGCGGGCGCTCAGGGCCATCAGCCACAGGGCGGCCGGGGGTTTGTCGACGGTGATCGCATTCGCCGAGTCGAGGGACCCGAAGAGGAAGGCCTCCCAGTTCTCCGAGCCTGCTTGCACGGCCGCCGCATAGAAGGAGTTCGCCCAGCCGTTGGCACTGAGGTTGGCGAGGAAGGCGGCGATCGTGCCGAGGGTCAGCACGGTGAGCACCGCCGGGTACCAGTGCCGTCGCAGGCCACGGGTGCGGGTGCGCGTCGGAGTGGTGTGAGTCTCAGACATGGTCGATGTCCTTCGCGTCGTTGTGCGCCTGATCGACTGCGGTCACCGCGGCGGGGCGGGAGTGACTGTGGGAGCCGCGGGCGCCGCTGTGCGAGCCGCGAGCGAAGACCCAGGTGCGCATGAGCACGAAGCGGACCACGGTGGCGGCGAGGTTCGCGAGCGTGAGCACCGCGAGCGTGCCGACGCTCGCCCACGGCCCGGTGAACCCGGCTGCGACTGCCAGCCCCGCAGAGGTGAAGGCCAGGCACAGCCCGAAGGCCGCCAAGCCTTTGAGCTGGGAGGTCAGTCGGTGGTGCGGGGACCGCACCCCGAAGGTGTGAGCGCGGTTGAGCGCTGTGTTCGCGATCGTCGACAGGAGCAGTGCGATGATGTTCGCCGCGGAGTCCGAGACGAACTGGACGCCGAGGAGGAAGAGCACGGCGTAGAGCACGGTGCTGATGATCCCGACGTCGATGAAGTGGAGGATCTGCGCACCGGTGTTCGGTGCGGGGACCTCGTGCCCGATCCGGGTTCGCCCGCCCGTGCGCAACCGGACGATGCCTTTGATGTCCTTCCACGCCGTGTTGACCACGTCGACTGAGGAATCCGGGTCGTCCGTCCAATCGGTGCCGAATTCATGGATGCGGAAGCCCGCCCATTCGGCGCGGGCGAGCAGCTCCGTATCGAAGAACCATTCGGTGTCCTCGACCTGAGGCAGCAGTTCCTTCGCCGCCCGCGACGACAGTGCTTTGAAACCGCACTGGGCGTCGCTGAATCCGACGCCGAGGCTGACCTTGAGCAGCCGGTTGTAGCAGCGGGAGATGATCTCGCGCTTGATGCCTCGCTCGATCGCGAGTCCCGGCTGCAGGCGGGAGGCGATGGCGACATCGGCCAGGCCTGACCGGATGACCTCGACCATCGGGTCGAGGACGCGGATGTCCGTGGCGAGGTCCACATCGGTATAGGCCACGACGTCAGCCGTCGACGCCTGCCACACGCGGCTCAGGGCACGACCGCGGCCCTTCTGCTCGAGGCGGACGTATTCGACTTGAGGATGACTCGCCGCCAGGGTTGCGGCGATGTCGGGAGTCGCATCAGTGCTCGCGTTGTCGGCGATGATGATCGTGACCTCGGTGCCGCGGGCTGGCTCGACGGCGAGGAGGACCTCGATCGAAGCGGCCAACGAGGCTTCCTCGTTGTACACCGGGACGACGAGGTCGACGGTGGTGGTCGGACGGGTGGCTGTGTCTGCTGTCTGCGTCTGCTGCCAGGCGCTGCTCTCATCTCTCATGTCCTCCACATTCGCGGGACCGTTTAGGCCCAGCATTGGTTCAACCTGTGGCCCTGCTGTGGAGTCCTCACCACGTCAGTCAGTCCGACGACACAGAGTGAGGACCGCTACACTGGGCACCATGGCCGACGACGACTCCCCTTCTCCTCAGCGGCGCATCCGCGCCTCCGACCAGGACCGCGATGATGTCCTCTCCGTGATCACCGATGCCGTGACGAACGGTCGCCTCGATCCCGAGGAGACGACCGAGCGGCAGGATGAGGCCATCGGTGCGAAGTTCCTCGACGAACTCCTCCCGCTCATCGACGACCTGCCCGAAGGCGACAGCCTCCACCGCAGGCTCGCTCGCCAGACCGGGCAGGCCCCCGGACCTGCGGCGCCGGGATCGGAGCTGGCCCGACGCGGACCGGCCGAACTCTCCCCCGCCGCGGAACCGGGATCAGCCTCACCGATGAACTCCGTGGCCATCATGTCCGGGCGCCGCCTCGACGTCCCGCCCGGCACCGCCGAAGTCACCACCTACGCACTCATGGGCGGGGATGACATCGACCTGTGCGATGTGATGGGCCCGGGAGTGACGGTCGAGCTGAATTCGTACGCGATGTGGGCCGGCAACGATGTCTTCGTGCCGCCGGGAGTGCGCATCCGCGACGAGACCATCAACATCATGGGCGGCAATGACATCCACGGTCCCGCCCAGGGCGACGGTTCGAACGGGACCGTCATCCTCAAGGGCCTCTCACTCATGGCCGGGCACGACGTCCGGCTTGCCAAAGGTTATCGAGCAAAGGATCAGGGTCAGCTGGAATGAAGATCGGTGTACTCACCTCGGGCGGGGACTGCCCCGGCCTCAACGCTGTCATCCGCGGCATCGTCCGTAAGGGCATCCGCGCCTACGACGCCGAGTTCGTCGGCATCCGCGACGGTTGGCGCGGCCTGCTCGATGACGACATGTTCGATATGACGATGCTCGATGTCCGGGGACTGTCCGGACGCGGCGGAACCATCCTCGGCACCTCGCGCACCCACCCCTACGAAGACGGCGGCCCGGAGCGGATGCGCGAGGTCATGGCCGCCCACGGCATCGACTCGCTCATCGCCATCGGCGGGGAAGGCACCCTGGCCGGAGCCTCACGACTGGTTCGCGAAGAGGGCCTCCACGTCGTCGGAGTGCCCAAGACCATCGACAACGACCTCGGCAACACCGACTACACCTTCGGATTCGACACCGCCCAGTCCATCGCCACCGAGGCCATCGACCGACTGCGCACCACGGCCGAATCCCACCACAGGTGCATGGTCATCGAGGTCATGGGTCGCAATGTCGGCTGGATCGCCCTCCACGCCGGAATGGCCGCCGGCGCCCACGCGATCCTCATGCCGGAGTTCCCTGTCTCCTTCGAACAGATCTCCGCGTGGGTCCGCTCGGCCCGGGACCGCGGACGGGCCCCCATCGTCGTCGTCGCCGAAGGGTTCATCCCCGAAGGTCTGGACTCACAGGTCGCCGACCAAGGCGTCGACAACAAAGGGCGGGTCCGCCTCGGCGGGATTGCGAACTACCTGGCCCCGAAGATCGAGGAGATCACCGGAATCGAATCCCGGGCGACGATCCTCGGGCACCTGCAACGAGGCGGCTCCCCCACCGCGTACGACAGGGTCCTGTCGACCCGGCTGGGGATGGCGGCCGCCGATCTCGCTCAGCACGGCCATTGGGGCAAGATGGCCAGCCTCAAGGGCACCGACATCGTCTCGGTCGAGATGTCATCGGCCGTCGACAGCCTCAAGTCGGTGCCGCTGCACCGCTGGGAGGAAGCACAGGTCCTCTTCGGCTAGGACAGCCCCACCGAGACAACGGTGGAGCGCCGAGACACCTGTGCACACACAGTGGTCTCGGCGCTCCACCGTTGTCTCGGCATCTCTGGAGCCTGGTCACCATACAGAAGGGGCACCCACAGGATGGTGGGTGCCCCTTCTGCTGTCTCAGCTCTTCAGCCGCTCAGCTTCAGCTGAACGCGCCGTAGTCGTAGTCCTCCAGCGGGATGGCGGAGCCGGAATCGGCCCCGATGCCCGCGTAGAAGTCGCCGTAGCTGTTGGTGAACATCTCGGCCTTGGCCTCTTCGGTCGGCTCTACCACGAGGTTGCGGTGCGACTGCAGGCCGGTGCCCGCAGGGATGAGCTTACCGAGGATGACGTTCTCCTTCAGCCCCATGAGCGTATCCGACTTGCCTTCCATGGCCGCCTCGGTGAGGACGCGGGTGGTCTCCTGGAAGGAAGCGGCCGACAGCCACGACTCGGTGGCCAGCGAGGCCTTCGTGATGCCCATCAGCTCGTCACGAGCCGATGCGGGCTGGCCGCCTTCGGCGACCACACGACGGTTCTCCGCCTGGTAGCGGCCGCGGTCGACGAGCTCGCCGGGCAGCAGATTCGTGTCGCCGGACTCGATCACGGTCACGCGACGCAGCATCTGCCGCACGATGACCTCGATGTGCTTGTCGTGGATGCCTACACCCTGCGACCGGTAGACCTTCTGGACCTCCTCGACGAGGAAGCGCTCGGCCTCACGGCGACCGCGGATGCGCAGCACCTGCTTCGGATCGACGGCACCGACGATGAGCTGCTCACCGGCCTTGACGTGCGCTCCGTCCTCGACCATCAGGCGGGCACGCTTGGAGACCGCGTGCTCGATCTCCTCGCTGCCGTCGTCCGGGGTGATGATGACGAAGCGCGTCTTGCGGCTGTCGTCGATCTTCGCCCGGCCGGTGGCCTCGGCGATGGGGGCGAAGCCCTTCGGGGTGCGGGCCTCGAAGAGCTCGGTCACACGCGGCAGACCCTGGGTGATGTCACCGGTCGACGCTGCGGCACCACCGGTGTGGAAGGTACGCATCGTCAGCTGGGTTCCGGGCTCACCGATCGACTGAGCCGCGACGGTGCCGATGGCCTCGCCGATGTCGACGAGCTTGCCGGTCGCCATCGAGCGACCGTAGTGCTCGGCGGAGATCTGCGCATCGGAATCCGCGGTCAGCACCGAGTGGACCTTGAGCTCCTCGATGCCGGCGGCCACGAGGGTGTCCACGGTTGCCGCGGTGACATCGGACTTCGCCGGGACGATGACATTGCCATCGGCATCGGTGACGTCGTTGACGGTGAGTCGACCGTAGACGCTGGTCTCGGCATACTCGTGCGGCACGAGGTTGCCCTCGTGATCGCGTTCGGCCACCGGCAGGGTGATGCCCTTGTTCGAACCGGCCTCCGCGGTGCGGATGATGACGTCCTGGGACACGTCGACGAGTCGACGGGTCAGGTAACCGGAGTCAGCGGTACGCAGAGCGGTGTCGGCCAGACCCTTACGAGCACCATGCGAGGCGATGAAGTACTCGAGCACCGCGAGGCCCTCACGGTAGTTCGACACGATCGGACGCGGGATGATCTCACCCTTCGGGTTCGTCACCAGACCGCGCATGCCGGCCAGCTGGCGGACCTGCATCCAGTTACCGGAAGCACCGGACTCGACCAGGCGGAGCACCGAGTTCTGCTCGGGGAAGTTCGTGCGCATGACCTGGTCGACCTTCTCGGTCGTCTCGGTCCACAGCTTGACGAGCTCGTTGCGGCGCTCGTCGTCGGTGAGCGCACCGAGTTCGTACTGCTGCTGCACCTTCGTGTCGATGGCCTCGGCCTCGGCGAGGATCTCGGTCTTCGCCTCGGGCGAGACGACGTCGGACATCGCGACGGTGATGCCCGAACGCGTGGCCCAGTGGAAGCCGCCGGCCTTGAAGTTGTCCAGCGTGTGGGCGACCTCGACCTTCGGGTACTCCTCGGCGAGGTGGTTGACGATCCGGCTCAGGGCCTTCTTGTCGATCGTCGAGTTCACGAACGCGTAGTCGGCAGGCAGGTATTCGTTGAACGTCGCACGACCCAGGGTCGTGGCCACATCCAGTGGGTCACCGGCCGTCCAACCCTCGGGAACGTCGATGTCGTCACCGGGGACGACGTTCTCCAGGCGGATCGTGATCGGCGCACCGAGGTCGAGCTCTCCGCGGTCGAAGGCCATGATGGCTTCGCCCATTCCGGAGAACGACCGTCCGTCGCCGGCCAGACCCTTGCGCTCGGAGGTGAGGTGGTAGAGACCGATGATCATGTCCTGCGAGGGCATGGTCACGGGCTTGCCGTCCGAGGGCTTGAGGATGTTGTTGGCCGAGAGCATGAGGATGCGGGCCTCGGCCTGTGCCTCGGGGCTCAGCGGCAGGTGAACAGCCATCTGGTCACCGTCGAAGTCGGCGTTGAACGCCGAGCACACGAGCGGGTGCAGCTGGATGGCCTTACCCTCGATGAGCTGGGGCTCGAACGCCTGGATGCCCAGACGGTGCAGGGTCGGTGCGCGGTTGAGCAGCACAGGGTGCTCGGTGATGACCTCTTCGAGGACATCCCACACCTGCGGGTGCTGACGCTCGACCATGCGCTTGGCCGATTTGATGTTCTGCGCGTGGTTGAGATCGACCAGGCGCTTCATCACAAACGGCTTGAACAGCTCGAGCGCCATGGTCTTGGGCAGACCGCACTGGTGCAGGTGCAGCTGCGGACCGACGACGATGACCGAACGGCCAGAGTAGTCCACGCGCTTGCCGAGCAGGTTCTGACGGAACCGGCCCTGCTTGCCCTTGAGCATGTCGGACAGCGACTTCAGCGGGCGGTTGCCCGGTCCGGTCACCGGACGTCCACGACGACCGTTGTCGAACAGCGAATCAACAGCTTCCTGCAGCATCCGCTTCTCGTTGTTGACGATGATCTCGGGAGCACCGAGATCGAGCAGACGCTTGAGACGGTTGTTGCGGTTGATCACGCGACGGTAGAGGTCGTTGAGATCCGAAGTCGCGAAGCGGCCGCCGTCGAGCTGAACCATCGGGCGCAGCTCCGGCGGAATCACCGGAACCACATCGAGGACCATACCCTCAGGGTTGTTGTCGGTGGTCAGGAACGCGTTGACGACCTTGAGGCGCTTGAGTGCACGGGTCTTGCGCTGGCCCTTGCCGGTGGCGATGAGCTCACGCAGCTTCTCGGCTTCGCCTTCGAGGTCGAAGTCGATGAGGCGCTTCTGGATCGCCTCGGCGCCCATCGCACCGGTGAAGTAGAGGCCGAAGCGGTGGAACATCTCGCGGTAGAGGCTCTCGTCACCTTCGAGGTCATTGACCTTGAGGTTCTTGAAGCGGTCCCACACCTGCTCGATACGGTCGACCTCACGGTCGGCGTTCTTGCGCAGCTTGTCCATTTCCTTCTCGGCGGTGTCGCGCAGCTTCTTCTTGGCCTGGGCGGTGCCGCCCTCGGCCTCGAGCGCTGCGAGATCCTCTTCGAGCTTCTTGGCACGACGGTCGATGTCGGCGTCACGGCGGGTGCCGATCTGCTGCTTCTCGACGTCGATCTTGTTCTGCAGGCTGGGCAGATCGCGGTGACGGGAGTCCTCGTCGACCGAGGTGATCATGTAGGCAGCGAAGTAGATGACCTTCTCAAGGTCCTTCGGAGCCAGATCCAGCAGGTATCCCAAGCGGGAGGGAACACCCTTGAAGTACCAGATGTGGGTCACGGGAGCGGCGAGCTCGATGTGGCCCATACGTTCACGGCGCACCTTGGCACGGGTCACCTCGACGCCGCAGCGTTCGCAGATGATGCCCTTGAAGCGGACGCGCTTGTACTTTCCGCAGGCGCACTCCCAGTCGCGGGTGGGTCCGAAGATCTTCTCGCAGAAGAGTCCGTCCTTCTCCGGCTTCAGGGTGCGGTAGTTGATGGTCTCAGGCTTTTTCACCTCACCGTGTGACCACCCGCGGATGTTCTCCGCGGTGGCAAGACCGATGCGCAGTTCATCAAAGAAATTGACGTCAGGCACGTAAATCCTCTTTCCTGGCGATGAACTTCTCGTTCATCGCAAAGTTGTGTCGGTTGAAGTGGAAGTCCTCAGACTTCTTCTACGGTCTGTGCTTCGCGGCGGGAGAGGTCGATGCCGAGCTCTTCGGCGGCACGGTAGACCTCGTCCTCCGACTCGCCCATCTCGACCTGGCCGCCGTCGGAAGAGAGAACTTCGACGTTGAGGCACAGGGACTGCATCTCCTTGATGAGGACCTTGAACGATTCGGGGATTCCCGGATCAGGCAGGTTCTCACCCTTGACGATGGCTTCGTAGACCTTCACACGGCCTGGGATGTCATCGGACTTGATCGTCAGAAGCTCCTGCAGGGTGTAGGCGGCGCCATAGGCCTCGAGGGCCCAGACTTCCATCTCACCGAAGCGCTGACCACCGAACTGCGCCTTACCACCGAGCGGCTGCTGGGTGATCATCGAGTACGGTCCGGTCGAACGTGCGTGGATCTTGTCGTCGACGAGGTGGTGGAGCTTGAGCATGTACATGTAGCCGACGGAGATCGGGTACGGGAACGGCTCACCGGAGCGGCCGTCGAACAGCTGCGCCTTGCCCGAGTTGTCGATGAGGCGGTCCCCATCGCGGTTCGGGGTCGTCGAATCCAGCAGTCCGCGCAGCTCTTGCTCGTGCGCACCGTCGAAGACCGGGGTGGCCAGGTTGGTGCCGGCCTCGGCTTCGCGAGCGGCCTGCGGCAGCTCGGCGGCCCACTCGGGGTTGCCTTCGATCTTCCAGCCCTGCTTCGAGATCCACCCGAGGTGGATTTCGAAGACCTGGCCGATGTTCATACGACGCGGAACACCGTGCGGGTTGAGGATGACGTCGACGGGGGTTCCGTCGGCGAGGAACGGCATGTCCTCGACCGGCAGGATCGTCGAGATGACGCCCTTGTTGCCGTGGCGGCCGGCCATCTTGTCACCGATGGTGATCTTGCGGCGCTGAGCCACGTAGACGCGGACCATCTGGTTGACGCCGGGGGAGAGCTCGTCGTCGTCCTCACGGTCGAAGACGCGGACACCGATGACGGTGCCGATCTCACCGTGGGGAACGCGCAGCGAGGTGTCGCGGACCTCACGGGACTTCTCACCGAAGATCGCCCGGAGCAGACGCTCTTCCGGGGTCAGCTCGGTCTCACCCTTCGGGGTGACCTTGCCGACGAGGATGTCGCCGTCGGTGACCTCGGCGCCGATGCGGATGATGCCGCGGTCGTCGAGATCGGCCAGTGCGTCGGGCGAGATGTTCGGGATGTCCCGGGTGATCTCCTCGGCGCCGAGCTTCGTGTCGCGAGCGTCGACCTCGTGCTCCTCGATGTGGATCGAAGAGAGCACATCGTCCTGGACGAGGCGCTGGGAGAGGATGATCGCGTCCTCGTAGTTGTAGCCTTCCCAGGACATGAACGCCACGAGGAGGTTCTTGCCCAGAGCCATCTCACCGTTCTCGGTGGACGGTCCGTCGGCGAGGACGGCGCCGGTCTCGACGCGGTCTCCCTCGTCGACGAGGATGCGCTGGTTGTACGAGGTGCCGTGGTTCGAACGCTTGAACTTCGAGGCCTTGTAGGTCAGCTGCGTTCCGTCGTCGGCGAGGACGGTGACGTAGTCTGCCGAGACCTCGGTGACGACACCGGACTTCTCGGCGACGATGACGTCACCGGCGTCGACGGCGGCACGGTACTCCATGCCGGTGCCCACGACGGGAGATTCGGCCATCACCAGCGGCACGGCCTGACGCTGCATGTTCGCACCCATGAGGGCACGGTTGGCGTCGTCGTGTTCGAGGAACGGAATCAGGGCCGACGCCACGGACACCATCTGACGTGCGGAGACGTCCATGAAGTCGATCTGGTCGTACTGGACCAGCTCGGCCTCACCGCCGCCGCCCTTCGGACGGGCCAGGACCTCGACCTCGGCGAAGCGCTGCTCGTCGGTCAGCGGAGCGTTGGCCTGCGCGATGTTGTACTCGAGTTCGTCATCGGCGGTCAGGTACTGCGTCTGGTCGGTCACGACTCCGTCGATGACCTTGCGGTACGGAGTCTCGATGAAGCCGAACGGGTTGATCCGCGCGTAGGAGGCCAGCGAACCGATGAGGCCGATGTTCGGACCCTCGGGGGTCTCGATCGGGCACATGCGGCCGTAGTGCGAGGGGTGCACGTCACGGACTTCCATAGCGGCGCGGTCGCGGGAGAGGCCGCCCGGTCCCAGTGCGGAGAGACGACGCTTGTGGGTCAGACCCGCGAGCGGGTTGTTCTGATCCATGAACTGGGAGAGCTGCGAGGTGCCGAAGAACTCCTTGATCGCAGCCACTACGGGGCGGATGTTGATCAGGGTCTGCGGGGTGATCGCTTCGACGTCCTGGGTGGTCATGCGCTCACGCACGACGCGCTCCATACGGGACAGACCCGTGCGGATCTGGTTCTCGATGAGCTCACCGACGGCGCGGATGCGGCGGTTGCCGAAGTGGTCGATGTCGTCGAGCTTGACGGACAGGTCGACCTCTTCGCCGTCGCGGGTGCCCTTGGCGGTCTCCACACCGGCGTGCAGCGACACGAGGTAGCGGATGGTCGCCACGATGTCCTCGGTGGAGAGCACCGAATCGGACAGCGGGGCTTCGACGCCGAGTTTGCGGTTGACCTTGTAGCGGCCGACCTTCGCCAGGTCGTAGCGCTTCGGGTTGAAGTACAGGTTGTTGAGCAGGTTGCGGGCCGCCTCGGCGGTCGCCGGCTCTGCCGGACGCAGCTTCTTGTAGATGTCGAGCAGCGCTTCGTCCTGCGTGTTGACGGTGTCCTTGGCCATCGTCTCGCGGATGGACTCGAACTCGCCGAACTCCTCGAGGATCTTCGCTTCGGTCCAGCCGAGGGCCTTGAGCAGAACGGTCACGGACTGCTTGCGCTTGCGGTCGAGGCGGACGCCGACCTGATCGCGCTTGTCGACCTCGAACTCGAGCCAGGCACCGCGCGACGGGATGATCTTCGCAGTGAAGATGTCCTTGTCCGTGGTCTTGTCGACGCTGGATTCGAAGTAGGCGCCGGGCGAACGGACGAGCTGCGAGACGACGACGCGCTCGGTGCCGTTGACGATGAACGTGCCCTTGTCGGTCATGAGCGGGAAGTCACCCATGAACACTGTCTGGCTCTTGATCTCGCCCGTGTTGTTGTTCATGAACTCGGCGGTGACGTACAGCGGCGCCGAGTAGGTCATGTCGCGTTCTTTGCACTCGTCGATCGAGTACTTCGGAGCTTCGAACCGATGCTCGCGGAACGACAGCGACATGGATCCGCCGAAGTCTTCGATCGGCGAGATCTCTTCGAAGATGTCCTCGAGTCCCGAGGTCGTCGCAACGGAGTCGTCACCGATCTCAATGGCCTCGGCGACGCGGTCCTGCCACGCCTCCGATCCGATCAGCCAGTCGAAGCTGTCCGTCTGCAGACCGAGCAGATCGGGAACCTCGAGAGGTTCGCGAATCTTCGCGAAGGAAATTCTCTTGGGGGGATTAGCGGTCCTGGTGTTGTCGTTGGCGGCGGCCAATTGGTTCCTTCCGAGTGCTTCACCATCTGATACGTCGTCTGCCCACTCGTCTTCGCTTCGCCGAGCCGAAGGTGTGTCGGATTTCGACTCCCGGCATCGACGTGGTTCACTTGAGTGGAAATGACGTGCCCCCCGCTATATGAAGGCACACCACAGGCAGAACGATGCAAATATCAAGCTTATAGCATCGGGTCAAGTCCTGCAAGCCTGCATTCGTCTCCCGGTCGCCGCAGCCTCCGGCCCAGCGGCCACTGTCACGCCCCGTCGTCCGTGCCCGGCGCCTCGAGCACCTTCCTCCACACTCCTACCCACGCCCAGGTCTCGAACCCCACAGCGTCGTTGATCGCGAGCATCCACGAATTCTCGACCGCATTCCACGTGTAGATCCTCTCGACCGACGACTCCCGACCCAGCGCGACGAGGGTCGCGAACTTCAATCGCGCGCCGAGGCGGTGCCCTCGGTGCTCGCGGGCGACGATGGTCGACCCCTGCCAACCGACCTGCGGTCGGTCTGCCGAGTGCGCGACCTCGGTGAATCCGGCCGCAGTCTGCCCGAGCAGAGCCAGAGACGTGGTGAGCACCTCGGCGCTGGCCGTCCGTTCTGCGTCCAGGGTTCTGACCCGATCGGCGTCCCAGACCTCCTCGTCGCCGAACTCCGCGGCTCCCGGCACATCCGTCGACATCCGCTGGTGCAGCAGAGCGACCTGGTCGAGGCGATGTTCGGGCGTCGGACCCTGCCAGGTCTCGATGACGTAGCCGTCGGCCGCCTCATCGCCGATCGGATCTCCGCTGAGCTCTTCCGCCCCCCCGGCAGCTGCGACCGAGCAGCGTTCGAGTTGGATGAACGAATAGCCGTGCCGGTGGAGGAAAGCGACGTCGGGCTGTCCGCTCGGCAAGGATCCCTTCCCGATCTGGGCTGCCAGATGGGCCCGTCCAGGTGCGGCGTCGCGCACCGTCGCCGGAAGCTCGCAATAGCTCGTCAAGCGAGTGCGTCCGTCGATCCGCATCTCCTCTTCCATGACGGTGAGCAGCCGCCCGCCGATCCCCTGACCTCGGTGGGCAGGGTGGACCGCGCACCACAGCTCTGCGGTGTCACGGTTGTCGGACAGAGGCAGAAATGCCACGCCTTTGGCCACTATGGACCCACCGAGTCGGACGATCCACGTCGTGTGAGTCTCATAGGCGGTCGACGAACTCAGCTCACGGCGCAGTTCGGCTTCCCGCGGATCGAAATCCTCCCCGAGTCCCGAAGCATGATTGATCTGTGTGTCGAAGGCGAGGATTTCGGGCAGGACGGCCTCGATCGCAGCCCCGTCGTGGTCCCCGGGTCGGATCCTCGTGATGTCCATCTGTGCACTCCATCGTCGCCGTCGGCAGGCTCATCGGTGGATTGGCCGCCTGTCGCCATTCTAGACTTCGACCATGGTCAGTGTGCATGTCATCAGTCTCGATCCGGCCGGGGTCAGCTGCGGGCTCGTCATCGGCGAGGAGCGCTGCCTCATCGTCGACGCCGGCCCCGGGCCTGCCGCGGCCCGCCATCTCATCGACCGAGTCGCCGCACTCAGCGAGCATGAGCACGGAATCGTGCCGCCCGTCGACCTGGTTCTCACCCATGATCATTGGGACCATTTCTTCGGTGCCGCAGCCCTGCTCGCCGCCGGAGTTGAGACTGTGCATGCCTCGTCGTCCTTCTCCGCCGACCAGGAGGCGACGGCATGGATCGCTCTCGACGAGGTGCGCAGCGGTGAGGACCTCGGCGATGGGGCCTCGGCCCGGTGGCTCGCCCAGCTGCCCGAGGATCCGGGCGCCCTCGTCGTCCCTGTCTCCCCTGTCGACGAGACACCGGGAGACGTCGGCAGCCTCGACCTCGGCGACTGTGCTGTGGAGTTCCACGTGCTCGGAGGTCACTCCACGGCCGATCTCGTCGTTCGGCTCCCTGAGGCGGGCATCGTCTTCGCCGGAGACCTCATCGAAGAGGGCGCTCCTCCGCAGGCCGGGCCCGACGCCGCACTGAGCCATTGGGCCGACAGTCTCCGCACACTCCTGTCCTTCACCGAGGCGGAGGTCTTCGTACCCGGGCACGGAGTTCCGGTCGACCGCGCGTTCGTCCGCCGCCAGCTCGAGGACATCGATGGGCTCCGTATGCGGCAGGACGAGGGCGACGTCGCGCTGCCGACGCGTGCGGTGCCGGGTTCGCCTGATCGGAGCATCCCGCGCGAGGTCCGGCTGTTCTGATCCGGCTGTTCACAGTCGCTAGTGGTCACCCGGCTGTTCCCAGCCGTATGTCCTGATCAGTGTGTCCTGATCCGCGCGCTCAGCTCGGATCGTCGGCGTTCTTGTGCAGGGCGGTGACGAGATCTCGACCGATCGCACCGAAGAGGGTCTGCGACCAGACGCTGTCGACGTCGACGTAGGGGCGATCGCCGTCGTAGATCCATTGCAGCGTGCGGCCGTCGGCGAGATCGTCTCGGCAGTCCGCGCATACGGGCACACGAACGCTGCGCCGTTTCCCGCTCTCCGCCGCCGAGGTGATCACCTGCTGCAGCGAGGTCGCTTCGCCGTGGAGCGGGTTGACCGTGCAGAGGCTCTGCGGCAGGGCACCGGTGGAGCGGGACGACTCCGCCGCCCGGGTTCCGCGCCGACTGCGCCTGTGCAGACTCACCTCGGCGATCTCACGTCCTGCCTCACGCAGCAGTACCATCGCTCCGGCGAGGTCGATGCGTTCGGAGTCCTCGTCGTCGACGATGCGACGGGCGATCGCGTAGGCGTCGAGGCTGCGCTCGACCCGTCCCGCGTCATCTGGCCCGAGGTTCTGCGTCTGCAGACTCTCGATCCGTGCGGCGAGCTCCGTGGTCTCGGAGCTGATCGACTCGCGCAAGGACGTCCTCTGCAGTGTGTCGACCCGATCGAGCAGTCGAGCAGGGAGTTCGAACTGCCTCCTGGTCCGCAGGGCCGCAGCGCGCTGCCGACGACTCCTCGTCAGCCACACGGCACCGATGACGAGCGCGAGCACGAGGATCGCGCCGCCGAGGAAGAGCGTCGGGAAGGAGTTCGATCCGTCCACGGTCGCGACCTCGCTGCCGGGCGCCTCCTGCCCGGTCGAGGACTCCGCCTCGGTGCGGGCCTGCGGGTGGGCATAGAGATCGAGGAGGGTGTTGAGCTTCGTCACCGAGGGTGTGCTGACGTTCCACGACTCGCGGGCGATCGAGAGCTGATCCGTCACCTGCACGTACTGATCATGATCGGATTCGAAGCGCACATCCACAGCGATCTCCGAATCGCCGTTGATCATGATGAACGCACCGTCTCCGCCGTGGAGGACCTTGATCTGCTCGAGCAGATCCGCATCGAGGGAATCCTCGTCGACGGCGATGACGAAGACCTCGAAGTCGAGCCCCTGAGTTGTCTGCCGGGCCTGATCGAGCAGTTCGGCATTGAGGGAGCCGGCGACAGACGAATCGATGTGGAAGGGATCGTCCTCGAGCGCCTCGGCGATCTGCTGGGCATCTGCACTCATCTGTGTCCGTTCCTCTTCCGCAGCTGTCTGATGACGAGCACTCCCCCGACGCCGAGGCCGCCGCCGATGATGACACCGAAGATCGCTCCGGTCACGGCCCCGCCGATCGGGTAGGCGAGCTCCCGTGGATCCCGAGCGGTGTCCTCGTTGACGATGACCGGCTGACCATCGTCGTCGATCGTGCGCGAATAGCTTTCCGCCGGATCCTCGACGTCGACGGCGGTGAGAGCCTGCGCATAACGCAGCGCGGTCTCGGATGCGTCGTCGTCGGCGTCGGTTTCGGGCATGTCGGTGAGGCGGCGGACCGCTCCACGGTCACCGATGCCCTCGGAGACCTCACCGACGACGAGGACGGTGGCCGCCTCGTCGGGCAGCTCTCTGGCGATCCTCGCCGCCAGCAGGTCGGTCTCTCCGTCGGCGTCGTCGAGGTCGGAGTCCGACAGTATCGCCACGTAGATCGGCACGTCGAGGTCGTCCACTGTCTCGCGGACCGCGTCAAGACTCGCGTCGTCGACGTCGAAGGCGCGGTACTCGTCGATGTGGATGGGATCATCGGCGAAGGAGCGGGCGATGTCCTGGTAGCGGGTCCGGTCGTAGTCGGGATCGTACTGGCCCTCGATCCGGTCAGAGTAGATCGAGTCGACGACGATCTCGTCGCTCTCCTCGGCGGCAATCCGTTCGGCTCTCGCGGCATCGAACCGGTTGGCACTCAGCAGCGCCGCGCCCACGGCCATCACTCCGACGATGATGATCGCCGCGATCCACTTCAGCCTCGAGGGTCCCTGTGCAGTCATCGGCGACCTCCCGTGGAGGTCGCCTCGGGGCTGGTGCGGCTGTCCAGCAGCGCGTCCTCGAGAGGTTGGAAGCTCCCGAAGCCGGACTGAGCGTAGGCGTCGGAGCGCCGGAAGTACGGCACAGGTCTGCGCGAGCCGCGACGCTTGGGCACCATCAGCCGTTCCGGTTCGCCTCCGGCATCGATCTCGTTCCGGCAGTCCGCACAGAGATCGACGGTCAGCGTCGTTCCCGGTTGCCGCAGCACGAACTCCTCGACGCCTGTCCGGTGGTGCGGGAAGAGGAAGCAGAAGCGCGGTTCCTGGTCTGCCGAGGCCGATCCGTGCAGTCGTGCGCGCACCCAGCGGGCGGTGGTGACGAGGACGTTGACGGCGTGACGATGGGAGAAGTCCCGGTCCTCAGCCCAATCGGGGTGATCGGTCAGCAGAGTACTCAGCGCTTCTTGGACGCGTCGACCACGGTCGTAGACGTCCCAGGACTCGTCATCGATGGGTTCGGGCAGCGGTTCGAGCGCCTTCTGCGCCTTCCTCTCCAACGACCCGCCTCCGACGAGGGTCGGGCTCGTCGTCAGGGATTTCCGCCATGAGTACTTCGTGCGGCGTCGGAGCAGCCAGACGCTGACTCCCAGCGCCGCGGCGGCAGTCGCTGCGAACACGAGTCCGTCAGGATTGTCGTTGTCGAGCCCGGTGGCTTCGATATAGTCCTCGTCGCGGTCTCCGACGTCCCGGGTGTCGAAGTCCGGCGGCGCGGGCGGATCCGTCGAGCGTGCGGCGGCGACGAGGACACCGAGCTGATACGGAACGGCGAGTTCGACCGGCAGGAAGTCGTCGCTGCCTGACCGGGCCAGCATGTCGGCGGCCTTCGGCATCGCCGGTCCGCTGTCTCCGACGAGGTACGCATAGGAGCGGGCGGCGTTCTCGGCTTCGCTGATGAGGACGAGGGTCTGGTCCTCCCCGCTGTCCTTGTGCATCGCATAGGCGAGATCCGAGGTGAAACGGCTCCAGTCCTCTTCGGCGGCGGGAGCGATGCCGGGAACGATCGCCACGAAGTGCGAAAGACCTGTCTCCGCGGTCGTCTGCGACGCCTTCTCGATCGCGGTGCGCTGATTGTCGGTCAGTCCCGCAGCGATGATCGGGTCGATGAATACCGGATCGGCCTGCCAAGCATCTCGAATCCGCGCGCGCAGAGTCGACAGCAGCTCCGCCTCGGTGGTCTCAGTCACCCCTCAAGGATAGGGCAGGACCGATCGACGCGCGGACCGGGTCATGTTGCCGTCCTGCCACATCCCCACCGAGGCTCTGCACGCGGCGGCGTCGAGCCCTCCGTATCAGATGCGACGAACCCCGCAGCACTGTGCTGCGGGGTTCGTCGATTCAGGCAGCGGTCAGGCCGCTGCCTGCGGAATCACTTGAGGGTGACGGTGGCGCCGGCAGCCTCGAGGGTTTCCTTGGCCTTCTCGGCGTCTTCCTTCGAAGCGCCTTCGAGGACGGGCTTGGGGGCTCCGTCGACGAGGTCCTTGGCTTCCTTGAGTCCGAGGGAGGTGAGTCCACGAACTTCCTTGATGACGGGAACCTTCTTCTCGCCGGCCGATTCGAGGATGACGTCGAATTCGGTCTGCTCTTCGGCGGGAGCGGCGTCTCCGCCACCGGCTGCAGGAGCGGCGGCAACGGCGGCCGGAGCGGCAGCCTCAACGTCGAATTCCTCTTCGAACTTCTTGACGAACTCGGAGAGTTCGATGAGGGTGAGCTCCTTGAAAGCTTCGATGAGCTCGTCGGTGGTGAGCTTAGCCATGGTGGCTAGTCCTTCCTGTTTTGGTCACCTCAGGTGACCGGGTTTGGTTGGGGGTGATGCTCAGGCGTCGGAAGCAGGAGCGTCGTCCTGCTTCTCGCGGAGGGCATCGACAGTGCGCGCGGCCTTGACCAGCGGAGCGGTGAAGAGGTAAGCCGCCTGGTGGAGGCTTGCCTTCATGGCACCGGCTGCCTTTGCAAGCAGCACTTCGCGGGATTCGAGGTCGGCGAGCTGGTTGACCTGCTCGGGGCTGAGTGCGGCTCCATCGAAGTAGCCGCCCTTCACCACGAGCTTGTCGTTCGCCTTGGCAAAGTTACGCAGAGCCTTGGCAGCCTCAGGGGGTTCGCCGTTGACGAACGCGATCGCGGTGGGCCCGTTGAGGTGCTCATCGAGACCGGTGATCCCGGCTTCCTTGGCTGCAATCTTGGTCAGCGTGTTCTTTACCACGGCGTAGCTGACGTTCTCACCGAGAGAAACGCGCAGTTCTTTCATCTGCGCGACGGTGAGACCGCGGTACTCGGTCAGCAACACAGCGTCGGAGTTCTCAAACTGCTGTTTGATCTCCTCGACTGCGGCTGCCTTGTCTGGCCTCGCCATGGTGTTCCTTTCATAAGTCGTCCGGTCTTCCCCGACAACGCAAAAAGCGCTCCACGCAGGAAGGCGTGAAACGCTTGAACGAAGAGTACATGGCACTCATCGAGCAGAATCTCGAGCTCACCTGCGTGGGTCACTCACTGGGAGTCTTCGTCTGCGGGCATCGAGATTCGATGGCGAATTCCGATGGATCCACAGAGACCGACGGTCTTGGGTGGTTCAAGTCTAACGAAGCTGACCTCAACAAGTCCAATCCGCCCCATTTGCTACCTGACGGCGGCCCAGCAACCTCGCGCGAGGTTGCTGGGCCGCCGTCAGGTAGTTCTGGGAGGCTGTGGTCGGTTGCGGTCAGTATTCGATGACGACGCGGCCGTCGATCTTACCGTGCTCCATCTCGTCGAAGATCGCGTTGATGTCCTCTAGCGGACGCTTCGAGAACGTCGGGTGGATCTTGCCGGCGGCGTAGAACTCCAGCGCTTCGACCATGTCCTGGCGGGTGCCGACGATCGAGCCGCGAATCGTCAGTCCCTTGAGGACGATGTCGAAGATCGGAGCCGGGAAGTCACCGGGCGGCAGTCCGTTGAAGACGATGGTGCCGCCTCGGCGGGTCATGCCGATCGCCTGCCCGAACGCCGCCGGGTGCACAGCGGTGACGAGGACGCCGTGGGATCCGCCGACCTTCTCCTGGATGATCTCGGCCGGGTCCTCGGCGAAGGCGTTGACCGTGATCTCCGCGCCGTGCTTCTTCGCCAGGGCGAGCTTGTCGTCGGCGACGTCGACCGCGACAACGCGCATACCCATCGCCACCGCGTACTGCACCGCGATATGGCCGAGTCCGCCGATTCCGGAGATGACGACCCACTGCCCGGGCTTGACCTCGGTGCGCTTGAGTCCCTTGTACACGGTGACTCCCGCACACAGCACAGGGGCGATCTCGTAGGGGTCGGCACCCTCGGGGATCACGGCGGCGAACTTCGTATCGACGAGCATGTACTCACCGAACGATCCGTCGACTCCATAGCCGCCGTTGACCTGCTGTTCGCACAGCGTCTCCCAGCCCTGGCGGCAGTGCTCGCACGTTCCGCAGGCCGTCCACAGCCAGGCATTCCCGACGAGCTGTCCGACCTCGACGTCGGTGACGCCCTCACCGACTTTCTCTACGGTGCCGACGCCTTCGTGTCCGGGGATGAGTGGGATCTTCGGCTTGACAGGCCAGTCGCCGTGGGCGGCGTGGAGATCGGTGTGACAGACTCCCGAGGCGATGAGTTTGACGAGGGCCTGACCGGGACCGGGTTCCGGGATCGCGTTGTCTCCGACGGTGAGGTCCTTGCCGAAGTCCTCGACGACTGCTGCTTTCATTCCTGACATCATTCGCTCCTTTGAGACGATGGTGGATTTCGTGATCAGTCGGGGTTTGAGAATGTTGCCGACATACCCGACGGCGGCCCAGCAACGTGGCGCCAGGTAGCTGGGCCGCCGTCAGGTAGCAATTGGGTCAGAAGAAACCCTGGGCGTTGTCGGAGTAGCTGACGAGCAGGTTCTTCGTCTGCTGGTAGTGGTCGAGCATCATCAGGTGGTTCTCACGTCCGATACCCGACGCTTTGTATCCGCCGAAGGCCGCGTGGGCCGGGTAGGCGTGGTAGTTGTTCACCCACACACGCCCCGCCTGGATGTCCCGGCCGGCACGGTACGCGGTGTTGCCGTTGCGCGACCAGACACCGGCACCGAGGCCGTAGAGCGTGTCATTGGCCGTGGCCAGGGCATCGTCGTAGCCGGAGAATGTCGCCACCGAGACCACGGGTCCGAAGATCTCCTCCTGGAAGATGCGCATCGTGTTCGAGCCCTTGAAGATCGTCGGCTGGACGTAGAACCCCCCGGCCAGATCTCCGTCGAGTTCGGCCTTCGCACCTCCGGTGAGCACCTCGGCGCCTTCCTGACGTCCGATGTCGAGGTAGGACATGATCTTCTCGAACTGGTCGTTCGAGGCCTGCGCTCCCATCATCGTGTCGGTGTCGAGCGGGTTGCCCTGGACGATCTTCTGCGTCCTGGCCACGACCTTCTCAAGGAAGGGATCGGCGATCGAGTCCTGGATGAGTGCGCGGGACGGGCAGGTGCAGACCTCTCCCTGGTTGAGAGCGAACATCGTGAAGCCCTCCTGGGCCTTGTCCGCGAATGCGTCGTCCTGATCGAGCACGTCCTCGAAGAAGATGTTCGGGGACTTGCCGCCCAGCTCGAGGGTCACCGGGATGATGTTCTGGGAAGCGTACTGCATGATCAGACGGCCCGTGGTCGTCTCACCCGTGAACGCGATCTTCGAGATCCGCTTGTTCGACGCCAGCGGCTTACCGGCCTCGAGACCGAAGCCGTTGACGACGTTGAGCACGCCTTCGGGCAGCAGATCAGCGATGAGCTCGACGAGGACGAGGATCGACGCCGGAGTCTGCTCGGCAGGTTTGAGGACGATCGCATTGCCGGCAGCCAGCGCCGGGGCGATCTTCCACACGCCCATGAGGATCGGGAAGTTCCACGGGATGATCTGTCCGACGACACCCAGGGGCTCGTGGAAGTGATAGGCCACGGTATCCTCGTCGATCTGTGACAGTCCGCCCTCCTGCGCACGGATGGCGCCGGCGAAGTAGCGGAAGTGATCGACGGCCAGAGGCAGATCGGCATTGAGCGGCTCGCGGATCGCCTTCCCGTTGTCCCAGGTCTCGGCGACGGCGATCATCTCGAGGTTCTCCTCGATGCGATCGGCGATCTTGTTGAGGATGTTCGCGCGCTCGGCCACCGAGGTCTTCCCCCAGGCGGGAGCCGCTTTGTGCGCCGCATCGAGGGCGAGTTCGATGTCCTCGGCAGTGCTGGCCGGAACTTCGGTGAACACCTGACCGGTGACCGGGCTGGGATTCTCGAAGTAGTTCCCATTGACCGGGGGCACCCACTGACCGCCGATGAAGTTCTCGTAGCGGGGCTTGAAGGTGACGAGCGATCCGTCCTGACCTGGCTGTGCGTAGACAGTCATTGCAACTCCTTTGATGCGTCTGATTTCACCGGATGATCTCCGTGTGAGCACGACGCTACAGAGGGCAACGTTGCATGTGGGTTGCATCACACCGTCGCAGGGCCGGACGGGCTTCAGCAGCCGAGTGCCTCCAGTCGCACCACGGCGGCGTTGCGCTCCGCCGCCTCGGGCGGAGCCAGGCGGAGCACGGTCATGAGCACCTCGGCGTCATCGCGGAAGTCAGGCAGATTCGCATACCGCCACAGCTGCTGCCAGGTGCCGTCCTGAAGCAGGGTCTCGCGCATGAGCGCATCGACCTCATCACCGATCTCCCGCACCCCCGGGGCGTCGGAGTCCGGCAGGACGGGGCCGCCGTAGTGTCCCAGAGCAGTGTCGACGTCCCCGCGAGCCAGGGCCTGACAGGTGCGGTCGAGGTCGGAATCGAGGTCGCCGAGCAGGCGGTAGGGGCGCGCATCGATGCGCAGCCCGCCGAGGCCGTCGATGGCCTTTCGCAGGCGTGTGATCTCGGCGCGGACGGTGACTTCGCTGCCACCGACCGGCCACAGACGTTCGACGAGACCCGACCCACTGATCCCGTCGGGACAACGATGGAGAAGCAGCAGGATCTCAGCGTGGCGACGTGTCAGTGAGACCGCCGCCCCCTCCGGGCCCTGCAGAGCGGGGACCGAACCGAAGACACTGAGCTCGCTGCGCACAGCCTCGGCGCCGGAGCGATCCATGTGTTTCGGGCGATACAGCTGGGAGAGTTCGGCACCGGCCGCCTTCGCGGTTGAGGCCAGCAGCGGCAGGACGATCGAGGACACCGCGTCGTCTCCCCCGGTGACGTCGATGATCCCGATGACCTGCCCGGTCAGCGGATGAGTCACGGGCACGGCGCTGCAGCTCCAGGAGTGAACGTCCGGGGCGAAGTGCTCGGCCTGGCTGATCTGCACCGGCGACCCCGATCGCAGGGCGAGGCCCGGCGCCGAGGTGCCCATGACCTCCTCCGACCAGTCCGTCCCCGCGAGAAATCCCATGGCTTCGGCTCGATCACGAACACCGCGTTCCCCTTCGACCCACAGCAGGCGGCCCTGTTCATCGCCGAGGGCGGCGAGCAGGCCGGCATCTTTCGCGGGTTCGATGAGGTGCGACCGCAGCAGAGGCATGATCGAGTGGAAGGGGTGCCGGCGCCTGACCTCGGCGAGCTGCTCGGCTTCGTAGGCCACGCGCACTCGTGCTCCCGCGGGATCATGCAGGCGGTCGAGCGAGCGATTCCACGATTCCAGCACCGAGGTGCGTACTCCGCCGGGGCGCGAATCACTGCCCTCCCCCGATACGGCAGGGCGCGACGAGGACGGTTGAAGTCGGTCGTGTGCCAGGCGCACGGTGGCCTGATAGTCGTCCTCAAGCAGCAGGGTCGAATGCATGGCTGACGGTCCACCTCCATCGGCGGTGTCGGAAAAGAGCCTCGATTGTTCATAATCTAACCGCGAACCATCCCCCGAGCAAGACCAGTCTGACCCCCAAGACGCTCCCTATTGCTACCTGACGGCGGCCCAGCAACCTCGCGCGAGGTTGCTGGGCCGCCGTCAGGTAGCAATAAGGGAAGGGCGGGGAGTGATCTCTCACTCCCCGCCCTTCCCTTAAGGCGAAACCTGTCTGCGTGTCAGCCGATCACACGCGCAGCGCCGAGGCGTCGACCGGAACGGCGGGGCCGTTCGAGGTCGTCACGGTGGCCTTGCTGATGTAGCGGCCCTTCGACGAAGCCGGCTTCAGACGCAGGATCTCTTCGATCGCGGCGTCGAAGTTCTCCTGCAGAGCGTTCTCGGCGAAGGAGACCTTTCCGATGATGAAGTGCAGGTTCGAGTGCTTGTCGACGCGGAATTCGATCTTTCCGCCCTTGATGTCGGAGACGGCCTTGGCGACATCCATGGTCACGGTTCCGGTCTTCGGGTTCGGCATCAGTCCGCGGGGACCGAGCACCTTACCGAGTCGACCGACCTTGCCCATCATGTCGGGGGTCGCAACGGCGGCATCGAAGTCGGTGAACCCGTCGGCCACCTTCTCCAGCAGGTCATCGGAGCCGACATAGTCAGCACCTGCTTCACGGGCAGCTTCTGCACGGTCGCCGGCAGCGAACACCAGGACCCGAGCGGTCTTACCGGTACCATGCGGAAGGTTGACGGTGCCGCGCACCATCTGGTCCGCCTTGCGGGGATCGACCCCGAGGCGGAGGGCGACCTCGACGGTGGCGTCGTACTTCGCCACGGTGGTCTCCTTGGCCAGGGCGATCGCCTGAGCCGGTTCGTAGTTCACATCTGCGGCGATCTTCTCAGCCGCGGCCTGGTAGGCCTTCGAACGCTTTGCCATCTGCTTTACTCCTTGCAGTCGTGGTGTGGGCTGCGTGGGCCCTGCCACTGTGTGGGGTGAGGTCTCAGACCTCGATGTCGGTGGTGATGCCCATGGAACGCGCGGTTCCGGCAACGATGCGGTCGGCCTGATCCAGGGTGTTGGCGTTCAGGTCGGGCATCTTCGTCGTGGCGATCTCACGCACCTGGTCGGCGCTCAGGTGAGCGACCTTGACGGTGTGGGGAGTAGCCGAACCCGACTTCACTCCGGCGGCCTTCTTGATGAGTTCCGCGGCCGGCGGGGTCTTGAGAACGAAGGTGAACGAACGGTCTTCGTACACGGTGATCTCGACGGGGACGATGTTTCCGCGCTGGGATTCTGTGGCGGCGTTGTAGGCCTTGCAGAATTCCATGATGTTGACGCCGTGCTGGGCAAGCGCCGGACCGATCGGAGGAGCCGGGTTAGCGGCACCTGCCTGAATCTGGAGCTTGACGAGGCCGGCTACCTTTTTCTTGGGAGGCATGTACGGTCCTTAATCTTGAAGTTTCGATGTGCCAGACAGATACGGCACATCGTTCGACAGCGGCCTCGGATGCAGGCCGCAATCAAACCACACCAGTATTCCATGCGCGCGACCCCGGGAGCAAATGCTCGTGAGGCGGATCACCGAGCCGATCACCCGTTCAAGCGCAGGCCCCGATATCGGCCCGCGGACACTTCGATATCCGGACTCAGCCTTGAACGAGGGAAGGCCGTCGGACTACCGTCGCCGAGGCGGCTGCCCGGGCAACAGCAAAGGGGCCCGGATTCCTCCGAGCCCCTCCGCGAGCGATCGCGTGCGCGATCAGCTGATCAGTGCGGTTCTCACAGCTTCGACACCTGGTCGAAGCCGAGTTCGACGGGAACATCGCGTTCGAAGATCGAGAGCAGAACGGTGAGCTTCTGCGACTCCGGACGGATCTCCTGGATGGTGGCGGGGTGACCCTCGAACGAGCCCTCCTTGACGAGGACGGACTCGCCGACCTCGAACTCCACCTCGGTGACCGGAGCCGGCTTCGCAGCCGCCTCGGCGGCCGGGCCTTCGGCAGCGGCGGCTTCGGCCTGACGCTCTTCGAAGATCGGGGCGAGCATCGAGAAGACCTCGTCGATGGACAGCGGGGTCGGGTCGTAGGCATTGCCGACGAACCCGGTGACTCCCGGGGTGTGGCGGACCGCGCCCCACGACTCATCCGTCAGTTCCATGCGGACGAGCACGTAGCCGGGGATGCGGACGCGACGGACCTGCTTGCGCTGGCCGTTCTTGATCTCCACGACGTCTTCCATCGGGACCTGGGCCTCGAAGATGAACTCTTCGAGGTTGAGGCTCACAGTGCGGTTCTCGAGATTCTGCTTGACCCGGTTCTCATACCCTGCGTAGGAGTGGATGACGTACCAGTCACCCTCCTGCATGCGCAGTTCGGACTTGAACTCCTCGGCTGGGTCGGTCTCGTCACCGGCGTCTGCTGGGGCGTCACCCTCGGCATCGTCACCCTCGGCAGCGTCACCCTCGGCAGCGTCACCCTCGGCTGTCGACGCTGCGGAGTCCGCGGCGGATTCGACGTCGGCGTCATCGGGCACAGCTGCCTCGGCGTCGGCGGACGGAGTTTCGGTTTCGGGCACCACAGCGGCACCCGACTCCTCGGGGGTGACGTCCTGGGTCTCAGGGGTCTCCTGCTCAGGTGAATTGGTATCCGACACCGATCAATTCCTCGCTTCGCGTGTTGTGATTCCCGTTTGGGAGTGAAGTTTCAGCTTTAAGTGTGCCACTGGGAAGAGCGTGTCACCACAGGGGCCAGAGCGGAGTTCCGCCGAAGACGAAACCGACGAGCTTGCCGAACACCAGGTCGAGGACCGTGACGAGGGCCATCATGAACAGGATGAAGCCCAGCACCACCAGGGTGTAGTTGACCAGCTGCTTCCGCGTGGGGGTGACGACCTTCTTGAGCTCCGCCACAACTTCGCGGAAGAACTGCAGGATTCGTCCGAAGAATCCGAGCTTCTTGGGACCGGAGGCACTGCTGGGTGCGCTGCCAGTCTTCTTTGCCGGTGTGTCGCTCACACATCCTCACTCGGTCGGGTTCAGTCAGGGCTTCACAATTGTTCGTGCCAGTCGAGGACGGCGCCTAGCCGATGAGACTTCGGCAGAGTCAACTGCGCAGGGGTGACAGGACTCGAACCTGCAACCTACGGTTTTGGAGACCGTTGCGCTACCAATTGCGCCACACCCCTTCGATCAGACGACCGAATCGTGACGATCCGGTTGGTGTCCAACCACGAGAAACGAGCATACCGTGCCCGACCGCCGTTCGTCGAACCGAGACTCGGGCCGGGGCCGGCGGTGTGTCGGCGCTCACTCATTCACCCGCTTCACCCTCCGGAGGCTGAGCCACCGTCGGCAGGGGTGAGGGGAAACGCACCCATGGGTCGATGATGACCTTCTGGTCGGGCGTGACCGTGATGATCTGGACGTCGATCGGGCGCTTCGTGGCGTTGTCGACGCGGATGATGCTCAGCTCAGCGTTCATCTTCAGCGGGCCCGGGGTCAGTGCGTTCGCGAGCGCCCCGCCGGTCGTCGAGCTGAGGTAGCGGACTCCCGATCCGAACGTCTCGGGGCCGACCCGGCGGTGCCAGTGTCCGCTGAGCGCGTAGTCGACGCAGCCGGTGCGCAGGGACGGCGCCCCGACGGCGGCATCGTGGATGAGCATGATGTCGAAGTCCGTGTCACAGGCTTCCTCGGCCAGCCGTTTCGCGTACTGGTCGGCGGTGAGATCGGTCTCGAGCTGCGGCCCGGAGCCGAAGACGGTGCGCCTGGGGTCCGGCGCACCGAAGAAGGTGACTCCGGCCATCTCTGCGCTCGAATCCTCGAGCACCTTCCAGCCGCGGGTCTTCGCGTGTCCGGTCGTCTCCTTCGAGTCGTGGTTGCCCTTGACCATCATGCGCGGCAGCCTCTCCGGCAATTCGTCGTCGAGGACGTCGAGGCAGTAGTTCTCCGCCGAGGTGCCTGTCATGGTGATGTCGCCGCCGTCGATATAGGCATCGGCCCCGCTCATATCGGCTACGGCCCCGACGACCCGGGCCATGCCGATGTTGCAGTGGATGTCGGATCCGTAGACGAACGTCGACACTCCTTCGTCGGATGCGCCGCCGGAATCATCGCCGGCGGTCGTATCGCCGCCGTTCGCATCGCCGTCCTCATTCGCCCCGCCCGCGTCGTCGCTCGACTCGTCGTCCTGGCCGCCGATCCCCGCAGGCGGGACCATCCCGCGGTCGCTCCAATTGCCCGTGATCGGCCGCTGATTCCACTGCGACCTCAGCGTGGTCAGCACCTGGTCGTAGAAGGCATCGTTGTCGTCGGCGAAGTCCTTCACTGCGGCGAACGCGGTGTCGATGATCCCGCCGAGGCGGCCGGTGACCTGGGAGCCTGCCAGCGGGGTGCCGTCGAAGGCCGGGTCCGGGGCGATCGGCTTCGGTCTCTGCGCCACGACGGTCCCGAGGCCGGCGAGGACGATCGCGACCACCATGGCGATGCCGATGAGCTCCCTGCCCGCGAAGGCGCGCATGACCGACTCGAGGCGCTGCGGACCGAGCACGGCGGCAAGACCGACGAGCCCACCGGTGAGCAGGCAGACAGCCAGCGACCAACGGATGAGGACCTGCTGCAGGAGGCCGGCGACGACCTGATCGACCTGCGCCTGCGGGGCCGAGAACAGGGCCGCATAGGAGGCGACGTCGCCGCCGAGGGCGTCGACGGCTCCCCCTCCGGTCTCGCCGCTCCCACCGTCGTCGGCCCGATCCGGATCCGCGGCCGGGCGGTCGTCGTCCCGGTCCTCTCCGGACACCGGGATCTCGCCGATGTCGACGCGCAGCCCGAGTCCCAGCGTAATGTAGTCCTCGGCCGGCACGAGGAGCGTGCCCAAGGGACCGAAGTCGACGGTCAGCCGGGAGTCGGCGGTGATCCGGTACTGCGCCTCATGCGGGCCGAAGGTGAGATCGGCCCGGGAGGTGAACACCGCCCACGGCAGCGTCAGGACCGCGATCGCCGCGAGGGCGATGAGGAGGCCGGTGGTTCTGCGACGTGGTGACACTCCCCCAGTCTAAGGAAGTGCTCAGCTCTGCAGGGAACAGCCGACGAAGGTCGGTTCCGGTTCGAGAGTGATGCCGAAGGCGTCCTCGACGCCGGAGACGATCGTGCGGGCGAGTTCGATCACGTCGACCGTCCTCGCGTGTCCCCGGTTCGTCAGCGCCAGGGTGTGCTTGCTCGACAGGGCCGCGTTCCCTTCCCCGACGCTGAAGCCCTTGGAGAAACCGGCGCGTTCGATCAGCCAGGCCGCGCTGGTCTTCGTCTTCCCCTCGATCTTCGCCCCGCTGAGCGGATCGGTCACCGGGTACCGGGGAGCCTCGGCAGGCAGCGCGGCGGCGTCATCGACGATGGGGTTGGTGAAGAAGGATCCCGCCGACCACGAGTCATGGTCGGCAGGGTCGATGACCATCCCTTTGGACCGGCGCAGCGCGATGACGTTCTCGCGCACGAGTGCTGCCGGGACGCGGGTGCCGATCTCGACGTCGAGCGTGGACGCGAGCTGGGCGTAGCGGACCGGCAGCGACTCGTCGCTGTGCTGGAGGTCGAAGGTCACCGAGAGGACGACGAACTGGGGGCTTCCCGTCGCGATCTGCGCACGCTTGAGCGCCGAGGTGCGGTAGCCGAATTCGAGTTCGACGGCACTGAGGCGGCGGACCTGACCGGCGACGCGATCGAAGACTTCGACGGAGGTGATGAGTTCGCCGACCTCGGTGCCGTAGGCCCCGACGTTCTGGATGGGCGTCGCCCCGACGGAGCCGGGGATGCCCGAGAGCGCCTCGAGCCCGGAGAGACCGAGGTCGAGCGTGCGGGAGACGAATTCGTCCCAGTTCTCCCCCGCCTCGGCGGTCACCTGGGTGTCGGTGGTCGAGGTCTCAGTCGTCGTCACCCCGGTGGTGCGGACGACGCACACGGTGCCGTCGAATCCTTCGTCGGCAATGAGCAGGTTCGACCCGCCCCCGATGAAGAGGACGTCGGCAACATCCTCAGCCCCTGGTTCCAGCTGGCGGGCTGCGCAGAATTCGAACAGCTCATCGCGGGTCTTCGCCACGGTCACCTGCCGGGCGGGCCCGCCGAGGCGGAAGGTCGTGAATGTCGACAGATCCTCACTCACGGCCGCGGTCACCGGGAGATCCGCACCTGGGTCCGGCTGAGGACATCGGTCTCGCCGGTCTTCACGGTGATATCGATGCGAGCGGTGCCCACGGCGGCGTCGACCGCTCCGACGGTGGCGGTGAGCGCCAGCGACGTCGTCGGGGTCGCCGGTGTTCCGGATTCGGCGTCGGGGACGAGGACGGGGGCGGAGAAGCGGGTCCGGTAGTCGCTGATCGCGCCGGGGTCGCCGAGCCATTCGACGATCGGCGCGATGACCACGGCCATCGAGAGCATGCCGTGGGCGATGACCCCGTCGAGACCGACCTCACGGGCGAAGCGTTCGTTCCAGTGGATCGGGTTGTGATCGCCCGAGGCCGCGGCGTAGTCGATCAGGGAAGCACGCGAGAGCGGGATCTCGGTCTCGACGACGGTGTCTCCGATGGTCAGCTGGGAGAAGTCGATGGGGCTCATTCTCCGTCTCCTCTCACGACGATGGTCGACGTCACGGTGACGACCGGCTGCTCGGCGGCGTCGGTGAGTTCGGTGCGGGTGGTGATCATGGCGTTGTCGCCTGCGGCACGGACACCGTCGACATGGGTCACGGCCGAGAGCGCGTCGCCGGCGACGATGGGACGGGTGAAGGAGAACTGCTCGGAGCCGTGGACGACCTTCGAGAAGTCGATGCCCGATTCCGAGTCGGAGATGTAGGCGGCCTCGGACTTCTGCGCGATGATCACGGCGAAGGTGGTGGGTGCGACGACGTCGCGATAGCCCAGTGCAGTGGCAGCCTCGGCGTCGAAATGGTAGTCGGCCTTCGCCCCGGTGGCGAGCGCGAATTCCGCGATCGCCTCCCGTGAGACCTCGTAGGGCTGAGGCAGGGCGAACGAGGCTCCCTGCTTCTCGGTATTCACCGGCATATCCGCTCTCTTTTCCGCTGTGGTCAGTATCGTCTCCAGCCTAAAGCACGGCCCCGCTGCGATGCCCACCGGCGAGGAATTGACCGTTCGTTCGTGTCCGGTTCATACAATTCCTGCACCATCGGGTTCACGACTTCAAAACTGGTATATGTTGTCCACATCACATTTGCTAAGGAGTAGTGCGATGCCGAACGAACCCCGAAGTGCAGGCCCTGCGAGTCCCGATCGGCAGGAGACGAAACCCGCATCCACGTCTCGTGACGGCGCTCCTGCCGACGTCGAGGTGGCCGTCGCCACTGATGCGGCGTATACCGGCGAAGAGGCCGAGCGTGTGCAGATCAGACGTCCCCTGCGCAACGTCTCCGAGGTGCGCCACTTCTTCCGGACGAATCAGACCCCGATCTACTTCGTCGGCGCCACCCCGTTCAATCTGCTCGGCATCGACCGCTGGGTGCGCAACTTCTCCTATGTCACCTACTACGACGGGTGGGACGGCGCACACCCGCGGGTGTTCTCACCGCGGTACAAACCGTATGTGGAGTTCGAATCGGGTGAGGCCATCAACAACTGGCTGCTGCTCAATGCCGAGGTGCGGGCGCATATGACGCGCAACGTTCCCCACGGTGAGAAGGTCAAAGTGGCGATGGTGTTCTTCGATGAGGAGACGGAGAGGATCTGCCGGGAACTCGGCTACGATCTCATCCTGCCCTCGGCCACGCTGCGCAATCAGCTGGATTCGAAGATCGAGACGACGAAGCTCGGCAATGAGGCCGGTGCGTTCTCCGTTCCCAATGTGCTCACCACCTCCGATACGTACGACGAGCTCAATGACAAGGCCGCCGAGGCGGGGCTCGGTCACGACCTGGTCGTGCAGACCCCGTACGGCGATTCGGGGAAGACGACGTTCTTCATCTCCGCCGAATCCGATTGGCAGACGCACAAGGACGACATCGTCGGCGAGCAGCTGAAGGTGATGAAGCGGATCAACAACATCCCGGTCGCCGTCGAGGCGGTCATCACCTCCAGCGGAGTCGTCGTCGGCCCCTACCTCACCGAGCTCGCCGGCTTCGCGGAGCTCACCCCGTACAAGGGCGGCTGGTGCGGCAATGAGATGAAGCCCGACGTCCTCAACGCCGAGCAGCGGGCGCAGACGCGTGACCTCGTGCGCAAGATGGGTGAAGGACTGCGCAGACGCGGATATCGCGGATTCTTCGAGGTCGATGTCCTCGTCGATCTCGACAACGACGACTGCTACCTCGGTGAGCTCAACCCGCGCATCTCGGGAGCCTCGGCGATCACGAACGTCACCGCTGGCGCCTATGCCGATGTGCCGCTGTTCCTGTTCCACCTGCTCGAATACCTCGATGTCGAGTTCGATCTCGACATCGATGAGATCAACGCTCGATGGGAGGAGCTCTCCGGCGCCGACGAATGGAGCCAGATGATCATCAAGGAGACGGCTCCGATCACTGAGTACATCACGCATTCTCCGCTGACGGGTCAGTATTACCTCGACCAGTACGGGACGCTGACGTACAAGCGCGCCGCCCTCGACTGGCACCCGCTGCAGAACGGCAGCGAGGTGTTCTTCCTGCGCATCTTCGGGGCCGGGGACTACCGCTGGAAGGGCGCCGATCTCGGTGTGCTGGTGACGAAGAATCCGCTCCAGACCAATGTCGGCGGACCGGATGCGCTGAGTATCAGGGCCAAGCACTTCATCGATTCGATCCGGGCCATGTACGCCGGAGTCCCGGTCGTCGCCGAGGATCCGGCTCCCGCCCTCGGCGGGCCGGGAGCCAAGGGCGACTGAGCGGAGAATCCTCGATGGTAGCCTCGTCACGAATCGCGTGACGAGGTGAGCGCCCGCTGCGGACGCGATCATTCCAGCCACGACCGAAAGGTGAACCGTGACCGACCCGTCACCGGACAATGCCCTGCCCACCCCCGCCTCGGCGAATGACGATGACATCTCCGTCGTCGACCCTGCGGTCGGCGTCGCGCCCGGAGTCGATCCAGCGTTCGGTGCGGATCCGGCCGTCGGTGTCGATCGGGACAACTGGCAGGATCCCGGCAATGTCCGGTGGTCGTTTCAGAACGTCGCACAGGTCCTGCCGACCACTCCGATCTCGCGCGGGAGCGGTCCGGTGGCCGAACTGCCGGTCGATCTGCAGGACCTCGGCGAGGTCGAGATCCCGGCTACGGAGTTCTCGGATGCGCGCAGCGTCCGCAGCGTCATCGAATCCACCGATACGGATGCTTGGATGCTGCTGCACAACGGCACGGTGCTCACCGAGGAGTACTTCGGTGAGATGACGCCCGGCACCGAGCATCTGCTGATGTCGGTGTCCAAGTCCCTCGTCGGCACCGTCGCCGGAGTGCTGGTGGGTTCGCGCGACCTCGACCCGAACCGTCTGATCACCGACTATGTGCCCGAACTCGCCGACTCCGGGTATGCCGGGGCCACGGTCCGGCACGTCCTCGACATGCGTTCGGGCATCCGCTTCTCCGAGGACTACCTCGACCCGCATTCCGAGGTCAGGCAGATCGAGGAGTCGATCGGCTGGTCGGAGGCGAAGCGGGAGGACCCGGGCATCGGAATGTACGAGTTCCTCACCTCACTCGGGGCGAAGTCCGAGCACGGTGGGGTCTTCGAATACCGCTCGTGCGAGACGGATGTGCTCGGTTGGGTGTGCGAGAAGATCGCCGGCGAGCCCATGCAGACGCTCATGTCACGGGTGCTGTGGTCGCGGATCGGCGCGGAGCAGGATGCACTCATCGCCACCGACCAGTACGGGGTCGGAATGTTCGACGGCGGCATCAACACGACGCTGCGCGACCTGGCCCGCTTCGGATACGTCTACGCCAACCGCGGTCAGTCACTGACCGGCCAGCAGGTCGCCCCGACGACGTGGATCGGGGACACGCTGACGACCACCGAGGACGTACGGCAGGCCTTCGCCGGGGGCCCCGGGGACAACCGGATGCCCGGCGGAGCGTACCACAATCAGTTCTGGTTCCCTTTCCCCGATTCGCATGCCTTCCTCGCCCTGGGCATCCACGGCCAGATGATCTACATCAACCCCGGAGCGAATCTCGTCGGGGTCAAGCTCTCCAGCTGGGGTCTGCCGCAGGACGCCGGGAAGCTCTTCCCGACGATCCGAGCCTTCGAAGCACTCGCCAAGGCCGTCAACTCCCCCGGCGCGGAGTAGCCCGGGCTGCGCTGGGACAGCTGGCCGCCCCACCATCTGGCCTGAACTCGCTCGTGTGTCCGAACAGCCACATGTGTCCCCGGATCCGCACACGGCCCGGCGTTCGTGGGCTATGAGCCATGGCAGAATCAAAGGGTATCGACAACGTTTGTGATCGCCGAAGTGCGAAGGAGTAAGACGATGACACCGATTCGCCGTTCGACCTGGATGCCCCGCTTGATGACCCTGGCCGCGGGCACAGCCCTGGCCCTGTCGCTTTCGGCCTGCGGGGGTGGCGACGAACCCGCCGAGGGTGAGACGTCGGAAGCGGCACAGGCCACCGAGGACTCGTCGGACGGCGGTGGATTCGGCGGAGATGCCGTCGAATCGGAACCTCCTGAGACCCAGGCTTCGGAATCCGACGAGAAGGAGCCGACCGACACGAAATCGACCGACCCGTTCGCCGATGCCGCCAGGACGACCAGCTGGGCCAGTGACGACGGTATGAAGATTGACAAGAAGGGCAACGGCACCGTGCCTGCCTCGTCGATCGAGGCCGACCTCGTCGACCTGTTCGAGAACAAGGTGAAGATGACGGTGAAGAAGGCCCATTGCGATGAGGACATGGATCTCCGGGAATGGTACGGGTTCGAATCCTGCCAGGTCGTCGTCAAGGACAAAGAGGCCTACAACGGTGAGAAGAAGTACTTCGGGACCGTGAAGATCGTCGACCACAAGGATCAGATGGTCAAGTACGAGCTCATGTTCCCCGGCATCGACAAAGAAGACTTCGATTTCAAGGATTGACCACTGCTAGGGAGCGATCGCCGAGGCGGCCCTGCCCTGATCATCCGCCACTGACGGATTGCGTGGCCGCTCCAGTGTCCAGGCCAGCTCCAGAGTGCACGCCCGCCCCTGACTGTGCAGCCGTCTCTGAGTGCACCGCCGCGTTCTCTTCGTCGCCCGCACGACTCTCGGTCGTGTGGGCGACGAATCGTTTCCTGGGGTGTCCGGACGAACCGGTGATGACGTAACGGCCGGCCGCCTCGGCGCCGGGATCCTCCGAATCCGCAGCGACGGCCGTCGTCTCCCCCGCATTCGACGATGTCGGATCCGTGTCGACCAGTGCTTCGCGGACGATCCGTCGCGGATCGTACTGGCGGGGATCGAGCACCTGCCAGTCATCGACTCCCACCGATTCGGCGGCTCGGTCCCGGGCGCTGTCGATCTGCGTCCTGAGCAGGCGAACCGCTTCGCCGAGCTTGTGCGCATAGGCGGGCAGTCGGCTCGGGCCGATGATGATCGCGGCGATGATGCCGATGAGGACGATCTTCTCGAAGCTCAGGCCGAACATGACCGGCTCCCTTCTGTGGACGAGGACGGATCCGTTGTCGACGTCGGGTCCGTGGACGAGATCGGGCCGGTGGTGACGGTTCCTACTGCGATCGAGGACCGTGATCGCTCGCTCCGCGGCGCCTCGCTCCGCGGCGCCTCGCTGCGTGACCGATCGATCGGCGTGGAATCGTAACCGCGCGACCGGTCGTGCACCCATGCGATGGCGAGCGCCGCGAGGAAGAGCAGTGCCATCGGAGCGGCGACGAAGAACATCGAGAGCACATCGGCGGCGGGGGTGACCAGGGCCGCGAAGACGACGATCCCGACGATGCTCACCCGCCATGCCTTCGCAATCGTCCGCGCCTGGAGCACTCCGATGAAGTTGAGGACAACGAGGAAGACCGGGAGGACGAAGGCGATGCCGGTGGCGATGACGATCTTGAACACGAAGTCGAAATAGTACGACGCCTGCAGGATCGTGCTGTCCTCGGATGAGGCGAAGGAGGTGAGCACTTCGACCATCCGCGGGAAGACGTAGAGGCCGGTGAGACAGCCGGCGACGAAGAGAGGAAGTGCCGCGCCGAGGAAGCCGAACGTGTACTTCTTCTCCTTCGCCGTCAGCCCCGGGGTGAGGAACCCGAAGAGCTCCCCCAGCCACATCGGGCTGGAGAGGATGATGCCCGAGTAAACAGCGATGCGCAGCTGGAGGTCGAAGGCGCCGGTGACGCTGTCGTAGTTGAGCGAGGCGCTGCGGGAGGCGGCGAGCTCGGTGATCGGGGCACGGAGGACGTCCATGACCAGGTCCGAGGTGAGGTAGCCGATGACGGTGCCGATGAGGAGCGCCACCGCCGCGCGCACCGCCCGTCTCCGGGCCTCCCGCAGGTGCGCGGACAGCGGCATCTTCTCGGCGGTGGCGGTGCTCATGAGCGGGCTCGAACGGCCGATGTGTCGACGGAGTCACCGAGGTTCGGATCAACCCTCGCCGAGGCGGGGGTGTTATCGCCCTCAACCCTCGCCGGGGCGGGGGCGGAGTTCCGTGTGGGTGCGGAGTTCCGCCCGGCCTCGGCGGAGGTGCGGTTCGAGGTGCCGGCCGGTGTCCCGGCCACCGGATCCGTGATGATCGGGTCGGTCACCGCCTCGTGGACCTGGACAGCGTTGGCGTTCTTGTCAGTCTCGGTCGTTTCGTCCTTGAGGATGCGCACGGACTGTCCGAGGCTCTTGGCGAGCGCGGGCAGCTTGGCGGCTCCGAAGACGAGGATGATGATGGCGAGGATGATAAGGGCGTGCCAGCCCGTGAGGTTGTGCAGCATGATGGTGAGCCTTTCGAATGGGTGTTCTGGTGCGGTGGTAGACGGAGTAACGCGATGGACGGGCGCTCAACTGTCGTCGCTGCCCGACGACTCGTTGCCGGAGGACGCTCCCTCAGGCGGTTCTCCGCCCTCCGGCCCCGCGCCGCCTTCCGGCGGAGTTCCGCCCTGGCCGCCGCCTTCGCCGCCGGGTGCCGCGCCGCCGGTCGGTTCGGTCTCGGTGTCGACAGGAACGTCGAGGGAGGCCACATACCCGGAGTCGGTGTCGCCGCTGATCGTGGCGAGTTGGTGCTCTCCTCCGTCGTCGCCGAAGACGTTGTCGTCATCGAGGCTGATGTTCGCGAGGTTCTTCGCCGACCCGTCGTAGGCATCGAGCTTGAACACGGCGTTGCAAGCGTCCTCGGGCAGGGCCATCTGCGAGGTGGCGATTGCATTCTCGGCATCGGTGATGGAGTCGACGTCGGGGTAGACCTCGAAGTGGATATGCGTCCACCGGCCCGAATAGCAGCCGGGGAAGACGGAGGTGAAGGTGACCTCTCCCTGGGAGTCGGCGACCTGCACGCCGCGCAGCCAGGTCGCATCCTCGACCCCGTCGGAGTACATCGAGTAGCGGCCCTGCGCGTCGCAGTGCCAGGCGTAGACGGCCACACCGTCGAAGGCCTGATTGTCGTTGGCCATATCGGTGACCTTGAGGGTGAAGGTCAGCGGCACCCCGTCGACGGTGTCGGTGCCGTCGATGTTCGAGCGGATGTCCGAGCGCACGATTCCGGACTCTTCGAGGATGTCGGGCCCGTTAGAGCCGTCTGCCGGGTACGGACCGGCCGTTTCGTCGGGGATCTCGGTGACCGATCCGCTGCTGCTCGAGCCTGTCGATCCTGAGGCTCCGGAGGTGCAGGCGGCCAGGGCCATGGTGCCGACGCCGGCGCCGACGAGCCCGAGGACTCCGCGTCGGCTGAAGAGGGTGCGGATATCGAACGAGGCGCCTTGATCGACGACCTCCTCGTCCGGGCGGTCGAGGAGCCTGCCTTCATAGGCGGGTCCGTTGGGAGTCTGGTCGGGTTCGGGTACGCGAGCCATGAGCTGTCCTTCCTTCGATGATGTGTTGACACCATCGTGGTGACCGGCTCTGGCGTGGGACTGTGGTGCCCCTATGCCGGGGCTGAGGATGCTCAGACGGGTTGTGTTCCGTCCCACCAGTCGAGGACCCGCTGGGCCTGCAGCGTCACCCATCTCGAGGGTTCGCCCGGCGGCACATCGACGTGGAACCAGACGTCACCGTCGAGGCGATGGTCCTGACTCCAGGCGCCGTCAGCGGATCGACGTGTGCGGATCGCCTCCACCGCCTCTTCCATCCGCGGATCTGTTGCGAGGCCGTCGATCATCCGCGCCTCGCGGAAATGATCGAGCGCCGGAAGGATGCCGTAGAACCACCGCCGGGGATGGAACAGCGCCAGGGCACGGTCGTCGAAGGGTTCACCGGTGCCTCGGCGGCGGAACAGGTCACGGGAGAGGAGGTACTCCTCTCCCCCTGCCCTCGCGCGCTGCACGCGCGCCCTGTCTCCGGTGACCTTCACGTAGTCGAGGAGGGCGACGAGTGCGTTGAGGGTGGAGTGGAAGGACGCGACCTCCGACCCTTCGACCCATTCGCAGTTCCACCCGCCGTCGGGCAGCTGATGGTCGAGGAACCAGTCGACGAGGCCGTCGACGTCGGCACCCAGCCACAGGCCGTTCGACAGCGTCCACGAATTGATGCACACGTCGACCTCACCGCCCCAGTAGGGCAGATCCTCGTATTCCCATCGTGCCGACTGCAGCTTCTCCGCTGTTCCCTCCAGCGCCGAGGCGGCCGCTCCCCATTCGCGCAGGTCCTTGAGCGCCCACGTCGTAGCCGTCCAGGGCTGTGATCCGTCATCGTCGAAGGCGAAGTCCGCAGGGAAGAACGCTCCACCGGCCCATTGTCCGTCGGAGTCCTGGTGGGACAAGAGCTCGGCCCCGAATCCCTCGTGGACGACTCTCGCTCGAGTGGCCTGCCAGGTCGCCTCGTCGGCGCCGAGCAGGTCGCGTTCGACCTGCCACCTCAGCGCCGGGTCGGACTCAAGCAGCCAGTCTGACAGTTGTGTATCGATCATCGTTGATCTCCCACCCTGGTCGAACGGTTCCTTCGAGGATAGGCGCCGAGGCGGCCCTTGACTACTTTTCGAACACAGGGTCTTCCAGGGCGATCAGTGCGCTCGTTGCCGTCGGCGCAGAGATCAGAGTTCCGCTCAGTCGCGCAGTGACCGCTCCCAGGCCAGGGTCGCCAGCGCCGCGGCTTGGTCGGGGAGGTGAGCATCGTCGAACTGGACTTCCGGCGAGTGATTCGTCGCAGCGGTCGCCGGATCGATGCCTTCCGGTGAGACGAAGAAGAAGACGAAGGCTCCCGGCACCTGTTCGAGTACGTACGAGAAGTCTTCGGAGCCCATGACCGGATTCGGTGCTTCGACGACGCGTTCGGCACCGAAGCGTTCGGTCAGGGTCGTCAACGCGAACTCGGCTTCGTGACCGTCGTTGATCGTCACTGGGTACTGTTCGTTCCAGACCACCTCGGCGGTGCAGCCGTAGGCGGCTGCGATCGACTCGGCCAGCCGGGTCGCTCGTTCCGGGAACTTCCGCGTCGTCTCCGCAGAAAGCGTGCGCACCGAAGCGCCGAGCTTCGCCGAGGCGGGAATGACGTTGACGGCGTCTCCTGCCTCCAGCTGAGTCACCTCGGCGACGATGGGGTCGAAGACGCTGAACGATCCCGTGATCATCGAATACAGCGCCTGGCCGAAGTCGAGAAGCGGACGGACGGGGTCGACGGAGTCCTCCGGTCGGGAGCTGTGGCCGCCCTTGCCGTGCATCGTCACATGGAGGGTGTTCGCTCCGGCCATAACCGTACCCGGTCGGGTGACGAACGTTCCCGGCGCTCCGGGGGCGACGTGGATCGCGTAGGCCGCATCGGGCGCCTGGCCGATGGCGTCGAACATCCCCTCGTCGAGCATGATCTTCGCCCCGCCCATGCCTTCCTCTCCCGGCTGGAACATGAAGGCCACGGTCCCCCGCAGTTCGGCCTGATGGGCGGCGAGCAGCTTCGCGGCACCGACGAGTCCGGAGACATGGAGGTCGTGCCCGCAGGCGTGCATGTTGCCGTTGGCCGAGGCGAAGTCGAGTCCGGTGTTCTCGACGACGGGGAGGGCATCCATGTCCCCGCGCAGCAGAACCGTCGGCCCGGACTGACCTCCGCGCAGGACCGCGACGATCGAACTGAGGTCTTTGCCGAGGGTGATGTCGAGCGGCAGGCCCTCGAGGGCTGCGAGGATCAGGCGCTGAGTGTTCGGCAGTTCGAGTCCGATCTCGGGGTTGCGGTGGAGGTCGCGGCGCAGTTCGCGCAGTTCTGTGCTCAGTGCTGCGGACTCTGCGGTGAAGTCGATCGTCATGGTGGTGTCCTTCTGTCGTGGGTGTTCCTCGACCGAGTCGGTCGCGGAGATTGTACGTGCCGTCCGAGCGACGGCGTTCATGGTGTCGGGAACAGCATCTCGACGAGATGGTCGAGCATCACCCTATCTGCGCGAGACAGCGGAATGCCGAGTCCTGTGAGCTGCGGTGGAAGGTCGGGGCCGCTCGCGTCCTCGTCGACGTCCTCGTCGGGGTCGGGTATCGGAGGCAGCGAACTGACCAGATCCGGATCGGGCCCGCGCAGGTGATGATCGGTGTGCGATTGGAAGAGCTCGCCGAGCGACAGAACGAGGTCTTCTCCTCTCAGGCACGTCGTTCCCGAGGCTCCCGGTCGTGCGCCCGACCCGACGAGTTGCAGCGACAGCGGCAGACCCCGTGAGTCGAAGCCCATCGGGACGGCGAGTGCCGGATTTCCGGTTGCACAGAAGGCCGCGGTCAGGTTCCAGTCGTCCTGAGGGGTTCCGCCTTTGAACACGTAGGTCGGTGCGGACGACGGCCACGTCGGCAGCGCTAGGACGGTACCCCCGTCGAGGAGGCTCTCGAGTCGCCCGCGCAGCTCTGCGGCTGAACGAAGTGCCGCAGCGTAGGTTCTGTCGGACACCAATGCACCGGCCAGCGCGAGGCGGCGGAAGGACCGTCCATAGTCGTTCCAGCGCGAGACCAGCTGCTCACGGTGGACGTCGTACATCTCGCGAAGCATGATCGTCAGAGTCGCCGTGATGAGGTCGTCGAGGTAGGGCAGGTCCGCTGATCCGACGTCGAGTCCCAGCGTCTCGAGTGTACGCAGACTGTCGTCGAAGGCGGCGGCCACCTCTGCGGAGATCCGCGGTGAGCCGATGACCTGCCTCGGAACGAGCACCCGTGTCGGCAGTTCCCGCAGTGAGGAACCGACGGGTACTCCGCGCATCACTTCGAGCAGCAGACGGCAGTCCTCGGCGGTTCTGGCCATGGGACCGACGATGTCGAGGCTCGGGGCCGCGGGCAAGATGCCCTCCATCGGCAGCGAGCCGGCTGTCGGCCGCAGTCCCGTGACTCCGCAGTAGGCGGCGGGTATTCGGCAGCTGCCGGAGGTGTCGGTCCCCAGTCCGACTGAGATGATTCCGAGACTGATCGCGATCGCGGTTCCGCAGCTCGATCCCCCGGGCCAACGGGTCGGGTCCCAAGGGTTGCGGGGAAGCGGGAATCCGAGCGCAGGATCCGGCCGGCCGGCTGCGTGTTCGACCATCGTCGTCGTACACGCAATCACTCCCCCGGCCTCACGCAGTCGGCCGACGACCTCGGCGTCACGGCCTCGGTGGAAATCTCGATCGAAGACTCGACTCTGGGAGGTCGGGACCGCCTCGGCGACAGCGATGTTCGCTTTGATCCCCAACAGGAGACCGGAGAGAGGTCCGCTGCTGTCCTCGCTCGCGCCGATCGCCGAATCGTCGAAGCGTTCGAGGATGGCGCCGAATCTGTCGTTCACTTCATCGGCGATGGCGAATGATGCGGCCACACGATCGTCGGTCGGTGTGTCCCCGGACGTCGTCTGGGCGATCTGCGCCCGCAGGTCAGCGGCCGGGCGAGCAGTGCCTGTGTTCACTGTGCCAGCAGAGGCCGGACGGGTGCCGAGTCGAACCACGCTGCGGTGTCCTTGACCACTGCACCGCCTTGCACAACGGCCTTGACGTTGTCCGGTGTCGCCAGCGGAGTGATGTCCTCGAGCGGATCGAAGTCGATGATGATGAGGTCCGCGAGCTTGCCCTCTTCCAGGGTTCCCAGATCGGAGTCGAGGCGGAGCAGTTCGGCGGCGTTCTTCGTTCCTGCGACGATCGCCTGCATCGGGCTCAATCCGAGCTCGACTGCGTGGACGGGCTCGCGCAGGTTCTCACCGTGCGGGCACACCCCGGAGTCGGTGCCGAGCGCGACCTTGACCCCGGCCGCCAATGCGGCGGCGACGCGTTCGCGGGCAATGGCCGACCACTTCACCTTCTTCTCGTACAGGTAGCCGGGAACCGCTGCCGGGTCGGGGACGCGCAGGGCGCTGCTGAGAGTCGGGACGAGGAAGGTGCCGTGCTCGAGCATCAGCTCGATGCCCTCGTCGTCGATGCCGTAGCCGTGTTCGACCGACCTCACTCCGCCGCGGATGGCGGCTTTGATGCCTTCGGCACCCTGCGCATGTGCGGCGACCGGCTGGCCGGCACGCTTTGCGGTTTCGGCGACGATGAGCCTCACGTGTTCTTCGGGGACACCGATGTCGTCTGGTGTGTCAGAAGGACTGGACACTCCTCCGGTTGTGCAGACCTTGATGACGTCGGCACCGCCGCGAATGAGGAGGCGGATCGTCCGCCGCACATCGTCGTCGGTGTCGATGATCGGATTGACCGGCATGTGCATCGGCACTGCACGCCCGTTGGGCATCGTGAAATCCGTGTGCCCACCGGTCGGTGACAGTGGTGCGAGTGCGAGATGGGTGCGCGGGCCCTGGATGAGTCCGGCCGCGATCGCGTCGCGGTACCCGCGGTCGATTCCGCCGAGGTCGCGAGCCGTGGTCACTCCGGCCATGAGCGTCTTCCGGGCGTTGAGCGCTGACCTGAAGGTGCGTTCCGACTCGAAGCGGGCCGCGTCGGCGGGCTGATCCTCGATCGACATGCCCAAATGGACATGGGCATCGATGAACCCGGGCAGAATTGTTCTGCCTTCCAGCGCAATGAGTGTGGCGTCGGCTGGAGCGGTCTCACGTGCCGGTCCCGCATAGGTCACGCGGCCATCCCTGACCTCGACCTCGGCATCGGTGATCGGAGCGTTGCCGGTGCCGTCGATGAGGGTGGCTCCGCGCAGCACCAAGTGATCTGCGCCGGTGATGGTGGAGGGAAGCTGTGCAGTGGACATGGGGTTCCTTTCGCGGTGGAGCAATGGGCAGATCGGCCAGGGATCGATTGGATCTGATAACTCTTCAGACGCCTTCGCGCGTCTGGTCTGCTGCGATGTCGGCGGCCGAGGTGGGTTCCTCCGTGCTGCTCTCGGGACGGATCAGCGCGAGAAGCACCGGGCAGAGACCGGTGGCTGCGGCGCAGATCACCCAGATGGAGATGTATCCTCCTACGCTGGAGGCCCCGGCCTCGGGAATGACGAACATCCCGAGGATGAGCGCGAACACGGCTCCGGCCAGTGCGCCGCCGAGTGTCTTCACGGAGTTGTACACACCGGTGGCGATACCTGTCTCGTCGGCGGGTGAGGCCTCAGTGGTCGCGGCGGGAAGGCCGCCGAGCAGGAGCCCGGATCCGAAGCCCGCGAGCGCGATGCCGATGACGACCAGCGGCAGCGAACCATGGCCGACGATGAGGAACAGCTGGGAGATCGCCACGGTCGCCGAACCGAGAACGAGAACACCTTTGAGCGAGATGCCTTTTGCGATGTAGGCGTAGACGGCGGCACCGACTGCGGCGAGGAGCATGTTCGTGCCGTTGGTCAGAGAGATGGTTCCTGCACTGAGGTCGAATCCGTATCCGACCACCTCAGGTCGGCCCGCAAGGAAGGTCGTCGTGATGCTCTGAGTTCCGAAGAGCACCATTCCGAAAAGGAACGAGGTGACATACACGGGCCAGAGTCGGTTCGAGGTGAGCAAGCGCAGGTTGAGTGCGGGAGAACTGGTGCGCAGCTCCCACCAGACGAAGACACCGATGAGGACGATCGCAACGGCGATGAGCGCGAAGCCGAGGCCCGCCTGGGAGGTGACGGCCTTGATGCCCGTGAGAAGCGCCAGCATGAAGAGAGCAAGAAGGATGAAGCCGAGCCAGTCGATGACCGGTGCGGTCCGCGAGGTCGATTCCGGGACGAGGGTGAAGACGAAGACGGTCGAAACGGCGACCATCACCACCGGAACCATGAGCTGCCCGGCTGTGGATGACAGCAGGGAGGAGAACAGTCCGGCTGCGAGTGATCCGATCAGGGCTCCGATCGTCAATGCGGAGATGAGCATGCCGATCGCGCGACGCGCCGTCTCGCCTTGGATCTGATTATGCACGATCGCCAGTTCCAGCGGCAGCCAGACGGCAATCGGTCCGGTCAGCACCCGGCCCAGCAGGACCAGCGGATAGTTGGGGGCGAGTGCGACGAGCACGGTGCCGATGAGGACGGTGACGATGCCGATACGCAGGATGCGCCGATGTCCGAAGATGTCGCCCAGTTTCGAGAGGATCGGGACACAGACGCCCGCAGTGAGTGTCTGCACGGTGATGAACCAAGCGATCGAAGCGTCGGAGACGCCGAGGTGGTCGCGCACGGAGTCGAGCAGAGGCAGGTAGTAGCCCTGCAGGAATCCACTGGAGAATTCGACGAAGACGAGAAAGCCGACGACGGCGAGGATTCTCTTGTTCGATCTCGTGGCGAGTGTCGGATCGGGGCTGGTCATTGAGGTCCTTTCACGGGGTATCGGGTCGGTGCGGCGACGGCCTCGTCGCAACAGCACCGGGTGTCATCGGCCGGTCGTCGGCGAGCGGCCGACGAGCGAACACACGAGACTGCGGTAGGTGTCCCTGAGCGCGGCATCGTCGGTGCGACTGGAGTCGGGCTTGAGAGTGATGCGGAAGAGGGTGAAACCGGCGAGAGTGTCGATGATGAGGTCATGATCGAGTTCGTCACTCATCTGGCCGCGGTCGACGGCCCTGGAGAGGATCTCTCGTCCCATGGCATGGCGGACCTTCATGAATGACTCAGAGATGATCGGAATGACGTCCATGTTGAACATGGCCAACAGCAATCCGTTGTTCTTCGCGTCGTCTTTCGACCGGCGAAAATTCTCGAGATTCTGCCACGCGTGCTCGACGAGGTCGTCCACCACGTCACCGGTGTCGGGCAGTTCGCCGAGCGTGAGTCCATCGACGAGGGCCGCCGCGACGAGTTCGGGTTTTGTCGGCCACCGCCGGTAGATCGTCGTCTTGCCGCAGCCCACGAGCGAGGCGATCTTCTCGATGTTGAGGTTGACGAATCCGTGCTCCTCGAGCTGAGATCGCACGGCCGCGAGAACACGTCGGGTCAGGTCGTCATCGAGGGGTCGACCCTTCGTTGTGTTCTCGGTCATATTCAGAGCATTGCATACGTCACATCCATTACGCAACACAACGTATCGTTTCGAAACTCGACGCGCGAAACCGAAGGTGTGCATAAGGGTTGCAGGGCAGCCGAGGGTGTGTGTACTGGTCGCTGGGCACGAACCCCCGGACCCGTCGATCAAGGCGCAGCGCGTCTGTCGACCCGCGCACCATTCGATATGCGCGCTCCCGCTGGATCGAGGTCGGAGTCCGGTTCGCGGGCGCGAAAAAGGCCCCTCACCGAGATCGAATCTCAGGTGAGGGGCCTGTCTGTAGCGGGAGGGGGACTCGATCCCCCGACCTCACGATTATGAGTCGTGCGCTCTAACCAGCTGAGCTACCCCGCCCCAGCGCCGCATTTGAGGCGGCACGAGAGCCCCGAAAGGGAATCGAACCCTTGACCTTCTCCTTACCATGGAGATGCTCTGCCGACTGAGCTATCGGGGCAACAGGTAAGAATTTACACGGCTTTGCGCGGCCGGGGCAAATCGGGATTCGGTGACCTCACTCACAAGCCCCGAAATCGGCAGGATCGGTCGGCTGCCGTGCCCACAACACCCGTGACCGTGCGATTCAGCAGCCTACTTCACCGGGTCGAATCGTCCCGCCAGGAAGCCCTGCAGGCGGCCCGGATGATTGGTGATGATCCCATCGACCTCGGCATCGAGGAGCTCCCTCCATTCGTTCATCTCATCAGCGGTCCAGACGAACACGCCGAGGTCGTTGTCCCGGATCTCCGTGACCACGGACCTCCGCACCGAAAAGCCCTTGTACGAGGGATTGATCGCCACCGCTCCGAGTTCGCGGGCCACCTCGATATCCTCGGGCTTGGGCACCATCCGCAGCAGGAACCGGGCGACCATCGGAAGCATGTCACGGCAGGTCTCCAACGTGACGGTGTTGAAGGACTGCACCACCATCCGATCGGCGATGCCGGTCTCGACGACCAGTTCGGAGATCCTCGCCACCGCACCCGATGACCACTCCCCCTTGAGCTCGAGGAGGAGTTCACCGCCTCGGTGCTGGATCGAACGCATCACCGCCGACAGTGTCGGTACCCGCACGCCGGTGAACCCGGGCCCCATCCAGGACCCGGCGTCGACGAAGGAGAGCTCCTCGGCGGTGAGATTGACGACCGGCCCCTTCCGATTCGTCGTCCGGTCGAGATCGGGGTCGTGGAGGATCACCGGCACACCGTCGGCACTCGTCGAGGTGTCGACCTCGATGAAGTCGACCCCGAGCGCACGGGCGGCATCGACAGCGGCGAGACTGTTCTCCGGCACCACCGCCGAATAGCCTCGGTGAGCGATGACCAGGGGGCGGCTGCCCGAACCGGGGCGTTCGACTATGCCTCGTTGGTGGAGGAACTGCAGGAAACTCATACCTCCACCCTATGCCCTGACCCCGATGACCGCCGCGCGAACAGCAGTGGCGCAGTCCCGGTGATCAGGAAATCTCACCGAAACCTCCGAACGGAGACCATCACGTAGTATCTTGTGATCCGGTTCACTTTCCGATTCTAAGGACCATCTATGGAAGCCATCTTCGCTGCCGCCATCGTTCTCGCGTTCATCGCGTTGGGCGAATTGATCTCGATCTGGTCGAAAGCCCGCGTTCCCAGTCTGCTCGTGGCGATGCTCGGCATCTTCATCTTCGCGAAGATCGGCATCGTCCCGGACTCCGTCGTCGACGATTCGATGCTCGTCCAGATCTACACCATCCTCGTCGCCCCTCTGCTCTTCCACATGGGTACGCTCATCCCGCTGCGAGTGATGCTCAAACAGTGGCGCTCGGTGATCATCGCGGTCGCAGGCATGCTCGTCGCGGTTCTGCTCATCCTCGCCGTGGTCGCCCCGATCTTCGGCTTCGAGACCTTCGTCGCCGGCTCCGGCCCACTGGCCGGAGGCATCGTCGCCACCAGCCTGACGACCGAAGGACTCACAGCCCACGGAGCCGCCTCGTCGATCATCGTCCTCCCGGCATTGGTCCTCATGCTCCAGTCGCTGCCGTCGATGCCGTTGACGAACTTCCTGCTCCGTCGCTACGCAACGAAGCTGCGCGACAGCGGTGAACTCGAGGAGCTCGCCCACGCCCACCACGAAGAGGAAGCCGAGGCCGCGCAGAAGAAGAAGCTCATCACCCTGCCGTCCTTCCTCGTCGACAACCAGCTGTTCATGCTCTTCCTCATCCTCGTGGGCGGATCGATCGCCACTCTCATCGAGATCCCCACGCACATCCCGTCCTCGATCGTCGCTCTCCTCCTCGGCATCCTCGCCACTGCGATAGGCCTCTCCCCCGACAAGGCGATGGAGAGGTCGAACTCGTTCGGCATCGCCATGGCAGGCGTCATCGCGATCGTCATGGCCCCGCTCGTGACCGCCTCGGTACAGGACGTCATCAACGCCTTCCTCCCCACTGTCTCCATCCTCATCGTCGGCGGCGCCGGCATCGTCCTCGGTGGGTTCATCGCCACGAAGCTGCTGCGATGGAAGGCCCCGCTGGGCATGTCGGTGGCGCTGACCGCGATGTACGGCTTCCCCGCCGACTACCTGCTCACCAACGAGGTCGCCCGCTCGATTGCCCGCGACGACGACGAGAAGGAAGCTCTCCTCAACGTCATGCTTCCGCCGATGCTCGTCGGCGGCTTCACCTCGGTGTCCGCCGGATCGGTCGTCATCGCCAGCGTCCTCGTGAGCCTGCTGTGACGTCTCCCGACTACCCTCATGCCACGCGAACTGTCTTCCCACGCGAAAGGACACCATGAACGATCTGCTCGCCGAGGGCGAAGCACTGCTGCCCGAACTCCAGGACCTGCGCCGCTCCCTCCACGCGAATCCTGAGATCGGCCTCGACCTGCCCCGGACCCAAGCTGCCGTCCTCGAGGCCCTGGCCGGTCTCGATCTCGAGGTGACCACGGGTGAGGGCACCACCTCGGTGGTCGCCGTTCTGCGCGGAACGCATCCGAACAAGCCCGTCGATGCTCCCGCCGTGCTGCTGCGTGGAGACATGGACGCACTCCCCGTGGCCGAGGAGACGGACGAGCCGTTCGCCTCGACGAACGGGCACATGCACGCCTGCGGACACGATCTGCACACCGCAGGACTCGTCGGAGCCGCGCGACTCCTCCACGCCCACCGGGAACTGCTGGCCGGGGACGTCGTCTTCATGTTCCAGCCCGGGGAGGAAGGCTACAACGGAGCGTCGGTGATGATCGATGAAGGTGTGCTCGATGCCGCCGGGCAGCGGGCGATCGCTGCGTTCGGAGTCCACGTGCTCCCGCGTCCACGCGGCGTCGTCGCGACCCGCCCGGGGACTCTGCAGGCGGGGTCGAACACGCTTCGGGTGACCATCCACGGTCGTGGTGGGCACGGCTCCCAACCGCTGACCGCCGTCGACCCGGTACCGGCCCTGGCCGAGCTCGTCACAGCGTGTCAGAATATGGTCAGCCGCCGCATCGACGTCTTCGACCCCATCGCGATGTCCGTGACCCAGCTGCGCGCCTCGGACGCGATCAACGTCATCCCCGCCTCGGCGTCCATGGGCGCGACAGTGCGCACACTCTCCGACGACTCCCTCGACATCGTCCGCACCCGATCGAAGCAGCTGGCCGACGGCATCGCCGCGGCCCACGGCTGCACCGCCGAGGTGGAATTCGACGCCCAATACCCGGTCACGGTCAACGACGTCGACGAGACAGAGTGGGCGATCGGCGAACTCGGGAGCCTCCTCGGCGAGGACCGGGTGGAGGTGCTCGCGCAGCCGATCATGCCGAGTGAAGACTTCTCGTTCGTGCTCCGCGAGGTGCCCGGCACGTATCTCATGTTCGGGGCCGAGCGCACCGACGTTCCCGCCGATCGACAGGGCAACAACCACTCCCCCTTCGTCATCTTCGACGATTCGGTGCTCGGCGATCAGGCGGCCCTCCTGGCCCACCTCGCGATCGAGAGACTGGCGAAGGAGACGATGACGGCATAGTCGCAGCCATGCGTCTGATCTGACACATCCGCATCCCCCGCCGCCGTGCGAACCCACCTACCGTGGTCAGTGTGAATACCTCGGTCCCGCGCCATCGCGATCTCACCCTCGACCTCGCCAGAGTCGTGTGTGTGCTCGTCGTCGTCTTCGTCCATCTGCTGCTCGTCAGCGTCGGTCGCAACCCGGACGGCACGCCCTTCATCATCAACCCCGTCTCCGGGCAGCGGTGGTTCGCGCCGGCGACCTGGATCGCCGAGATCATGCCCATGTTCTTCGTGGTCGGCGGTTTCGCCGCCAGGGTCGGCTGGGAGTCGGCGCAGCGTCGCGGCGAAACCGCCTCGACGTTCGTGCGCACCCGTCTGCGTCGCCTCGCGCTGCCGGCCCTCCCGCTGTTCATCGTCCTCACCGTCGCGCTCATCATCGTGAGTGCCATCGGTGTCGAACCCGGCCTGGCCGGGGCCATCGCCGTGCCCGTCGGCTCGGTGCTGTGGTTCCTCGCCGCGTACGCACTCGCCCAGGCACTGGCCCCGTGGATGATCCGCTGGCACGAACACAACCCGTGGCTCGCCCTCGTCGTCCTCTTCGCGGGAGCGTTCTTCGTCGACGTGGTCCGCCTGGTCGTCGGCATCCAAGGGCTCGGTCTGGGCCGGATCCCTGCCGAGGGCTACGGCATCGGCGATGAGCTCTTCGGCCTGCCCAACGTCGCATTCGTCTGGCTCTTCGCCCAGCAGATCGGCTTCTGCCTGCGTGACGGCTGGTTCTCCCGCGTGCGCTGGTGGAATCTGGTCCTCATCGTCGCCGGCTTCGCGTGCCTGGGACTGTTGGTCATTCTCGGTGAATATTCGGCGAGCATGCTCACCAACCAATGGCCCCCGACCCTGCCCCTGGCCGTCCTCGCCGTCATCCAGGCGGCCCTGTTGACCCTGCTCCACCGCCCGCTCACGGCGATCATGGGGACGAAACCGGCCCAAGCCATCGTGTTCTTCCTCGGCTCCCGGCTGATGTCGGTCTACCTCTGGCACGTCCCGGCCATCGTCCTGCTCACCGGAATCCAGTTGCTGTGGCTGCCGATGCCCGACCCCGGCACCGGCGCCTGGTGGCTGACCCGCCCGCTCTTCGTCGTCGCCGTCGTCGTCATCGTGTGGGCTATCTCGAGCGTCACACGACGGTGGGAGAGCCCGCAGCCGATCCTCTCGCCGAGGTGGCCCTCCGCCGCCGTCACGACCATCGCCGTCGCCGTGTTCATCGTCCAATCACTGGCGATCTCGAGCTACGGACTCGATCTGCCGCTGGCGATCCTCGGCCTCGCGTGCACCGCCGCTGCGGTCATCCTCACCGGAGGTTCGCACGCCGACGACGGATCATCCGCAACCGCCTCACCTGCGGAAGAAGTGCCACCACCGCCGAGGTGACCCACCGGACCCAGCATCACCGTCCACCGCTTCCGGGCCACCGTCGCTCCGTGGTCGGTCGCTCGAGGGCGTCGACGGTTGCCCACTCGAGGGCGGGGCCACCTCGGCGCTGTCGGTCTTCGTGGTTCGGTGGCTGCGTCGCAGCCGCCACGCGCGGACTTCCTTCTCCACGTCACGCGGAGGGGTGAAGACAGGCGGGCCCTCCCTCAGATCCATCACCGCTTCGCGGACCCGCGCGTTGAACCCGGCGAGGTAGTCGCGAACGTCGGATTCGCTGGTGAAGGCGTCGATGGTGTCGTCGAGGACGGCGTTCTCCTTGCGCAGCTGGAAGGCGGCAGGAGCGACGCCGTTGATGCCCTCGTTGTCCATCTTCTGCTTGATCCACCAGTCGGGATCGGAGGACCCGTGCAGGCCGGTCAGCGGCTTGCCGAGCCCGGGCAGATCGTCGAAATCCCCGCGCTTGATGGCCTTGTCGAGGGCGGATTCGACCACGGCGTTGCGGTCCTCGAGCGAATTCAGTCGCCGAGGAGTCTCGCCTTCGCTCGGTTGGTCGCTCATGGTCGCGCCTCTCCCGTCTGCTGTCCTCATACGCTAGGCTCCTCAGCGCAAGGTTCGCAAGGGGCACTCCGGTATGCGAAACGGCCCCGTGTCCTGTGTTTCCACAAGTCACGGGGCCGTTCCTTCTGCGTGGCAGATATAGGATTCGAACCTATGAAGGCAATGCCGGCTGATTTACAGTCAGCTCCCTTTGGCCGCTCGGGCAATCTGCCGCAGTCAGCGCTCGATGAGCACCTGAAAAGAATACAAGGCTCGGACCCGAATCACCAACTCGATTGACACACATCACATCCGGGACCCTCCACTAGACTTGAGCTTGAGAGTCACACCCGCCGAGCGCGGGTCCGAAGTCAACGAGCACAAGGAGCATCCATGGCCAGCGAATCCTCATTCGACATCGTCAGCAAGGTCGATCGCCAGGAGGCGGACAACGCGCTCAACCAGGCAGCGAAGGAGATCAACTCCCGCTACGACTTCCGCGGCACCGACGCCTCGATCGCCTGGAGCGGCGAGGCCGTGCAGATGAAGGCCAACAGCGAGGACCGGGTCAAGGCCATCCTCGACGTCTTCCAGTCGAAGCTGGTCAAGCGCGGCATCTCACTGAAGTCCCTCGAGGACGGCGACCCCTACCCCTCCGGCAAGGAATACCGCATCGACGCTTCGATCAAGGAGGGTATCGACAAGGACAATGCGAAGAAGATCTCGAAGATCATCCGCGACGAAGGCCCCAAGGGCGTCAAGGCGCAGATCCAAGGAGACGAGCTGCGAGTGAGTTCGAAGAAGCGCGATGACCTGCAGGAGGTCATCTCCCTGCTCAAGAGCCAGGACCTCGAGATCGACCTCCAGTTCACGAACTACCGCTGAGGTCGGTGCCGCTCACTCACTGCGCACTCCCTCGGCGAAGTCGAGCAGCTCGGCTGTAACGGTCGAGTTCATCTGATCATCGCCGATGCGGGGCGAACCGTCGCCTTTCTGCGCACCGTAGTCGCCGAAGCTCGCATGGTTGGCTCCCGGAATCTCGACCATCCTCGCCGAGTCGGGGAGCTTCTCACGAGCGTCAGTGACTTTCTGCGGTGTGGAGAGTCCGTCCTCGCTGCCGGAGAGGCTGAGCACCGGAATCGGATCGTCGGAGAGATCGGCGGCGCAATAGGAGCCGAAGAGCACGAGCGCATCGGCCTCACCGGCGGCGGAGCAGGCGCGGACCCCGCCCATGGAATGCCCGCCGACCATCCACGACTCGGTCCCTGGCGAATAGTCCGTGAAGACGGACAGACCGCGCGGGTCGACGATGGCCAGGCGCAGCCACGGTTTGACGATGACGACCGTGGCAGAGCCTTCGGCAACGATCCCGCTCAGACGCCGGGCATAGGCTGCCGCATCGACCTTCGCCCCGGGGTAGAAGACGAGACCGATCGAAGTCGTCGTCTCCTCGGCCGGGTGCAGCACGACAGCGTCCGCATGCTCTTCGACGGTGATCGTCGGGTCGGTGAGGACGGATTCCCAGGCCTCCGACTCGGCGTGCATCACTCCCGACTTCGCCCGGATCACCAGCCCGAGAACGGCGAGGACACAGAGCGCCAGTACACCGGCCACCACTCGGATAGCCCAGCGGCGTACTGTTCGGATGGAAGTCACTCAAGGAGTCTACGCGTGACCTCGGGGATGGCCACCATACCCCACCCACCGGTCGGCCGCGCGACGATGACGGACTGAGTCGTCTTCTGACCGAACCGTACGTTCCTTGACCCTCACATGACGGGCTGCGACGCCGATCATCGGCTCGCCCCGCACGCATCCGCCGCCGCTGTGAGGATGGCGGCATGTCCACCACTCTCACCACGCAGCGGATCTCCGCCTCGGCCCCGGCCTCCGCGCTCGAGACTCAGCCGGCAGCCCGGCACCGCCTGCGCCGAGCGCTGCCCTTCGAGGTCATCCCGCCCCGGTTCGAGAAGCAGGCCGCACGGCTGCAGGGACTGCTGCGGTTCCTCGACTCGCCCACCCCCGTCACCACCTCGGCCGTGGCCGCCGACGACCGACAGAGAAACCACAACACAGAAGGAAACACGTTGATGACCAGTGCATTCCCCCAGGCCACGATCACCGGTTACCCGCGCATCGGAGCCCGACGCGAACAGAAGAAGGCCCTCGAATCCTATTGGGCCGGCCGCATCGACGCCGCTGAGTTCACCCGGGCCGTGCATACCCTGCGCATCGACACCTACCACCGGCTGCGTGCGCTCGGCCTCACCGAGGACTACGCGATCCCCGTGTCCTACAGCCACTACGATCATGTCCTCGACACCGCTCTGAGCGTCGGCCTCATCCCCTCCGAGACCACCGGCACCGACTTCGACCTCGACGACTACTTCGCCCTCGCCCGCGGTACCGATCGGCGTTCGCCACTCGAGATGACGAAATGGTTCGACACGAACTACCACTACCTCGTCCCCGAGCTCGAGGACTCGACGACCTTCAAGGCTCACCCACAGCATCTGCTCTCCCTCGTCTCCGAGGCCAGGGCCGCCGGCCACCTCGTCCGCCCTGTCCTCGTCGGACCGGTCACCCTGCTCACTCTGGCGAAGACAGCGGCCAGCACCACCACCTCGCCGCTGGACCGGCTCGAGGAGCTCACCACCGTCTACCTCGACGTCATCTCCATCCTCGCCGCCGCCGGCGTCGAATGGGTCCAGCTCGACGAACCGGCGTTGGTCACCGACGCTCCCGGCATCCCCGATGAGAAGCTCGCCGAAGCGGCCGGGCGCACCTATGCCGCCCTGTCCAGGGCGAGAACACATCCGAAGATCTTCGTCACCGCCCCGTACGGGACCCTGCGGTCCGGGCTCTCGACACTGGCGACCTCGGGCATCGATGCCCTCGGCGTCGATATCTCCGCAGCCACCCGCAGCCTCGACCCGGGGTACCTCGACCGCGTAACCGCCGAAGTGCCCGAGTCGACCCACCTCGTGGCCGGGGTCGTCGACGGCAGGAACATCTGGGCCGATGATCTGCGGACAAGCCTCGAGGTCCTCTCGTCGCTGGGCCGCGAGTCTCTGAGCGTCTCGACCTCGACCTCCCTGCTCCACGTGCCCTACACCGTGGCCGACGAATCCGCGCTCCCGGTCGACGTCGCCTCCTGGCTGTCCTTCGCCGAGGAGAAGGTCAGCGAGGTCGAGGCGCTGTCGACCGCCCTGTCCTCCGGTGCCGAGGCCCGCACCGAGGCATTCAACCGTTCGGATCGTGCCCGCCGCACCCGCGCCGTGTCGGTGCGGGTCCACAACGCCGAGGTGGCTTCCCGCACCGCGGCCCTGGCCGGTGACGACGGCTTCCGCTCCGACTATACGACGAGGCAGGAGGCGTAGGCCGGCCTCGCGATCCCGTCGCTGCCGACGACGACCGTCGGATCTTTTCCGCAGACGGCCGCGGTCCGCCGGGCCCGCGCCGATCATCGTCGAATGGTCGACGTACACCGCGACGCAGACGGAACGTCCGGTCAAGGGTATGCTCACCGGCCCGGTGACGATCCTCGCGTGGTCCTTCGTCCGCGATGACGTGCCGTTGGCCGAATCGGCCGATCAGATCGCCTTGGCGCTCTCGGACGAGGCCTCCGACCTCGAAGCGGCCGGTATCGGCATCGTCCAGGTCGATGAGCCCGCCCTGCGAGAGCTGCTGCCTCTGCGGGAGGCCGACCGGAAGTCCTACCTTGACTGGTCGTTGCGCTCCTTCCGACTCGTCAATTCCCGAGTCGCTCCCGGAACGCAGATCCACACCCATCTGTGCTGTTCGGAGTTCGGGGAGATCATCGACGCGGTCAACGCCCTCGATGCCGATGTCACAAGTATCGAGGCGGTTCAGTCACGGATGGAGGTGCTCGACGACATCGCTAGCTTCGACTTCGTCCGCGGAATCGGGCCCGGTGTCTACGACCTCCATTCGCCGAGGGTGCCCTCGGTCCGCGAGCTCACCGAGCTCACCGAGCTCATCGATGCCGCACTGGCGAAGGTTCCGGCCGACCGGCTGTGGGTAAACCCCGACTGCGGACTCAAGACCCGCGGCTGCTCGGAGGTCCGCGCCCCGCTGGCCAACCTCGTCGCCGCCCGTGATGTCGTTCGCTCCTGTAATACGGTGAGTGAGAGCGCGCTGGCGGGAGGACTCACGTGTGCCGCGGCGGCCCCGCCGCTCTGTCAGCGCCGCCCGAGAGCTCGCCCCATACGACCCGAGCCCCCACCTCGGCGATGGTCAACAGCTGTCCTCTCGTCACTCCTCGGTTCGACTGCGCCGAGAGTCCCTGCCACAGAGTCTGCACATAGTCGGCGAGGTGCTTCGCCGAGGTGCTACCGGTCAGCTCGCCTTCGTTGATCGCCCGCACGAATCGCTCTTGCAGCGCTGCCGCGTTCGCCGCGCTCGATTCCTCGATGAGGCGGCGAGCGTCGAGAGTCTCTGGCGAATCGATCATGATCGCGCTCGTCACCATACACCCGGGATGAACACTCGGATCCGGGGTGAATTCCATGATCGATCCGCGGAGCAGGCTGGTCACCACATCAGGGATCAACGGCTCCGCCAAAGCGGACTCGTAGATTCGCGAGTACCGATCGGCATAGGTCCTCACAGCGGTGGCGAACAGCTCGGCTTTGCTGCCGAAAGCCGAGTACAGACTCGATGTCGACATACCGAGTGCGGACGTCAGCTCCCGCGTCGAGGTGCCGTTGTAACCGCGACGCCAGAAGAGTCTGGCCGCTTCGCGGATGGCGACTTCGCGGTCATAGCTCGGCGGGCGCCCTCGGGAACTCATCCTTGCATTCTAGATCATCTGCTACATAATAGCTTTATGGAACAGATGATTCAGAAACAGATCGGCCTGAGAGACGGAAACTTCCTGACGGTCGACATCCACCAAAAGAGCGATTCGAAAGCCGCCGAGGACGATGGCGAGCAGACACCGGTCGTCATCCTCCCGGGAGTGATGAGCGATGCGCATGCATGGCGAAAGGTCGCCCGGGCCATTCGAACGTGGACGAGCGTCGCCGTCATCAATCGCCGCGGACGACGACCATCGGCACCTCTGCCGGAGACCTATTCCCTGGAGATGGAAGTGGACGACCTCGCTGATGTGCTCGCGCACCTCGGCTCTCGGTCCGTCGTCGCGTGGAGCTACGGTGCACTCATTGCGCTGCACGCCGGCAACCGCTTCGACCTCGACCGCCTCATCGCATACGAACCCGTCGAGCGCCCATTCGGCGCCGACGCTCTCCCTGTGCTGCGCGACGCATATACGGCCGAGGACTGGGATCGAATCGTCGAGATCGTCAATCGCGACATCTCCGGATTCGACGAGTCCCACGTCCGAGAGCTGCGATCGAACCGCCGGTCATGGAACGCGCTCACAGAGCTCGCACATCCGCTTTACCTCGAGACCGAGGCCATCAACCTCATGGAACCGCCCGCGGAATATGGAGCGCGCATCGGTCTGATCGATCTCATCGTCGGCGGTGAGAACCTCGGCGAGGCGCCCTATGGGACCTCATTCGCCGATGTCTTGGAACGAATTCCCGGGGGCCCGCACTCACGTGCTGGAAGGCCAAGGACACATGGCACATCTGGAGGACCCGGCCGGCTTGGCCGACCTCATCGACGACATCGCCACGGACGGGCGGGCCACCTCGGCGTGGGGAGACTGATCCTGGGCCCCGGACACGGCTCAGCTCACGGCGATGCCCGATCCTTGCCGCGGTTCATTCGTGGCGTCGGGGCAGTTCGAGGGGAATGTAGTACAGGCCCTTCGAGTCCTCTTCCACACTGACCCGCAGGCGATCGTCGACGGCGATGAAGTCGTTGACCTTGATGGTGCCCTTCGTCTCGCTGAGTTTGCGCACAGCGAAGGCCGGGATGAGGCCCTGCCGTCCCGAACTGTCGACGGCCAAGGCGTATTTGGGTCCCGTGGCACGCACTCGGACGTCGATCGCACTCTGCTGCTCACGCACCGCCACCGGATCGAGTTCGTGTTCGGGATCGGTCAGTGCAGTGAGCTCGACGGCCAGAGTGTCGGCCATGTCATCGACGGTGGCGAGCATATTCGCCATCGCCCGGGCGAATTCCCCGTGCAGCTTGCTCGGCTTCATCGCGGCGCCCGGTTTGTACATGTCCTCATGGGTCAGTTCGCTCCAGGCATCCTGAAGCCGGGTCTTGACCTGGATTTCAGCGAAGACGGGTTGCCCCTGGTCAGAGGGGATGCGAAGAATGACGTGGCAGGCTCGGTAGCCGCTGGCCTTCGGAGGATTCGTGTAGTCCCGCGACTCGATGAGGTCGAAGGAGCCGAGCTGTTCGGGGTCGCGCAGAGCCTCGAACATCATCTTCTGGTCACGTGGGGACTTGCACAGCACCTTGATGCCGACGATGTCGCGGATCTGGTCCTCGACGTCGTCGGTGTCGCGGACTTCCAGCTGCGGATCCTCATCGAACTTCTCGGTCAGCTTGGCCAGCGTCCTCGCAGCATCCTTGATCCGGTGCCCGTCGACGTCGAGGCGGGAGATGTCCTTGTCCTTGAGCAGGCCCTTCTGCTGCTCCTTGAGCCAGTGTTTGATCCGCACGGCCGCCGTCTGCCAGGCATCGAGTCGTTCGACGTAGGCGCGTTCGACGACCGTTCTCAGCTCCGATTCTTGGCTCACGGGGCCTCCCTGCCTGTTTTCGGCGCGCACACCGGTGCGCAGTGGACGTTTCCGACTCTACGCGTCGGGACCATCCCACACCGGCAGCGACTCGTCACCCCGGTGCACCTGGAGGAGATGCCGCGAGCGGTAGGACGTGCGGCGACCGGTGAGGGATGCTGCCGCCGCGGACGGTGCGGTGTGCCGCAGGCGGCAGGGTGTTCCGCCACCGGTGCGGCTCAGCACTGCCGGGGCGGGACGTTCGGAGAGGCTCAGTGGCCGGAGGCCGCCTGCCCAACCGACTCCGAAGTGACGTTGCCACGGGCCTCTGCCAGCATCGCCTCGCGGGTGGCGAGCTTGATCCGTTCGCGGCCCTCGGCCTCGCCGGCGGCCTTCTCAGCGGCCTCGACGCGGTGGTAGCCCTCCCAGTCGACGTAGTCGATGCCCTTGGACTCCAGCAGGTCGACGATCGCCGACTCGTCGGGGTACACCGGCTCGGTGAGTGCTCCGGCCTCACGGTCGGCGAAGACATGCCCGATCGTCTCCAGCGCATCGCCCTTCGTGTGCCCGATCAGCCCGACGGGTCCGCGCTTGATCCAACCGGTGGCGTAGACGCCCTGGACCACATCGGCCTCGGCGGCCTGCGTCTGATCATCGGCATCGACGACTCGGCCCTCGTGGTTGGGGATCACGCGCTTGCGGTCGTCGAAGGGCAGCTGCGGCAGTTCAGTGCCGGCATAGCCGACCGCACGGTAGACCGCATCGAGCTCCCAGTCGTGGAAGGCTCCGGTGCCAGTGACCCCGCCGGATCCGTCGAGTTCCATGCGTTCGGTGCGCAGACCCTCCACCCGATCCTCGCCGAGGATGGCCACCGGTGCGTGGAGGAAGTGCAGGTGGAGTCGGCGCTTGGCTCCAGTGGGCTCACGCATCGTGAAGTCGGTGAGGGTCTTCGCCACCTGCTTGACCTGATTGCTCGACTCGATGGCTTCCATGGACCCTTCGTCGAACTCGAAGTCTTCGGGGTAGACGATGATGTCGACATCCTTGACGTGACCGAGTTCGCGAAGTTCCAGAGGCGTGAACTTCGCCTGCGCCGGGCCGCGGCGACCGAAGATGTGGACATCGGTGACCTGCGAGGACTTCAACCCCTCGTACACGTGATCGGGGATCTCCGTGGTGTGCATGTCATCGGCCTGCTTCGCCAGCACACGCGCCACGTCGAGTGCGACATTGCCATTGCCGATGACCGCGACTCTCTCGGCGTCCAAGGGCCAGGTCTGGCCGACGTCGGGATGGGAGTCGTACCAATTGACGAAGTCCGCGGCCCCGTACGAGCCGGGCAGATCGACGCCGGGCAGGTCGAGTGCGGCATCGACGAAGCAGCCGGTGGAGAAGATGACGGCGTCATAGCGGTCGGTGAGTTCTTCGAGGTGGAGGTCGACGCCGTATTCGACATTGGTGAACAGGCGGATGTCACCGCGATCGAGGACCTTGATGAGTGCGTTGATGATGCCCTTGATCCGCGGATGGTCAGGGGCGACTCCGTAGCGGACGAGGCCGAAGGGAGTCGGCAGACGGTCGAAGAGGTCGATGCTCAGTTCGAAGTCGCGTTCCGCCTTCGTCATGAGATCCGCAGCATAGATCCCGGCAGGGCCGGCGCCGACGATGGCCACCCGGAAGGGACGAGTCATTCTCACACCTCTCTAGTCAGTCGCCCCCGAGTCTATCGCCAATGTAGGCAATCCTTACAAGGACGTGACCAAACTCGCATTCGTCTCAGACCGGCACCCCGGGCGCGAGCGCTTCGGAAGGCTCACTAGACTGACGTCCGTGAGCCAGAATCCTGCCCCCGACGACGCAGCGATCCGCCGCGCCGGACTGATCAACGGCCTCGGCGCCTACCTGCTGTGGGGCGTCATGCCGCTCGTCTTCGCGGCCGCAGCACCCACCGGTGCCCTCGAGCTCGTCTCGCACAGGGTCATCTGGTCGCTGGTCTTCTGTGCGGGCCTCCTCGCGTTCACCGGCGGCTTCGTCCGCACCTGGCAGATCATGCGCTCTCCGCGGACCTTCGGCCTCCTCGTGCTCGCCTCGGTGCTCATCGCGATCAACTGGACGACCTTCATCTACGGCGTCGAGACCAACCAACTCGTCGAGATCTCGCTCGGCTACTATCTCAACCCGCTCATCTCCATCGGTCTCGGCGTGATCTTCCTCGGCGAGAAGCTGCGACCCCTGCAGTGGACGGCCGTGGGCTTCGGTCTGCTGGCCGTGATCATCGTCGGTATCGGCCTCGGCCGCATGCCTTACCTCTCCTTCATCGTGGCACTGTCCTTCGGCCTCTACGGCCTCGTGAAGAACAAGGTCGGAGGGCGGGTCGGCGCACTCGAGGGCATGACCGTCGAAAGCCTCGTCCTCACCGTGCCCTCGGCGATCTACCTCCTCTTCATCGCCTCACAGGGTCTGCAGACGTTCAGCGGATTCGGCGGCTGGCACGTCGCTGTCATCATCATCACCGGCCCCGCCACTGCCATCCCGCTCATCCTCTTCAGCGCCGCCGCCCGCCGCATCCCTCTGTCCTGGGTGGGCATGCTCCAATACATCACCCCGACCATCCAGTTCATCCTCGGCATCACAGTCCTCGGCGAAGCGATGTCGACACCGAGGTGGATCGGCTTCTTCATCATCTGGATCGCCGTCATCCTGCTCTGCACCGACCTCGTCCGCGCCAGCAGGCGCCGTTTCTGACCCTGATCTGAACCCGCGGCACCTCTCTATTGCTGCCTGACGGCGGCTCAGCAACCTCGCGCGAGGTTGCTGAGCCGCCGTCAGGTAGCAATTGGGGCGAGCCCCAGGATTTCCCGCTCGGATCGTCTCCGGCCCTTGACACCCCCATAGGCGCCATGGTTCATTAGTTAGGTAACTAACCAATGCACATGGAGCCGAGAATGATCGACGACGCCAAACCCCTCTTCATCCAGATCGCCGAGAAGGTCGAGGACTCGATCCTCAACGGAACCCTGCCCGAACTCTCGCGGGCTCCGTCGACGAATGAACTCGCCGGCTTCTACACCATCAACCCGGCCACTGCCGCCAAGGGCATCAATCAGCTCGTGTCCAAGGGGGTGCTGGAGAAGCGCCGCGGAATCGGCATGTTCGTCACCGAAGGCGCCCGAGCACTGCTGATCAACGAGCACCGCACCACCTTCTCCGAGAACTTCATCACTCCGCTCCTCGCCGAGGCCAATCGCCTCGGACTGGGCTCGAAGGACGTGATCGCGCTCATCGAAGAGCGCTCCCGAGAACTCCGCCTGACCACCGCCATCGACCCGACCACCACCGATCCGAGAGCGCTCGATCCGACCACACTCGATCCGTCCGCAGCGAAGGGATGACCCATGAACTCCGTCATCGAGGTCCGCCACCTCACCAAGACGTACAAGAACACCACCGCACTCGATGACATCAGCCTCACCATCGAGAAGGACTCGATCTACGGACTGCTGGGGCGCAACGGCGCCGGCAAGACGACTCTGATGTCGATTCTCACGGCCCAGAACTTCGCCACCAGCGGTGAGGTCGCGGTCTTCGGGGAGGATCCCTACGAAAATGCCCGGGTGCTGGCCCGCATGTGCTTCGTCCGCGAGAGCCAGAAATATCCGGACGATTCGAATGCCGGTCACGCACTGGCGAACGCCCGGCTGTTCTTCCCGCACTGGGATCAGGCCCTGGCAGAGGAGCTCACAGACGACTTTCGCCTGCCTCTGAAGACGATGACCAGGAAGCTCTCCCGGGGACAGCAGTCCGCCATCGGCGTCATCATCGGGCTGGCCTCCCGCGCCGAGATCACCTTCTTCGACGAGCCCTATCTCGGCTTCGACGCCGTCGCCCGGCAGACCTTCTATGACCGCCTCATCGCCGACTACGCCGAGCATCCGCGCACTATCCTGCTCTCGAGCCACCTCATCGACGAAGTCGCCGATCTCATCGAGAACGTCATCGTCATCGACCGCGGCCGCATCATCATGGACGAGACCACCGAGGAGGTCCGCAATCGCGCGGTCAACGTCGTCGGAGATGCCGACGCGGTCAACCGCCTCGCGGCCGGTCGCGAGGTCATCCACCGCGAATCCCTCGGTCGGGTCGCCTCGGTGACGATGCTCGGCCGGCTCAGCAGAACCGACTGCGAGTTCATCGCCGAGGCCAACCTCGACCTCACGCCTGTCTCCCTGCAGCAGCTCATCGTGCGCAGCACACAGACCGATTCCACCGACCGTCCCGCAGCCGACGCCGAAGTCAGGAGCCTGCAGTCATGACCGCTGCGATCGAACACCCGCCCCGAACCGCTCCCTCGCGTCCGAGGAACCGCACGCTGGGAGTCATCCGCCTCCAGTTCACCAACACCCAGACCTTCGTCTGGGTCCCCGCCCTCGTCCTCGGCGGGATGTGGCTCATCACCCTCATCATCTACTGGATCATCTCGGCATCGGGCGTCGACGGACCGATGTACAGCGGCGGGTCACAGGCTCCGCTGTGGTATTTCGCCGTCGTCGGAGCCCAAGCGATGAACCTCACCTTCTACTTCTCCCAGGCTATGAGCCTCACCCGTCGCGAGTTCTACCTCGGCTCTCTCATAGCTGCCGCGATCAGCGCCGTTGGAGTCTCCGCCGTCTTCGTCGCCCTCGGCCTCATCGAACAGGCCACGAACGGCTACGGGATGGGCGGCTACTTCGCCTACCTGCCGTGGGTGTGGGCGAGCGGACCGCTCGCCGCCGGCTTCATCTACTTCGTGCTCACGATGCTGTGGTTCGTCCTCGGCTTCTGGTTCGCCATCGTCAACAAGCGCTTCGGTGCGCTCATCCTCACGCTCTCGATCATCGTCATCGCTCTGGTGCTGTTGGCCGGTGCCGCCTGGCTGAGCTTCAACCAGTCCTGGGGTGAGCTGTGGATGTGGCTGGCGAACACGCAGGCGATCGGCCTGGCCTGCTGGGCACTGGGACTGACCGCGGTCTTCGCGCTGGGGTCGTATCTCACTCTGCGCCGCCTGACCTCGTAGCCCGCGTTCGCCGACACCTTCGCCGAGGCGGCCGACACCGCCGGTGGATCAGCTCAGCACCACCAGCGCTCCCCCGGCGAGTATCGCGGCCACCGCCACGGCGGCACCCATCCCCGCGATCGTCCTCCACCCCATCGCCTTGCCGACCATGACCATCGACGGAATACTCAGGGCCGGCAGGGCGATGAGCAGAGCTCCCGTGACGCCGGCACCGACGCCCAGGGGCAGAAGGGTGAGGATGATCGGGATCTCTCCCCCGGTGGGGATGACGAGCAGCGTCGCCACCACCGCCACAACGAGCACCGCACCGGCGCCCAGCTGCGCTTCGAGCCCGTAGACCCCGGTCAGCCACGGAGCGAGCAGCCCGACGAGGAAGACGAGCGCGAGATGCTCGGGCACGAGGATGAGTGTGAACCGGCCCAGGGACCGCAGGTAGCGCACGGGCAGGGAGGACAGCCTCGGCGAGGTAGGACTCGGGTCGGGCACCTCATCGGCACCTCCCGTGATCCACCGTCCGATGAGAGCGCTCGCGCCGACGGCGACGAGGAGGGCGAAGACGATGCGCACGGCCACGTACTGCCACGGCAGGACGAGGCTTAAGAAGATGAGCACGGCCGGGTTGAGCAGCGGATTGCCGACCCAGTACGCCAGCGCCGCTGATCGTCTCACCCCGGTGTCGCGCAGACCGGCAGCAACGGGGGCCGCGCAGCAGGTGCACATCATGCTCGGCGTGGACAGGGCAGCTCCGACGAGGGCCTGACCCGTATGGCTGCGGCGGTTGAGCAGCCGCAGCAGCCAGTCACGAGGCACGAGGGCATCGATGGCAGCAGCGACGAGCAGTGCCACGAGCAGAGCCTTCCACACGGCCGTGAAGTACACGAGCGTGAAGTCCCAAGCACCTGCGAGCGAGATCGTGTCGCCGGCCGCGTCGAAGAGCGGACTGCCGTCCCACACGGAGGTCTGGCTCATCGTCCACGCCTTGTCCCAGTAGGGCAGCCATTTCGACCAGCTCAGCCCCACCACGAGGACGGCGACGAGGACGCCCAGTCCGATCCAATCGGCGTGAGCCAGTCGCCTTCTCGAGGGCTGTGTCGGCAACGGTGCCGCGGGGCTGGTCATCGCTGTTCGTCCTTGCTTCGGCCGCAGTGATGCGGAACGGGAAATTCAGCCGGAGAGGTTCAGGAGGTGCGGGAGACGACGGAGTCGGCGAACGCGAACAGGGAGTCCTTGACCTGACCCGCCGGCAGCGGTGCGAGTGCGGCCTTCGCCTCATCGGCCCAACGCAGAGCCTCGGCACGGGCACGTTCGGTCACGGGATGTGCGGCCAGGGCGGCCCGGGCGGTCTCCAAGGCGGCGTCGGAGCTCAGATCCGCATCGAGGAGGCGCACCACCTCGGCGGCGGAATCGTCACCGTCGGCGGCTGCCGCCCGCACGTAGAGCACGGGCAGGGTCGGGACGCGTTCGCGCAGGTCCGTGCCCGGGGTCTTACCGGACTCGGAACTCGTCGTCGTGAGGTCGATGATGTCATCGGCGAGCTGGAAGGCCACTCCCACCCGCTCACCGAAGGTGCGCACGGGGTCAGCCAGGGCCGGATCCGCGCCGGAGAACATGACCCCGAACTGCGCCGAGGTGGCGATGAGCGAGCCCGTCTTGTCCGCGAGCACCTGGATGTAGTGGTCGATGACGTCGTCGCCTTCGGGCGGTCCGGCGAATTCGTTGAGCTGGCCGAGGACGAGGCGTTCGAAGGTCTCTGCCTGGATGCGCACAGCCTCGGGGCCGAGCTTCGCGGTCACTCCGGAAGCCTTGGAGAAGAGCAGATCCCCGGTGAGGATGGCCACCGAGTTGCCCCACACCTCGTGGGCGGCCGGTGCCCCACGGCGCACCGGGGCGTCATCCATGACGTCGTCGTGGTAGAGCGAGGCGAGGTGGATGAGCTCGACGGCCACGGCTGCGTCGATGATGTCCTCGGTGTCGGCCTGCCCTAACCGGGCGGTGAGCAGCACGAGGTTCGGGCGCGCGCGTTTGCCGCCGGCGGCCAGCAGGTGCTTCGAGGTCTCGTCGGGCAGCCGACGCATCTGCGCGGTCACCTCGTAGAGCCTGGCCTCGACGGCGTCCAACTGAGTCGAGATCTCCGCCGCGAGCTGGGCGTCGTCACCGGTGAAGGTGGCCTGAGAGGCTGGGTGGCTCATGTCCTCGTCATTCGTCGTAGTCGGTGGCTGTCCTCGCCCGAGGGCTCAGCCGTTGCTGGTGGCCGGGACGATTCGGGTCAGGGCGTCGATCACCCTGTCGATGAGATCGGCGTGGGAGACCTTCGGGTCGCGGTAGAGGTTCGCCAACAATTTGACGACGAACTCCATCACAACGTCAACACCCATACCGTACTTGATTCCGAACTGCATGAGCGCAGGGTGGCCGATGATCGAGGCGAAAACCCTCCCGAGGGTGAAGTAGCCGCCCAGGGAGTTCCCGAGCAGTTCGGGGTATTCGGCCAGTCGTGCGCGCATCACGTGCTGCGGATAGCGGGAGTACGTGGAGATCACGTCGGCGGCGATGCGCGCGGATTCCAGCGCGTAGTCGATGCCCTCCCCGTTGAACGGGTTGACCATTCCGCCGGAGTCGCCGACGAGCAGCAGCCCACGGTGGAAGTGCGGGGTGCGGTTGAACGCCATCGGCAGGGCCGCGGACTTGATCGGTCCGAGCTCGGTGGATTCGTCGATGCCCCATTCGTGGCCCATGTCCGCAATCCACTGCCCCATCACCGAGCGCAGGTCGACGGATCTGAACTGCGGCGAGGAGTCGAGCAGGCCGGCGCCGATGTTCACCGTGCCATCGCCGAGGGGGAAGATCCAGCCGTATCCGGGCAGGGTCTCGGATTCGCCGTTCGCGTTGCTCGAGCGCATCTCGACCCAGGACTCAATGTAGTCGTCGGCGTGCCTCGGCGAGGTGTGATAGGCGCGAGCGGCGATGCCCATGGGCCGGTCGTCGCGCTTCTCCAGCCCCATGGCCACGGCCAGGCGGGAGGAGACTCCGTCGGCGGCGATGACGATAGGGGCGCGGAAGTGGGCTTCGGGTCCGACACGACGCCCCCGGTGATCGGTGCCTGAGGCGTGCACTCCGCGGATCCACCCGTCCTCGCCGATGTCCGGAGACATCGCCTTGACCTGTTCGAACAGACGGGCACCGCTGCGCTGGGCGTGCCGGGCGAAGGCCTCGTCCATGCTCATGCGGGGGCGGGTCAGCCCGAAGTTCGGGGTGCCGTCGATGTCGGGCCAGTCGAGTTCGAGTCGGTGGCCGCCGCCGATGAGCCGCAGCCCCTTGTTCGGGTGCCAGCCGTCGGCCGGCTGCAGGTCCATGCCGAGGAAGCCGGCTTCCTTGACCGCACGCGGGGTCAGGGCGTCGCCGCAGATCTTGTCGCGGGGGAAGCCCGACTTCTCGAGGATGATGACCTCGTGTCCGGCCTGGGCGAGGTAGGCGCCGATCGCCGATCCGGCCGGGCCGGCACCGACGACCACGACCTCGGCGTCGAATTCGTTCACGGTTTGAGGGCGTGATGGACGGCGACGATTCCGCCGGTGAGGTTGCGGTACTTCACCTGGTCGAACCCGGCGTCGAGGATCTGATGGGCGAACGCGTCCTGGTTCGGCCAGTCGCGGATCGACTCGGCCAGGTAGACGTAGGCCTCGGGGTTCGAGGACACGGCGCGGGCCACGGCTGGCAGCGCCCGCATGAGGTATTCCTTGTACACGAGGCTGAAGGCGTCGAGGGTCGGGGTGGAGAATTCGCAGATGACGAGGCGTCCGCCGGGTTTGAGCACACGCCGCATCTCGCCCAGGGCCGTGTCGACGTCGTGGACGTTGCGGATGCCGAAGGAGATCGTGACGACGTCGAAGCTGCCGTCGGCGAAGGGCAGGTCCATCGCGTCGGCGTAGATGAAGTCGATCTGCGGGTGGCGGCGGCGCCCTTCGGAGAGCATGCCCGCCGAGATGTCCCCGGCGACCACCTCTGCACCGTGGTGGGTGAACGTCATCGACGATGTGCCGGTTCCCGCGGCCAGATCGAGCACCCGTTCGCCGGGTCCGGCGGCCACGGAATGGGCGACGGTGCGCCGCCAGGAGCGGGCGAGACCGAAGGTGAGGACGTCGTTCGTGAGGTCGTAGCGGGAGGCGACATCATCGAACATCGAGGCGACGTCGTCGGGCTGCTTGTCCAGCTGGGCACGGTTCATGCCCTCATTGTCTCAACACCATCGCGCAGACGGCGAATCCGGATCCCCGGACTCACGCGGGTGCGGATGTGGAGATCGCCACATTCGCCGTTCCCACCAGTGCCGTGCCCTCTCGGGTCCTTGTCCGGGCACAGCGGTCCTCGCGTCCGGGCACAGCGGTCCTCGTCTAGAATCGAAGCGACATGACTACGACATACGGCACCTCCGATATCCTCGCCGCTCCCCCACGTCTGAACGTGGCCTCCCGCTTCGTCGACGACGTCGATCCGGGGCCGGGCTTCCCGTTCGAGTCCGGTCTGCCGACCACTGTCGAGCAGACCCTCGAGCTGCTGCCGACGACGGCGTTCTCGTGCTGGGTCCGCGACACCTCCGGGCTGATCGGCTTCGGACGGACGATGCGCATCAGCGCCCGCGGTCCCGAACGGTTCGCCGAACTCTCGCGTGCTTGGTCGGCGATCGCCGAGGCGGCCAGTGTCGAAGACGAGGTCGCCCTGCTCGGGTCCGGTCTGATGTGCTTCGCCACGGTCGCGTACTCCGGGGAGTCGAGCGTCGATTCGATCCTCCACATCCCCGAATTCGTGCTCGGTCGGCGCGGTGGCCGCGTGTGGCTGACGTCGATCACTACCGCTGATGAGCATCCCGTGCCGCCGGTGCTCCACCCCGAGCCGCTGCGCCGCATCGAGTCGGCGACGTCTGAGCCGGGTGAACTCGATCCGACCAGGTGGGCCCGACTCGTCGAACAGGTCTCGGCGATGCTCACCTCCATCGACACCTCCGCCGAGGTGGACGCGTTCACCGACGATCCGACGCTGCGCAAGATCGTCCTCGCCCGCGACGAGGTGGTCACCACCGAGAACGACATCGACGTGCGGGCCGTGCTCGGGGCACTCAACCGCAGCTATCCGAGCTGCTGGACCTTCGATGTCGCCGGGCTGATCGGGTCGACGCCGGAGCTGCTCATCGGGGTCGAGAACGGTCGGGTGACCTCCCGCGTGCTCGCCGGGACCTATCGGGTGGAGAAGAACCCGATGGAGGAGATGCCGCAGGCGAGGAAGCTGCTGAGCGCACACAAGGACAGCACCGAACACGCTTTCGCCATCGCATCGCTCCAGCGCAGCCTCGGTTCGGTCGCCGAGGACGTCACCGTCGATGAGCGTCCGCACCTGCTGCCGTTGGCCAATGTCATCCACTCGGCCTCGGATGCCCAGGCGCAGGTGCCGGCGGACTCCGACCTCAATGCCCTCGACATCGCCGCCGCCGTCCACCCCACTGCCGCTGTCGGCGGGTACCCGCAGGCGAGCGCTGTCGCCCACGTCGATGAGCTCGAACCGCTCGACCGCGGCCGCTATTCGGGTCCCGTCGGGTGGATGGACGGGCGCGGCAACGGCCAGTTCGGCATCGCCCTGCGCTGTGGCCAGCTCGAGGACCGCAACCGGATCCGCCTCTACGCCGGTGCCGGGATCATGCCCGATTCGGATCCCGCCACCGAGGTGGCCGAGACGAATGCGAAGTTCGCCCCGATGCGCCGCGCGCTGGGTCTGGAGTGAGCACGTGGGCCGCTCACGAGCAGAGCGTTCGTGCGCTCGCGTGGCTGCCTGACGGGACGGATACCGACCGTCTCTTCCCCTCCCAACTGGGCACCAGTCGATCCGACCCGGCACAACCTGGCGAGGACGTATTCATTGCTGAGGCTCTGAGCACTCGGTATTTCGCGAATCTCTCCGATGCGCAGGTCGAGAAGGGCAATGTTCCGGTCGAGCATCGTGACAGCTCGGGAGAGCGGATCGACCCGGCCGTCGATGACAGTGTCTACGTCGGTATTGAGGCCCGCGATTCGACGGGGTCGCCGTTCGGACTGATCTGGTACTCGCTGGCCGTAATCCCGGAAACCGACTGGCCCCTGCTCGCTCCGGTGCATGCCGCGATCGCCGATCCAGCGACCGTCGAGACTGCGACAGGCAGCGTGACCGGCACGCTGACCGCCGCGGATATCGATCCGCCGGTCTCGCGCATGGTCGACGACGGCGATTGGTACGACAAGGAGATCATCTGGTTCCCGGAGTGGCACATCGATGTCGACCGCTACGATCGCCTCCTCGACTCTGGCGGGCGAGCGCTGTTCGACGTGGCTGGAGACGCATTGTCGACAGCACGATCGTGCTTCGAGCGTGCTGAGTTCGTCCGTCCTGCGACAGTGACGATCACTCCCCTGCCGGCAGGGAACGGCCACAGCTTGGCAGTAGAGGACGACGCGTCCGAGCCGGGTGACGCGTCCTCTCACGGTGGCGGTGAGCTCACTGCCTCTGGGTTCTCGATCGTCGGTGAAGCTTCGACGATCAGCTTCCTGCGCACCGATGACACCTATATCGAAGTCATCCAGACCGGCAGCCAACGCACGCCGCTCGAACGGCTCTGGCAGCTGCCCCGTAGGCTGTGTGCCCAGGTCCTCACCAGGCCACGCCGGTAGGCCTTTCGGCCGCTCACTCATCGGTGCGGCCAAAAATCGCGTCGAGGGTGACGTGATCCTTGACCGCAACGGTGAGTGAGAAGGCAGCCACAGCGAAATGCTGTCAGCCAGTCACCGAAATTCCCTGACCTTGTCCCGGGCCCACTTTGCGAAAGTGAGAGCCGGGCGGCCGGAGGGGGTACTCCTTGTGCCCACGCAGAGGGCCGTTGGCTCAGTAGTGGTAGCGTGCCTGAAGAATCACGAGATCATCGTCGACCACGAGATAGACCAGTCGGTGCTCATCAGTGATGCGTCGCGACCACGCACCTTGCGCTCCGTACTTCAGCTGTTCGGGCTTGCCGATGCCGGAAAACGGTTCACGCAGGCAGGCGTCGACGAGTGTGTCGATGCGCTTCAGGATCTTCCGGTCGGCAGTCTGCCAATGCTTGTAGTCCTCCCAGGCCGACTGGTCCCAGACCAGACGCACTCAGGCTTCCTTGTCTGAGCGATCGAGATCGTGAACCTCGACCTTTCCACCGCGGGCACGGTCGTAGGCATCGAGCAGGCGGCGGGCGTTGGCCGGCGACCGGAACAGATAAGCGGTTTCCTGCCATGCGGCGTACTCGTCGGCTGGCATCAGGACAGCATTGCCCTTGCGAGAGACGATCTCGACGGCATCACGGTCCGCATTCACCCGCTCAATGAGCGGGAACAAGGTCTTGCGCGCCTCGCTTGCGCTGATGGACATGTTGAGAACCTCCTCATTCAAAAGAGTGGTACATGTTTATGGTACCACAGCCACCATCGAGCAGTCACCGGAACTCCCCGGCGTTGTCCCGGGCCCACTCTGCGAAGGTGAGAGCCGGACGGCCCACGAGGCGCTCAACCTCGTCGGTGATCGGCTCCGGGTCATCCATTAAACGCTCCCATGCGTCGAGCATCACCTCGGGAAGGTCGAACTCCGCCGCCGCTCGTCCTCGGTCGGTTTCCTCCCAATGCAGCTTCCTGCCGATCGCTGTGCCGATCTCGTCGACCTGTTCCTCCTGAGAGATCAGCTCCGGCCCGGTGATCACGTAGTCGCGGCCATGGTGACCATCGTTGATCAGCGCCTCAACGGCTACGGCGGCCATATCCGTTTCGTGGATGAGCGGCCGCGCCATCTGCCCGAAAGGCCAACGAACGACGTCTCCTGCAGCGATCTGAGTGACCCACTGCCTCGCATTCGCGGCGAATCCCGTCGGCCGCAGCATCGTCCATTCCTCGACGTGGTCCGCGATCGCGTCCTCGACCACCGACCAGAAGTTGCTGCGATCCTCCTCGACTCCCTGCGCGGAAAGGTAGACGACGCGCGGGACCTTCTTCCCAAGGATCTCGGCGATGGGGGCGACCTTTCGCCTGGCGTCCTCCTCGCTTTCGAAGAACGGCCACATGAGGAACACAGCGTCAACATCATCCAACGCGGGTTCCAGTGTCGTCGGTTCAGCCAAGTCGACTGCCGCCACGTCGTGGGCGATGCCTGCACGCAGGCTTCCCGGGTTGCGGGTCGCCGCCCGGACGCGGACGCCTCGGGAGGACAGCTGCCCCGACAGACTGCCGCCGACTCGACCGGACGCGCCGGTCACCAACACTCTCGGTCTCTGATTCTCATTCATGTCACCATCTCTATGGGTTCAACCATGGTTGAAGGCAAACATGACCTGTGTCACGATGACAATGTGAACTGGCACGAGAGCGGATTGAGCGTGGGACAGTTGGCCGAACGGATGCAGATCGCCCCGTCTGCCGTCCGCTGGTACGACGACCACGGTCTGCTGCCCAGCGAAAGAACAGGCGAGAACCACCGTCGCTTCTTCGCCGACGCCTGTTGCCGAATCGCGATGATCCGCGCCTCCCAGCGAGTCGGACTCAGTGTCGCCGAGATCCGCGAAGCGCTCGAGGCACTCCCGCCGCGGCAGGTGCCGAGTCAGCAGGATTGGAACCGTCTGGCGGATCGTCTTCGCTCGGTTCTCAATCAGCGCATCGACGAACTCTTCGGGCTGTTGGACGAGCTGGCACCTGCCGAAGGCGCCCCCTCCTGACTCTCGGTTCGCTCAGTTGCGGTTGACTTCGATAATGCGACGGGCAGCCGTACCGACGAAGGCGCGTTCGAACTCCGCCGCGCTTGTCACCTGCGCATAGCCCCACCCGTATGCTGCAGCGAGGTCGGAGAATCCACGGCCGTGCGGCACAGTGAAATACCGCTCGAGGTACGGGGCAACGTGGTCCTGGGAATGTTCGAGTCCGGAGAAGATCGCTCCCCCGTCATCGTTGAGCACCACGATCGCCACGTCGCCGGTGACCTCGGCGCTGGGCGTGAGCAGCCCACCGATGTCGTGGAGGATCGCGATGTCCCCGATGAGCAGGACGACCTGCTCCCCCAAGCCCAGGGACAGCCCCGTGGCGGTGGAGACGAGTCCGTCGATGCCCGCCAAACCGCGCGAGGCATGGATGTGGGCGCGGATGTCGGTGGCGTCGCTGAGATAACGCACCGAATTCGAACTCGCGACGAAGAGGGTGGTGTCCTGTCCGGCGAGGTATTCGGTGATCGCGCGTGCGGTCGACTGGAATTCCCCCGCCGAGGTCGCTCCTGCAGTTCGTTCGTCCCGAACAGCTGCGACGCAAGCCTCTCCTGCGTCGATCCAGTCGCGCACCCATACGTCCCCCGAGGTGGCCTCATCCGAGGTCTCGTCGGTGACGGTCAGGGCGAGCGCATCGATGTCGTCGGGCACGCGCTGCACGGTCACGGTCTCGTCGGCGAGCAGCGCAGCCACGGGGCGTGTCAGCGTCGGCTTGCCGTGGACGATGACCGTGCGGATCGCGTCTCTCAGGTCCGTCCGTTCGCCGAGGACCTGCGCATGGGTCGGCACGAAGGTCGAGGACTCGTCTGTGGCCCGTGCCAGCGGACTCGAGGCTTCGGCGAGCACCGGCAGGTGGTGGGCGGCGGCGAGCGCGCGCAGCGATTCGGCCGAATGGCCACCGGCATCGCCGGCCACGATGACGGTGCCGGAGGTGATCGTCACGGTGGCCTGGGAGCGCGGGTTCTCCTGCGCGACCATCGGTTGAGCTCTCAGCGTGCCGATCTCATCGGTCCACGTCCTCAGTTCGTCCGGGGTCGGGACCAGCGGGGTGTCGAACTGCACGTTGAACTGGACCGGTCCGGCCACCTCGGTGCCGGTTCCACCGACCTGCCCAACCGACGCCGATACCGCAGAGGTCACCGCTCGATCAACGATCTCTGCGTCCTCACCTGCGGAGACGTCGATGCGGGCGCGGACGTCGCTGAGCACGTGGGACTGATCGTCGATGGTCTGGTTGGCGCCGGTGGCCCGCAGCCGAGCGGGGCGATCGGCGCTGAGCACGAGCAGCGGCAGATGCCCATAGGAGGACTCGAGGACAGCAGGATGAAGATTGGCCACGGCCGATCCGGAGGTCGTCACGATCGCCACGGCGGACTGCTGTCCGCGCGCACGCAGACCGCGGGCCAGGCCGAGGGCGAGGAACCCGGCGTCGCGCTCATCGATGCGCACATGCGTGCGGATCAGCCCCGCCTCGGCGAGGGGGCCGAGCGCGTAGACCAAAGGAGCGGACCGGGAACCGGGAGCGATGACCACATCGGTCACCCGCGATCGGACCAGGCTCCGGGCTATCTGCTGCGCCACCGCGCTCGAATTCGACATCACCTGATATTCAACCACTTGCCCACCTCCGGTTCATCTCGACCCTCTAGCCTCAAGAAATGCGCCGCTCGTTGATCATCGCGATGGGAGCACGTGCCATCCGCACGCTGACCGCGGCTCGCGCACAGCGCGGACGGTACCCCGCCCTCGACCAGAACAGTGCCTTCCTCGGGCCCGAACCCCGGGGCAAGGACGCCCGGAAGTGGCATATCCGCGACAAACGCAAACTCTCGCCGAGGCTGCGCGAATTCTTCATCTACTCCCCCGCCCTCGGCCGCACCGTCGGCGTCCGCGTGCTCCTGCCCGGCATCCCCGCCGAGGTCAGCCCCGTCATCCACCTCTTCCACGGCGGCGGGGACGACTTCCGGTCGTGGACGGACTTCGGATCTGCCGAGGAGCTCACGCTCGAGACTCCCTACCTCGTCGTCATGCCCGATGGTGGGGCCGGGAGCTATTCCCGACTGGCGGTCGGCAGCGAGGTCCACGACTGGCCGCGCTTCCACACCGAGGAGATCCCCGAATTCCTCGATGCCACCTACTCGGTGGACTTCTCCCCGCAGAACCAGCTGCTCGCGGGGCTGTCGATGGGCGGGTACGGGGCGATGAAGTACGCCGCCTGGCATCCGGACCGCTTCGGTGCCGTGGCCGCGTTCTCCTCACCTCTCGACCCACTGTCGACGGTGCCGGCCTTCGACATCATCGCGATGCGCGAGGGCGCGAGGTCGATGACGCTCTTCGGTGACCCCGTGGCCGACCGCAGCGAATGGCTGGCGAACTCCCCGTACGCGCTGGCCGAGAACCTCGCGGGACTCGACCTGTGGTTCAGTGCCGGGTCCGGCAGCCTCGAGGAGTCGAAGGACCGCGACCTGCTCGAGTCGATGATCAACAGTCAGGGCGAGCGTTTCTCCGCTCGCCTCAATGGACTCGGCATCAGGCACTCGTGGTTTCCCCGCACGAGCGGTCTGCACAACTGGAGCAGCTGGGAGCGCGAGCTCGGCGCTTGGCTGACGACGCTGGCCCGGCGCCGGAACTATGCGAGTTCGGATCGTCGCGGACCCAGCGTCGCCGACGGCGGGGAGTTCTCTTATCTCACCGGTCATGCCCTCTTCGACATCCATGGCTGGAGAGTGGAGATCTCCCGGCGCCGGGCGCAGATCGTGCGCTTCGACGCCGTCAGCGCTGCTGGGTTCTCCCTGTCCGGGACCGGCAGCTTCCGGGTGCGCACCCCGGGCCTGTTCGAACCCAAGCGCCGCTATGACATCACGGTCTCCGGGCCCAGCGGCGACAACTCCTATCAGCAGCGAGCTGACAAGAAGGGGCGTCTGACGTTCACCGGGCGCCTGGCTGCGGCCATGCACGACCCGATCATCCCCGGCAAGCGCACTCAGCACTTCACCACGCTGGGACAGGACGAGGTGACGACGGTGCGGATCGCCTCGGCGCCGGTCGATGTTTCAGATCCGGCACAGCCTGAGTCCGCGGATGACGCGCTGGGCGCATATATTGATAGCGGTCGTGATGCTGCGGCCGCCGATTCTCCTACGGAACGCTGACTCGAGAGGTCCATCATGAAACGCATACTCCCAGCCATCGCGCTCATCGCCGGTCTGACCCTTGTGGGCTGTTCGGGCGGCCAAGACGGCGGCGACAAGGCCCAGGAAGACGGCAGCGGCGCCGCTGCTCAGACCGAGGAGGCACCACAGGCCACACAGCTCGACGAGGCGCAGCTGAAGAAGATCCTCGAATCCACCGATGCCGACGGGCTGTCGTTCAAGTCCATCGACACCAGTGCTGCCTCCGGCAGTGAAGCCCTCAAGGCCCTCGAGAAGGCCGAATACGAACCCAGTGAGTGCAAGGACCTGTCGATGGCAGCACTCAACGCCGCACAGGCGAGCGACACCACCACCGTCACCGGTATCTCGAGCGACAACACAATGTCCGTGGGACTCGTCAGCCTGGCCGACGACGATGCGGCAGCGTCTCAGGTGAAGACCTCGAGCGCTGTCACCGAAAAGTGCAGCGACGTGAGCATCAAGTCCCAGGGCATCGAGATGAAGATGAAGTTCGAGTCCTTCGACACCACCGTCTCAGGCGCCGACGAGACGGTCGGGGTCAAGGCGACGATCGATGCCGGCGGGCAGACAGTCCTCAACACGAATTCCATCTCCGCTCGAGTCGGCAACAACGTCGTCACCGCGGCCAATGTCGCCGACATCGACGAGTCGACGGTGTCGAAGACCGCGGAGACCTTCGTCGACGCCGTCAAGAACGCCGGCTGAGTTCGGCCCAGCTCAGTCGAGACCAGACCAGGCTCCGTCGAGACCAGACCCAGCTCAGTCGAGTTCGGGCCTGCGTCGAAGGAGCGACCAGCATTGCTGGAGTCGTTCCGCCCACCAGTCGTGTCGCCCCGGATCCACCGCCAGCATCTGCAGGCGGTCAGGGTCCGGGGCGATGCGCGTGACAGGGACGTATCCGTCGACCGGTCGCATCCCGGCGTGTGGGTCCGTGACGTCGTCGGCGAAGAGTCGCACGGTGCCCAGTCCGCAGGCCGGATCATCACCGAGGAGTCTGCGACTGGCCTCCGTACGGGGCAGTCCGGCGGCCAGTGCTGCGCCGGCGGCCAGGCCGACCGATGATTCGAGCGCCGAGGAGACCACGGCCGGCAGGCCGCAGTCGTCGATGACCGCACGTGCGGAACCGATCCCGCCCAGCGGCTGGACCTTGACGATGATGACCTCGGCGGCGCCGAGTTCGGCCACCCGAAGCGGGTCCTCGGCTTTGCGGATGGACTCGTCTGCAGCGAGCACGACCGGCAGTCCACGACGGTCGAGTTCTGCACGCAGCCGTGCCATGTCCTCGACCGCTGCGACGGGCTGTTCGACGTACTGGAGGCCGAAGTCGGCGAACTGCGCCGAGGCGGTCAGCGCCTCATCGAGCGAATAGCCGGCGTTGGCATCGAGGCGCAGAGTGGCTTGCGGGAAGAGTCGGCGGAACTCGCGCAGCCGTTCGAGGTCCTCACCCAGGGAATCGAGCCCATGCTCGGCGACCTTGGCCTTGACGGTGCCGACGCGGCCGTAGCGGGCGAGGATCGTTTCGACCTCACCGGGCGAACATGCCGGCAGCGTGCCGTTGACCGCCACTGTCCGTCCGGTCGGATCGGCCGCCTCGGCGGGTGGACCGTTCGGTGGGCCGATCGGCCCAGTGATGAGGCCGGCGAATTCGAGGGCGGCATGCAGCCAGCGGCTAGCCTCCTCCGTGCGGTATTCGACGAACGGGGAGAACTCCGCCCACCCGGCGGGACCGGAGAAGAGCGCGACCTCGCGTTCGGTGATGCCGCGGAAGCGGGTGACCATGGGCAGCCGCAGCACATGCAGATCGTCGATGACCTCGTCGAATCGTTCGGGCAGATCGGAGAGGGTGAACACATGGTCGGCCATGCCCTCAGACTATCCCTCGTCGGTGGGGTGCGACAGCGCCGAGCCGCGTGCCTGGACGCTGTGCCTCAGCACGGATCTCGACGCACTGCTCCACGCATTCTGGGCTCTCCGTGATCAACTGAGCTCCGTGTGATCAGAGGTCCTGCAGGAACGCGTGCACCCGCGACCGCACCAGCGCAGCGGCGTCGGCATCGAACGCCTCGAGGGAGGAGTCCGTGAAGAGATGCTCATCACCGGGGTAGACGAACAATTCGGCCGAGGACGTCGATTCAGCGAGCTCACGTGCTGCCGGCAGGTCCTCGTCGAAGAACTCATCGCCGTCCATCCCATGGATCTGCACCGGAACTCCGTCCGGCCACGCCTGCCCGAATTCGGAGACCGGGGCGCACGAATGCAGCAACAGCGCGCCGCGGGCACCAGGTCGGGTCTGAGCCAGCTGCTGGGCGGTCATCACACCGTAGGAGAAGCCCGCATAGACGAGATCAGCACCCAACCCGTCGACGGCCGCCAGACCCTTGTCGCGGAGCACATCGAAACCGACCTCCTTGGCAAAGGCGAAGCCGTCCTCGATCGAGGCGAAGGTCCGTCCGCCGAACAGGTCAGGGGTGTGCACGGTGTGGCCCTGCTGCCGCAGATCCTCGGCGAAGGCGCTGACCCCGTCGGTGAGGCCCTGGATATGGTGGTAGAGCAGAACTTCGGCCATCTCAGTCTCCCATTGACTGTCGCTTCGGTGCGCTGGTCGCCCCGATCCTGCGGAATGGTGCCTGAGTCTAGACCCGCTGGGCCCGACTCACAAGGTGTGTTTGCGCTTTCGCCGCAGGCAGCACGTGCCATTGCCGGAAGCAGCACGGCTCCATCATGAGGTTCGTCTCCAGACCCGCGACATCTGGACACCGAACTCAGAGCCAGGCGATAGGCTGGGGGCCATGACGGTTTCAGAAATCTTCGACCCTTCGGCCTGGCGTGAGGTCTCCGGCTTCGACTTCACCGACATCACCTATCACCGTGCGATCGACCCGGCGACCGGAAGCGACCTCGGCTGCGTGCGGATCGCCTTCGACCGTCCCGAGGTCCGCAACGCCTTCCGCCCCCACACCGTCGACGAGCTCTACCGCGCCCTCGACCACGCCCGCCAGACCTCCGAAGTCGGTGCGGTTCTGCTCACCGGCAACGGCCCGAGTGAGAAGGACGGCGGCTGGGCCTTCTGCTCCGGTGGTGATCAGCGCATCCGCGGCCGCTCCGGCTACCAGTACGCCTCGGGCGAGACCCGTGAGAGCGTCGACCCGGCCCGAGCCGGACGCCTCCACATCCTCGAGGTCCAGCGCCTCATCCGCACCATGCCGAAGGTCGTCATCGCCGTCGTCCCCGGCTGGGCGGCCGGCGGCGGGCACAGCCTCCACGTCGTGTGCGATATGACCATCGCCTCCCGCGAACACGCGAAGTTCAAGCAGACCGACGCCGACGTCGGCTCCTACGACGCCGGCTACGGTTCGGCGTATCTGGCGAAGATGGTCGGGCAGAAGAAGGCTCGCGAGATCTTCTTCCTCGGTCGCACGTATTCGGCCCAGGAGATGGCCGATATGGGTGCCGTCAACGAGGTCGTCGACCACGCCGAACTCGAAACCGCCGCCCTGACCATGGCGCGGGAGATCCTCGGCAAGTCCCCGAACGCGCAGCGGATGCTCAAGTTCGCCTTCAACCTCGTCGACGACGGCCTCATGGGCCAGCAGGTCTTCGCCGGTGAGGCCACGCGTCTGGGCTATATGACCGACGAAGCCGTCGAAGGCCGCGACGCCTTCCTGGAAAAGCGCGATCCCGACTGGTCGCCCTTCCCCTGGTACTACTGACGGTCAGGTCCGATCACACCGTGGACACCCGCGAACTGCGCACCGACGAGCTGCCCGAAGCCATCGACCGGGCTCTCGACGCACGGTCGATCCTCATCTTGCCGTCCTCCCGGACCGGCACCGTCACCGAGGCGGCTCCCCATCTGTGGACGGGCCCGGGCCCCTGCCCGGCGCTCATCCTCCACACCTCAGGGTCGACGGGCACGGCCAAGGCCGTAGCGCTCTCCCCCGAGGCTCTGACCGCCTCGGCGCGGGCGACCGAGGACTCCCTGTCCGGGCCCGGCGACTGGCACCTGTGCCTGCCGGTCAACCACATCGCCGGCTTCCAGGTGGAGCTGCGCGCCCGCTTGGCGGGACGGGCACCGGTGCGGGCCACCTCGGCGAAGTTCTCCTCCGCCTCCTTCGCCTCCGCGGTCGACGAGCTGTTGGAGCGGGCGGGCGCGCGCCCGACGTACACGTCTCTCGTGCCCACCCAGCTCCATCGGATCCTCGAGGACGATCGAGCGAGCGACCTCGCCGCGAAGATCTCGCACATCCTCCTCGGCGGGGCGGCGATCTCACCGGCCCTGCTCGAACGCGCCGATGCCGCGGGACTGTCGATCGTGCGCACCTACGGGATGAGCGAGACCGCCGGCGGCTGTGTGTACGACGGCGTGCCCTTCGACGGGGTCGATGTCACCATCACCGAGGCGGGCACGATCGACCTGGCCGGCCCCGTCGTGGCCGACGGCTACGTCGAGATCTCCCCCGCCGGTGCCATCGCACCGGTGGAGTCGACGACGCTGACCACCGACGGCGACGGTCGGCGGGTCATGCACACGAGCGATCTCGGCCGCCTCGACGACGGGGTGCTCACGGTCCTCGGCCGAGTCGATGACATCATCATCTCCGGCGGGACGAACGTCTCCCCGCACGCCCTGGAGACGGGCCTGCTCCCGCGCTGGCAGCAGGAGGGCGTCGCCGAGGTGCTCGTGACGTGGGTGCCCGATGAGGAGTGGGGCAAGCGGATCGTCGCGCTCGTCAGGCTCGCCGGCGGGGAGGCCGCCGAGGCTGCGTCGAGGTTGGCCGGTCACTCTCCTCGCGCACTGGCTGAGCATCTCAACAGCCTCGATCACGGGATGGACGGGTACCTGCTGCCGCACCTCGTGTTCCCCGTCGACGAGATCCCGAACCGGTCGATCGGCAAACCCGACCGCCGGGCGGCCGCCGACCTCGCCGCGCACCTCGCAGCCGACAGAACGAAATGCCCTTGCCCGTGAACAATCGGTAGTATGAGACGGTTCGACGACAGAAGAGGAAGGTGACCTGGGACTATGGCTGATGCCGCCCAGTGGATTTCGGGAGCTCGACTGCGAACTCTCCCCCTGGCTCTCGCACCCGTCCTCATCGGAACCGGCGCCGCGATCGGGTCGCTCGGTGGGTTCACCGCCTTCATCCTCGACGACATCTCGGGCGGGGACGACCACGTCAGCCTCGCGCAGATCCTGCTGCGCGGGTTCCTCGCCCTGCTCGTCTCCCTCTGTCTGCAGATCGGCTCGAACTACGCCAACGACTACTCCGACGGCATCCGCGGCACCGACGACGAACGCGTCGGACCCGTACGTCTGACGGCGACCGGTCTCGCCGAGGCCCGCGAAGTCAAACGTGCCGCCTTCCTGTTCTTCGGCATCGCCGGGGTCGTCGGGATCGTCCTCATCCTCGTCTCCCAGGCCTGGTGGTTCCTCATCGTCGGTGCCGCCGCGGTGGCCGCGGCGTGGTTCTACACCGGCGGGAAGAAGCCCTATGGGTACATGGGACTGGGCGAGGTGTTCGTCTTCGTCTTCTTCGGACTCGTGGCCACTCTGGGCACGATGTGGATGCAGGTCGGGCATCTCAGCCTCAGCGGCTGGGCCGGCGCCGTAGCGATCGGTTCTCTTGCCTCTGCCGTGCTCATGGTCAACAACCTCCGAGACATTCCCACCGACATCGAGGCCGGCAAGATCACGCTCGCGGTGCGTCTGGGTGACAGCTCGGCCCGCATTGCCTATGCGGTGCTCGTGCTGCTGCCGTTCGCACTGCTGGCCCTGGCCATCCTCGACGGACATCCGGCGGTGGCCTTGGCGATCCTCGCCCTCGTCCCGGCCCTCAACCCGCTGAAGACGGTGCTCAGTGGGACGACCGGGCCCGGGCTCATCCCGCCGATCAAGTCGACCGGACTGACCGGTTTGGCATTCGCTGCGCTGATGGGACTCGGCCTGGCGCTCTGAGCGGGTGGATCCCGGCTCTGAGCGGGTGGAAACCGGCTCTGAGCGGGTGGAAACCGGGAGCTGGGCCCTGAGTTCTTGGACGCTTGGGCGTGACTCTGCCGATGTGCTCTGTCGAAGCGACGCGTGACGGCCGGAGGTTCGCGGCCTACTTCTCTCTGCCGTTGCCCTCGGAGAGGTGCTCTTCCTCGGCGGTCGGCTTCTCGTCGGTTGTATGGTCCTCTGCGGAGGTGCGCTCTTCTTCGGTGAGCTGTGCTTCTTCAGAGAGCTGTTCTTCTTCAGTGAGGCGATCGTCGACGATCTGGTCCTCAGCGGCTTCGTCGGCACTCTTGCGCTTGGGTTTGGAGGCGCGGGCGGCGAGACGCGCTTCGATGTCGGAGGCCACTCGAGCGCGCATATTCCCAAGAAACAGGTAGCTCAGCAGCGCGCCGATGACGATCGCCGCGACAGCCATGAGCAGGTTGAGCCCGAGAAACGGGAAGAGAATGAGTCCGACGCCGAGGATGATGCCGAGCCGAGCGAGAGTGTAGAGCCAGAAGGTGCGCATTGAGCCTATTTTAGCCCTCGATCGTGACCGTCTCGTCACCGCCCGCCTGAGTCGGTGTTCAGGATCGTGGACTATCCTTGATGCATGGCTCGATTTCTCATTGCCGCGATCGTCCTAGCGGCAGCGGTGACACTGTACGGACTCTTCGATTGCCTGTTGCGCGATCGGGGTCTGATTCGAGTCCTGCCCAAACCCGCATGGGCTCTCATCATCCTCTTCATTCCCGTCCTCGGATTCGTCCTCTGGTTCCTCTTCGGTCGCGGCTCCGAAGCCAAACCGTCAGCGGCGCAGCGCCCCCGCGGGCAGGTTGCTCCGGACGATGACGACGACTACCTGCGACAGGTCGACCGCGACGTCAAGCTCGGCAAGCACGCTCCCCCGGCACGTGAGAACGATGAGCCGAAGGCCGAGAGCGATGACGCCTCCGAGGCCGACGATGACGACGATTCTGCAGCGGACTCGTCGGCCGACACCGATGATCGCGGCACCAAGGGCGACGGTCGCGGCCGCTCCAACTGAGCCCTGCAGCGGCGACACCGTACGGCAACGGCGACCTCTGCTACCTCCTCCAGCAGCCCAATCACGTCGTTCAAGGCGCAGCGCAGTAGTCGAGCCGGCCACCGGTCGACAGACGCGCTCCGGCTTGAACGACGTTTCGCACATGTCTGCTCACGTGCCAGCATGACGACGCCCCTCACCCGGAAGCCCCTCACCCGACGAAGAGGCACACGTTTCTCCGATCTACTCACCGAAGAACCTGATGATTTCAGAGGAGACAGTGCCGAACCAACGATCTCCACCTGCCCTCGCACCTGTCCTCGTCTGTTGCGGGGTGCACGACAGCGCTGGTGACCGCTCAGTGCCCGGTTCAGCCGCCGGCACGACGACGCCCCTCACCCGACATTCTGGTCCGGTGAGGGGCGTTGTGCGCCTACCGAGGGGGCCTCAGTCGAGACCCGAGTACGAGTGGAGGCCGTTGAAATAGACGTTGACGACGGTGAAGTTGAAGATCACCGAGGCGATGCCGATGATGTTGAGCACCGCCACCTTCGTCTTGCTCCAGCCGCGGGTCGCGCGGGCGTGCAGGTAGGCCGCGTAGATGACCCAGACGACGAAGGTCCAGATCTCCTTGGTGTCCCAACCCCAATAGCGGCTCCAGGCCACCTCGGCCCAGATCGCACCCGCGATGAGGGTGAAGGTCCAGGTGATGAAGCCGACGGCGGCAATGGTGTAGGAAGAGCGCTCGAGGTCGTCGCTGGCGGGCAGGCGGTGCATGAACCGCAGCCACTTCGGGTTCTTCGTCTCGTAGACGCTCTTGAGGATCTGGAACACGGCGAGGATCGCAGAGAGGTAGAGCAGCGAGGTCGAGAGGATCGCGATCGGCACGTGGATGGCGATCCAGTACGAGTCCAGAGCCGGGATGAGCTTGGCCGCCGGGGTGTAGAACACGGTGATCGCCAGGCCCAGGCACAGCAGCACACCACCGGACACGAACGTGCCCAGGTAGCGCACGTCCTTCTTCGTCAGCACAACGAGGTAGACGATGACAGTGATCGTCGTGGCCGTGAGGACGTACTCCATCATGTTGCCCCACGGCACGCGGGACACGGACAGGGCGCGAGTGAGCACAGCGGAGGCGTGCAGCAGGACAGCGAGGACCAACAACGAGGTGCCGATGCGGGCTCCGCGTCGACGGTTCGCCTTCCCGGAACCGGCCTTGCCGGAGGCCGCCTTCCCGGAACCGGCCTTCCCGACCTCCGACTGACCTGTCGAGGACCTATCCGAAACCTCCTCGGTGGACTCATCGTCGCCGGGACGGTCGAGGACCGCAGTGGTCGCGGTCTTCCGGTTCGTCCGACGCACCGAACTCGCCTTCGCCGGGCTCACGGCCTCGGTCTTGGCGGTCTTGAGTTCGCGCGATCCGAACAGGTCGAACGCATAGAAGATCATCGCGAAGGCATAGACGATCATCGCCGAGATGATCAGCTGGTTCGACCACATTGCGAGGTCAGTGTTGACGTCCATTCATCCTCCGCACCGTCAGGTGCTCTCATATCGCTCATTGTCGGCGTGCTCGTGTCCGAGCCCGCCGCCCTGTTGGGTGTGGTCTGGAACTCCGACACTCCGCGGCTATTCTACTCCGCGTAGTAGCAGAGTCTCATCTTTCGTCTTCGGCCCCGCCGTCGCCTTCGTCGGGTTCGGGGTCGCGCAGGTCCTTCACGAGGTCGGACACGGCGCGCTCGACCATCGGATCCTCACCGCGGGCCAGGGCGGCCACCTCGGCGTTTCCGTCCTTGATCCTCACCCACACGCGGCGGCGTGGAATGAACAGCGACAGTCCCAGACCGGCGAGCACGAGGATCGCGCTGATGAGCATGAGTGCCTGCGTCGGATCCTGCGAGATGTCGACTGAGATGTACTTCTTCACCCCGTCGAAGGTCACGGATCCACCGCCGGGCAGATCCTGGGTCTCGCCCTCGGCGAGCTGGATGATCAGCGGATTGCCGGAGTCATCGGTCATCTCGGTCATCTTGTCGGCATCGAGGGAGTACACCGACTGCGGGAGCCCGTCGTCGAGTCCGAGGTCGCCGGTGTATCCGCTCATCACCAGGTAGGGGTTGCGCAGCTCGGCGAAGCTCGAGACGAGTTCGCCCTTCTCGTTCTGCGATGCGGTCGGCAGGAAGACCCCGACGAAGCCCATCTGCGTGCCGGCCGAATCCGGGACCTTGATGACGCCCTCCGAGGTGTATCCGCCGTCGCCGCCGTCGGGAATGAATACCTGCGGCCCGGACTGGACGACGTTGCCCTGAGCGTCGCGCACGGTCACCTCGGGCGCGTAGCCGTTGCCCGTGAGGTAGACGCCGACGCCGTTGATGCGCACGGGCTTGTTGACCTCGAGTGTGTGCGATTCGGTCTTGCCCTCGGAGTTCGTCGTGACCTTCGCATCGAAGCTGCGCGGCTGCCCGAACTGATTGCCCGCCGCCTGATCGTCGAACTTCGAGGAGAAGCTGTCGAGCTTGAGGCGGAAGTCCGGCAGGTTGTCCGCATCGTAGTAGGAACCGGGAGTGAAGGAGTCGTAGGAGACCAGAGAGTTCGAGAACGTCTCCCCCTCGACGAGGATGCGCTGACCTTCGTAGCCGAAGAGCGAACCGATGGCCATCGTCAGGGTGGCCATGAGCAGGGCGACGTGGAAGACGAGGTTGCCCGTCTCCCGCAGATATCCGCGTTCGGCCGCCACATGGTCATCCCGCCGATTGATCCGGTACCCCGACTTCTTCAGCCGAGCCTCGGCCCGGTCGAGGAAGGCCTGATCGGCGGCCTCGCGACTGTCAGCCTCCCCCGTCGCCGAGGTGAAGGTGGCGTAGCCGGGCATCCGGCCCAGCCGCCTCGGTGCCTTGGGAGGGGCCGAGCGCATAGCCTTCCAGTGCTGCTTCGTGCGGGGGATGATGCAGCCGACGAGGGAGATCATCAGCAGCAGGTAGATCGCGGAGAACCAGACGGAGGAGTAGACGTCGAACATCTGGATGGTGTCGAGGAACGTCCCCCACGCGCCGTTGTTCTCCAGGAACGTGTTCACCCGCCCCGGATCCTGGATGCGCTGGGGCAGGAGGGAGCCGGGGATCGCTGCGAGGGCGAGGACGAGCAGCAGGATGAGCGCCACACGCATCGTCGTCAGCTGCGTCCACGCCCAGCGGCACATGCCGAAGAAACCCAGCTGAGGCTGCGTCACCTGAGGCTTCTGGCTCGCCGACTTCGTCTTCTCCGCCACTAGATCACCACTTCGAATCCATTGATCAGACCTTGCAGAGAGGTCATCCACATATTCCATACGCCGCTGGCCATGAGCACACCGAGGACGATGAGCATGATGCCTCCGGCGCGCACGATCGCAGTCTGGTGACTGCGCACCCATTCGAGCCGTCCGGCGCCCTTGTGGATCGCGACGGCCAGGATGATGAACGGGATTCCCAGCCCCAGGCAGTAGACGAACGCGAGCAGGGCGCCGCGCCAGATCATACCGTCGCCGCCGAAGCTCACCGACATGCTCAGCACCGCCGACAGCGTCGGTCCGACACAGGGTGCCCACCCGAGTGCGAAGGTGGCGCCGAGGACCGGTGCGCCCCACAGGCCCGCCTTCGGCCGCGCCCGGATCCGATGCTCATTCTGCAGCAGACCGAACCCGCCCATGAACACGAAACCGGCGATGATGACGACGACGCCGAGAATGCGCATGATCACCGACTGCCACTGCGAGAACAGCGCCCCGAGCGCCGAGAAGCTGGTGCCCAGCAGCACGAACACGACAGTGAAGCCGAGGACGAAGAGGCTGATGCCCACGACGACCCGCCACGTCTGCTTGTCCCGCAGCGAGGTGCCCGAGAGCCCGGTGACGTACCCGACGTAGCCAGGGACGAGCGGGAGCACGCACGGGGAGACGAAGGAGACGAGTCCCGCCAGTGCCGCGGCGCCGGCGGCCAGCAGCAGCGGACCGGAGAGAACCGTCTGGGCGAATTCCGCCCCGAGCCCGCTCACTCCGCCAGCACGTCCTCGACGAGGCCCTTGAGCGTCGATGCGTCGACCTCGCCGACGACGCGGGCAGCGGCTCGGCCCTTCGCATCGAGCACGACCGTCGACGGGGTCGCCTGCGGGGGCAGGACGCCGGAGAGGAGGGAGACCATCTCTCCGTTCGAGTCGAGCATGTTCGGATACGGGACCTGGTAGTTGCTGATGAATGCGTTGGCCGCGGCGGCCTGATCACGGACGTTGACGCCGATGAACTGAGCCTTGTCGCCGAACCCGTCGGCCACGGACTTGAGATCCGGTGCCTCTTTCCGACACGGCGGGCAGGCCGCGTACCAGAGGTTGATGACCACGGGGGTCGGGCGCAGATCAGCCAGGGACATCGACTTCCCGTCGAGGGTCTCGAAGCTCAAGTCCAAGGCTTCGCCGCGTTTGTCGACGGCGACCTGCGAGACCACTCCCGATCCGGAGACATAGCCTTGGTCGGACCCGGCCTGATCGGCCAGTTCGTCGTTCTCACTGCAAGCGCTGACCAGAACGGCCGTGCCGGCGGCGATGGCCGAAGCGAACAGGGTGCGGCGGTTCAGCGGGCTGCGACCGAAACTCATGCTCCTGCCACCGGGGTTCCGGGCTGCAGATCGGCACAGATGCTCTCATAACTCACGGTCACCAGTGTGGACGAGTCGAATGTGAAACTGGTGATAGAAGCCAGTTCACATTCGCGTCGGCGGGGGTCGTGGACGAGGGAACGCCCCTCCCCCGACAACCGCGTCATCCAGATCGGCAGCTGGTGGGAGACGATGACGCCTTCGGCCCCTGGACCGTGGCCGTCGAGCTTCGAGCGCAGGCTGGCCATCGCGGCGCGCATGCGCAGCACGATCTGCTTGTACGGTTCGCCCCACGACGGGGTCAGCGGGTTGTACAGACGCAGCAGGTTCTTCGGTTCGGCGAGGCGCCGGGCGTCGACCCTCTGCCCTTCGAACGAGTTCGCGGCTTCGATGACCCGGTCGTCGGTGAACACCGGCAGATCGAGCGTGCTCGCCAGCGGGGCGATCGTCTGCTGCGTCCGCAGCAGCGGAGAGGCGACGAGTTCGACCGGGGTCGTCGCCGCGGCGTCGAAGTGCTCGGCGACCCGGGCGGCCATCTCATGACCACGTTCGGTCAGCCCGAAGTGCGGCAGGCGGCCGTAGAGGATCTTCTCCGGGTTGTCGACCTCACCGTGCCTGACCAGGTGGATCGTGGTCATGCCTGTCCCTTCCCGGACTCCGGCACAGCGGCCGCGGCCTTCGCCGCCGCCGGCAGGGCGGAGACGATCCGGTCGAGGATCTCATCGGTGTGGGCGTAGGAGAGGAACCAGGCTTCGAAGGCGCTCGGCGGCATGTGGATGCCCTGGTCGAGCATGGCGTTGAAGAACGCGGTGTAGCGGTCGACGTTCTGTGCGCGTGCCTCGTCGTAGTTCGTCACGGCGCCGTCGGTGAAGAATACGGAGAACATCGAGTTCGCGGACTGGATGACGTGGGCGACGCCTTCGGCTTCGAGGCTGGCAGCGACGGCCTGGCGCAGAATGTCGGCGGCGCGGCCGATGTGCGAGTACACATCGAGCTCGGTCGTGAGCTTGAGCGTGGCGAGCCCGGCGGCGGTGGCCACGGGGTTCCCCGACAGGGTTCCCGCCTGGTAGACGGGCCCGGCCGGTGCCAGGTGCGCCATAACGTCGGCGCGACCGCCGAAGGCCGCCGCAGGGAATCCGCCGCCCATGACCTTGCCGAAGGTGAACAGATCGGCCGGTCCCTCGGGGTAGCCGAGGGCTTCGGATTCGTAGCCGTACCAGCCGGCTGCGGAGACGCGGAAACCGGTCATCACCTCGTCGCTGATCATCAGCGCACCGTGGGCCTTCGTCAACCGGCGGATGGTGTTGGTGAAGCCGTCGACCGGCGGCACGATGCCCATGTTTCCGGGGCTGGCCTCGGTGATCACGCAGGCGATGTCGTCGCCGTGTTCGGCGAACACGGCTTCGAGTCCGGCCGCATCGTTGTAGCCGACGACGATGGTGTCCTGGGCCTGCGCCCCCGTGACTCCCGGGGTGTCGGGCAGGGAGAAGGTGGCCAGACCGGATCCGGCCTGGGCGAGCAGCGAGTCGACGTGACCGTGGTAGCAGCCGGCGAATTTCACGACCTTGGACCGGCCGGTGCAGCCGCGGGCCAGGCGGATCGCGGACATGGTCGCCTCGGTGCCCGAGGACACCAGCCGCACCTGGTCGACGGGGTCGACGCGGGAGACGATCTCCTCGGCGAGTTCGACCTCACCGGTCGAGGGTGTGCCGAAGGAGAAGCCCTTGACCGCGGCCTGCTGCACGGCGGCGACGACCTCGGGGCGGGAGTGGCCCATGATCATCGGCCCCCACGAGCCGATGAGGTCGATGTAGTCGTTGCCGTCGGCGTCGCGCAGCCAGGCACCCGTGGCCTCGCTGATGAAGCGGGGGGTGCCGCCGACGGCCTTGAACGCTCGCACCGGGGAGTTGACTCCGCCGGGGATGACCGCCTCGGCGCGGGTGAAGAGTGCTGCTGACTGGTCGGTGACGTGAGCGTTCGTCTCTGCTGTCGTCATGGGGTCTCCTCTGAATCGTCGCGGGTCGTTGTGATCGCGGGAACGGTCGCGGGGGCGGGGCGCCTCACTGGCCGTCGATGTCGCGCATATGATCGTAGACCTTCGTGAAGATGCGGCCCAAGGTCGCCATCTCCTCGGGGTCGAGCAGGTCGACGAGGTGGGTCCGCACTCCCCCGACATGGTCCGGCGCCGCGGCCTGCAGCAGTTCCCATCCGGCCTCGGTCATCACGCAGTTGACGCCGCGTCCGTCCTCGGGGATGGCTGAGCGTTCGAGCAGTCCGCGCTTCTCCATCCGGGCCACGCTGTGGGTCAGCCGGGATCGGGACATCGTGGTGTCCGTGGCCAGCAGGGCCATGCGCATGGTCCGGTCCTCGTGCTCGGACAGACGCACGAGGATCTCGTACTCGGGCAGACCGATGCCGTGCTTGTCACGCAGCTCCTTATCGAGCTCCGCGGTGAGCAGCTGGGAGCCGTTGAGGTAACTGCGCCACGACTTCTGATCGACCGCGGTCAGCCAGCGGGGTTCGGCCATCACCGACTCCCGGCTGTGTGGGATCCGGTGGACTGGGGCCGGCCGAGCGTGCCGGCGGCCTCGACCTGGAGGCGCTGTGCGACCTCCGTGGCCCAGTAGGTGAGGATCGCATCGGAGCCGGCGCGCTTGAAGGCGATGAGGGACTCCTCGATCGCCCGTTGCCGGTCGATGGCTCCGGCCTGGGCGGCGAACTCGATCATCGCGTACTCCCCGGAGACCTGATAGGTCCACACCGGCACGATGGACTCCTGGGCCACCTCGGCGAGGACGTCGAGGTAGGGCAGCCCGGGTTTGACCATGACGACGTCCGCGCCTTCGGCGAGGTCGAGGCCGAGTTCCCGCAGCGCCTCGCGGCCGTTCGCGGGATCCTGCTGGTAGGTCTTCCGGTCACCCTGGAGTTCGGAGTCCACGGCTTCGCGGAAGGGTCCGTAGAACGCCGAGGCGTACTTCGCGGTGTAGCCCATGACGACGGTGTCGGTGAAGCCGGCGGCGTCGAGGGCCTCCCGGCAGTACGCGACCTGCCCGTCCATCATCCCGGAGAGTCCGAGCACCTGTGCGCCCGCCCGGGCTTGGGCCAGTGCCATCGAGGCGTAGCGGTCGAGCGTGGCGTCGTTGTCGACTCCCCCGGCGGAGTCGAGCACTCCGCAATGACCGTGGGAAGTGAATTCGTCGAGGCAGAGATCGGCCATGACGACCGTGTCCTCGCCGAGCTCGTCGGCGAGGAGTCGCAGCGCACGATTGAGGATGCCCTCAGGGTCATCGGCCTGGGAGCCGATCTCATCCTTGTGCTCGGGGATGCCGAAGAGCATGAGACCTCCGACTCCCGCAGCGACGGCCTCCCGCGCGGCGGCCAGCAGCGAGTCGAGGGTGTGTTGGACGACGCCCGGCATGCCCGACAGCGGCACGGGCTCGCTCAGGCCCTCCTTGACGAACATCGGCAGGATGAGGTCGGACGGGTGCAGCCGCACCTCGGACACGAGCCGGCGCAGTGCGGCGGTCGTGCGGAGGCGGCGGGGGCGGACGGTTCCGGGAACCAAAGTCATGTCAGGCCTTCCTTCTGCGGCGCTTCTGGCTCGGACGCTGCGGGGAGATCCCGGCGTCCACGTCTTCGGCCCGCTGGGTGAGTGCGTATTCGACGAGTCCGTCGATGAGCGAGGTGAGGTTGGCTTCCTCGGCGAGGACATCGACGCGCAGTCCGTGTTCGGCCGCGGTGTTCGCCGTCGCCGGTCCGATGCAGCAGATCACCGAGGTGGCTGCGGGCTTGCCGGCGATGCCGACGAGGTTGCGCACCGTCGACGAGGAGGTGAAGAGGAACGCGTCGAAGTCGCCGGCCTTGATCGATTCGCGGATCGGTGCCGGCGGCGGGGATGCCCGCACGGTGCGGTAGGCGGTGACGTCGTCGGGGTCCCAGCCCTTCTCCAGCAGGCCGGATACGAGCACCTCGGTGGCGATGTCGGCACGCGGCAGCAGCACGGTGTTCATCGGGTCGATGTCGTCGACGTAGTCCGGCCAGGCGGCGGCGAGCCCGCGGGCGGAGTGTTCGCCGTCGGGAACGAGGTCAGGGGTGATGCCCCAGTCGATCAGGGCGGCAGCGGTGCGGCCGCCGACGGCTGCGACCTTGACTCCGGCCATCGACCGGGAGTCGAGCCCGAAGTCCTCGAACCACATGCGCACGGCGCGGACCGCATTGACCGAGGTGAAGCCGACCCATTCGTAGGATCCGTCGACGAGGCCGCGGATGGCCTTCTCCATCTGCGTCGGGGTGCGTGGTGGCTGGACGGCGATGGTGGGGACGACGGTGCCGACGGCGCCGAGCTCGGCCAGCGCCTCGGCGGTGGAGGTTCCCTGTTCCTTCGTCCGCGGGATGAGCACCTGCCAACCGAAGAGCGGTTTGGATTCGAACCAGCTGAGCTCGCCTCGCGACTCGACTCCCTGTCCCATGATCACCACCATACGATCCGAACCTGTCTGCGCCATGGACAGCGCCTGCTTCAGGGTCGTCTCCACGCTCGTCTGCTCGATCGTGGAGATCCCCCAGCCCAGCAGCACCTTCGTGTCCTCGTCCCAGCCGTCGGCGAGCAGAGCGCTGATGGCCTGTTCGTGGGCGGCGGCTGTGCCGGTGAGCACATGGGAGGTGTTGCGGTGGCGGGAGACGTCGACATGGGTCTGCGGTCCGGCTTCGATGAAGCGCACGGACCGCACCCGGCTCGTCGTCAGGGCGGTGCCGGTGTAGGCGGCGGTCGATGCGGACAGCCCGACTCCGGGCACGATCTCGACCTCGACATCGGCCTTGCGGCACACGGCGGCCTCGGCGGTGGTGTTCGTGAAGATCAGACCGTCGTCGGAGCACAGCCGCACGACGGTGTTGTCGGGCCGGGCGAGGTCGGCGAGCTTGCGACCGCGGGTCGACGCGGCGGCGCCGAGGTCGGCGGCGTCGATGAGCTTCGCGGCCTGCGGCACGTAGGCAGTGACGATCTCCGAGTGGACATCGGCGTCGTAGACGACGGTCTCAGCGGTGGCGAGGATCTCGGCTCCGCGCATGGTCATCAGGCCCGATTCTCCGGGTCCGCTGCCGATGAAGACGACTCGGGGTGCGGCGGGCAGGAGTCGGCGCGGTTGGACCTGACCGCTCGGAGGTGTGGTGTTCATCCCTGCTCCTGTGCCTTGACGGGGGTGAGGTGATCGGCGCTGGCGGCCGGGTCGATGCCGAGGCGATCGAGGAGGTCTTCGGCCGCTGCGGTGCCGAGTTCATCGGCGACGCGGGCGAGTTCCTTCGCCGTGACGCTCAGCTGCTGGGCGGTGTCGGTCGACCAGTCGGCGTCGGGGACGACGGGCAGGTGGGTGCTCTGTCGGGTGCGGGCCAGGTGCCCGTCGTCATCGGCCATCACGGCGTCGACGATGAACCGGTCGCCTTCGATCTTCGCCAGCGCCCCGATGGGTGCCGAGCATCCTGCCTCGGCGCGGGAGAGGATGGCGCGTTCGCAGGTCACGGCCAGGTCGGTGGACTGATCGTGGAGGCGCATGAGGGCGGCGCGCACCTCGGCGTCGGCGTTGAGGATGTCCTCGGTGCCGGCGTACGAGCTGTCGGCGCTGCGGGTCTCCACGGCCAGGGCTCCCTGGCCCGGTGCCGGGAGCATGACGTCGAAGTCGAGGATGTCGGTGGCCTCGGCCAGGCGGCCGATCCGGCGGACCCCGGCGGAGGCGAGCACGACGGCGTCGAGGCGGCCGTCGCGGACGTGGCCGATGCGAGTGTCGACGTTGCCGCGCACTCCTCTGACCTCGATGTCCGGACGGGCAGCCTGAATCTGCACGGCCCGCCGGGGCGAACCGGTGCCGATGACCGAACCGGCGGGCAGTTCGGCAAGGCTGAGACCGTCACGGCCGATGAGCACATCGGCAGGGTCGACGCGGGGTGGGATGGCGGCCATCTGGATGCCCGCCTCGGGGGTGGTGGGCAGGTCCTTGAGCGAGTGGACGGCGAGGTCGATCGTGCCCTGGTGCAGGGCCTGGCGGACGGCGGAGACGAAGACTCCGGTGCCGCCGAAGCCGGCGAGCGGGGACATGTTGACGTCGCCTTCGGTGACGACCTCGACGATTTCGACGCGCCACCCGGTCAGCGCGGCGAGCTGGTGGGCGATCGCCGTGGACTGGGACCGGGCCAGCTGGGACCGACGGGTACCCAGGCGCACGGTGCGTCCGCTGAAGTGTTCGGGTTCGACGATGTCGAGGGTGTGATCAGCCACCGGACGGATGCCGTCGGCCTCGACGTGGTGGGCGCTGGCGGCCTTCGCGACCTTCGTCTCCGCGGGTGTCTTCGCGTGGGCGACCTTGTTCACGGGCAGGTCGAAGAGCTGCATGAGCGCCTGCGCATAGTCGACCTCGGATTCGCTCACGGCCAGTTCCTTGACCTTCACGGTCGGGGTGTGGATCAGCTTCTCGGCCACCCGGTGCAGCGACTTGCGGATCTCGGCGAAGGACTTCTCGTCGACGTTGTCCCCGAGCTTCTTCTCCAACCGCTGCGTCTCGGTGGCGAGCACGTCCTTGGCGTGGGAGCGCAGCGCGGTCACGGTCGGGGCGACGGCGCGCTCTTTGTTGCCGGTGGCGATGTTCTCGAGCTCCCCGGAGATGATGGCGCGGACCTGTTCGACGGTGTGCACGACCTTTGCATCGCGTTCCTTGTCGGACCCCCTGAGCAGGTCGCGGATCTCGCCGAGGCCGAACAGGGCGACGTGTTCGAACTCGCGGACGCTGGGGTCGATGTCGTGCGGCAGGGCGAGGTCGATGAAGGCCTTATTCGCCGCGCCCTTGGGGTTCTGGGACAGGCCGGCGACGATGTCGTCGCGGGTGACGACGACTCCGCGCGCACCGGTGCAGGAGACGATGAGGTCGGCGTCGGCGATCTCCTCGGCCATCACACGAGGGGTGAGTTCGCGGGCACGTCCGCCCACCTCGGCGACGAGGCGTTCGGCCTTGTCGAGGGTGCGGTTGAGCACGGTGATGCGGCCGACGCCCTCCTTATGGAGTCCGGAGACGACGAGACCGGACATGGCGCCGGCACCGATGACCAGGGTGCTGGCAGCGCGGAGGGAGCCGATATGCGCCGCCGACGCTTCGAGGGCCGCGCCGAACAGCGACCGGGCGACCTCGCCGAGGTCGGTCTCCGAATGGGCTCGCTTGCCCACCCGCAGCGCCTGCTGGAGGGCGTGGGAGAGTTCCGAGGTCAGGGCCTGGTCCGTCTGCGAATCGGTGAACGACGACCGCAGCTGGCCGAGGATCTGGGCTTCACCGATGGCCATCGAATCGAGCCCGCAGGCGACCTTGAGCAGGTGTTCCATGGCCTGGTTGTCGTAGTGGGCGTAGAAGTGCCCGGCGATGTCGGACCATTCCTTGTCGATCGAGGACACCAGGGCGTTGCCGAGATCGGCCAGTCCCCCGTGGAAGGCGGTGACGTCGGCGATGAGTTCGAGGCGGTTGCACGTCGAGAGCACGGCGAGACCGTCGACGTTCTCACCTGCCAGGGCGTCCCTGCGCAGGGATTCGACTTCGCCGGCGCCGAAGGCCAGCCGATCGAGCATGTCGATGGGAGCCGACTGATGCGAAATGCCGAGAACCAAGAGAGTCAATTCCTGTGCTCCTCAAAACCAGGGTTGAGCGGTGCCGTGTCCAGCGCCGAATAGTATGCGAGTACTTGCAGCTCACTGGCCAGATCGACTTGGTGGACACGCACGGTGTCCGGCGCGTCGAGCACGGTGGGCGAGAAGTTGAGAATGCCGCGCACTCCCGCCTCGACGGCGGTGCGGGCGGCGGCCGGTGCCGCAGAAGCGGGGACGGCCATGACCACGAGGTCGATGTGTTCGGGCCAGCTGGCCAGCTCGTCGAGGGACGAGACCGTGAGCGAGCCGATGGTGGTGCCGATCTTCTCTTCGTCGATGTCGAACACGGCCGTCAGGCGCAGGCCGCGGCGGCGGAATCCGGCATAGTCGGCGAGAGCGGAGCCGAGGCGACCGGCCCCGATGATGGCGACGCTGCGGTCGCGGTCGAGGCCGAGGAAAGTGCGCAGCGTCGCTGCCAGCTCCGGGCAGGAGTAGCCGACCCCGCGCGTTCCCGACCGGCCCAGTTGGGACAGGTCCTTGCGCAGGATCGATGGGGAGACGCCACTGCGCGCGGCAAGGTCCTCCGATGACACGGTGTCCTGACCGGTCGCGGCGATGGTCTCGACGGTCTGCAGGTAGATCGGGAGTCGGGAGATCACGCGTTCGGGTACGTCCTTGCGAACGACACCCTCAATCCTGTTGGCGGACAGAATCTCGCCCACGAATCCGCCTCACTCCTTCAATCGATCTCATGCGCCCAGAGCGCTCAAGGCCCTGGACAGCCGATCCCTGTCGACTCTGTGGAAACTGTGCTGGCGCCCGTTGAGCAGCACGACGGGAACATCCCAGCCGTACTGTCCGGCCAGGTCCTCGTCGGTGTCGATGTCGATCTCGCTCACGTTCACGTCTCTGCCGGTCGCCACCTCGGTGACGGTCTCGCGCGCGAGCGCGCAGAGATGGCAGTCGACGCGCGTGAGGAAGGTCAGCTCGACCATGGCTCACTCCTCATCGGGTGCAACAAACCCCGCCGAGAAATCACTCGAGCGGGGGCGTAGGACCGTTGGGTCTTACTTCTTGTTACGACGCTGGTGACGTGTCTTGCGAAGCTGCTTGCGGTGCTTCTTCTTCGACATACGCTTGCGGCGCTTCTTGATGACTGAGCCCACGCGGGTACCCCTTGTGCTTGTCGGTGGAGGGTGAACTTCAGGTGCCCACCCATTGAACTAACCGTGCAATTCTATCGCTTGGCCGCCTGCTTTCCCAAAACTGTGTCGAGATCCACAGCGCTCGCACCGACCATCCGCGCAGGCTCGCGGATCAGTCGAAGTACGGGTCGAGGGCGAAGAAGGGGAAGAGGTTCTTCCGGGTGCCCATCACGGCCCGGTCGAGTTCGGCCTCCGGGTCGAATCCCTTCGACCACGGTTCGAACTCACCGTCGAATCCGTCGGTCATCGACAGCGGTGCCTCCCGGCCGGTCTTCGTCTGCGCGTAGTCGGCCCACCGTCCGGGGATCCTCGCGCTCGGGTCGATGTCGAGGCCGGCGGAGATGGCCAGCAGGTTCGTCCAGGCGCGGGGGACGACGTCGATGATCGCGTAGCCGCCACCTCCGACGGACAGCCATTTTCCATCGGCGTGGTCCTCGGCCAGACGGCGGACCCGCTGCGCGGCGATGCGCATGGCGTCCACGCTCAGACGCATATGCGTAAGCGGGTCGGCCCGGTGGCCGTCGCAGCCGTGCTGGGAGACGATGATCTGCGGTTCGAAGGCCGCGACGACCTGCGGGACCGTGGCGTCGAAGGCCCGCAGCCAGTCCGCATCGCCGGTGCGCGGAGGCAGGGCGATATTCATCGCCGAGGCGGCCGCCTTCAGTCCTCCGATCTCGGCAGGGAACCCGGTGCCGGGGAAGAGGTACTTCCCCGATTCGTGGATCGAGATCGTGAGCACCCGGGGGTCGTCCCAGAAGAACTTCTCCACCCCGTCGCCGTGATGGGCGTCGAGGTCGAGGTAGACGATGCGCTCGTAGCCTGCGTCGAGGAATTCGGTGATGGCCCCGGCCGCGTCGTTGTACACGCAGAAGCCGCTGGCCTTCTCCGGCATCGCGTGGTGCATTCCCCCGCAGAAATTCACCGCGCGTCTGTAGCCGCCGGAGATGATCGCGTTCGCGGCGTCGATGCTGCCTTGGAACAGCAGCGCCGAGGCGGTGTGCATGTTCTCGAAGCCGGGCACATCCTCGGTGCCGATCCCGTACCGGTGCGCATCCTCCTCGCCCAGGCCTTCGTCGGTTCCGGCCTGCCGGACGGCGGCGATGTAGTCGGGTTCGTGGAGGAGGGCGAGTCTGGCCTCGTCGATTCTGCTGATCGGGTGCACGTGGACGTTGTCGGCGTCGAAGAGGTCGAAGTCCATGGCGAGCTTCGCCGTGAGGTCGAGTCTGAGCGGGTGCATGGGGTGGCTGGGGCCGAAGTTGTAACCGGTCACCGCGTCATCCCAGACGACATACACATCATTTTCGGCCATGGGCACCATGCTATATGGCGCACCTCACTTGCGCCGATTCGGAGGCGCACGGATCTACCATGGTGCTTGTGCCCAAGAATTCCACACAGCGCTACGACCGGCTGCTGCGGCCCGGCCGGTGGGTTCGCGACTTCGTCGACGACCTCGCCGTCGCCTCCCCCGCCCGGTTGGCGATCGGCTCGTTCGTCGGGGTCGTCGCCTGCTTCGCGATCCTGCTGATGCTGCCGGCGAGCATGCGCCATCCGGGTTCGGTGGATCAGGCCACGCACATTGCGAACTCCGTCTTCGTCGCCGTCTCGGCCGTCTGCGTGACGGGGCTGACCCCGGTGGTCACGGAGGAGTACTGGTCGGATTTCGGGATCTCCGTCATCACCGCCGGCATCCAGGTCGGCGGACTCGGGATCCTCACCCTCGCCTCGGTGCTGGGGATGGCGGTCTCACGCCGGTTGGGAGTCCGGCAGCGCCTCATCGCTCAGCAGGCCACCTCGGCGCTCAATCTCGGTCAGGTCGGCACCCTGCTCAAGACGGTCGTGATCACGATCGTCACCGCCGAGGCGATCCTCGCTCTGCTGATGTTCCCGCGCTTCCTCATCCGTGGGGAATCGCTCGGCGATGCCACCTGGTATTCGGTCTTCTACTCGATCTCGGCGTTCAACAACGCCGGGTTCACCATCCATCCCGGCGGCGGGGCGTACTTCGCCTCGGATCCGTGGATCCTGTCCCTGCTGATGCTGGGAGTGTTCGTCGGCGCACTGGGCTTCCCGGTGGTGCTCATGATCGCGATGTTCTGGAATCGGCCGTCGAAATGGGATCTGCACACGAAGCTGACTCTGACGACCACGACGACGGTGCTCGCGATCGGGCTACTCCTGTTGGCGCTCTTCGAGTCGGCGAATCCGGCGACGCTCGGCGACAAGAACGCCGGTCACACCTTCGTCGAGGTCCTGTTCATGGCGGTGATGCCGCGGTCCGGCGGATTCTCGACGATGGAGATCGCGGACATGAGTCAGGCCTCGCATCTGCTCATGGATCTGATGATGTTCATCGGCGGCGGTTCGTCGTCGACGGCCGGCGGAATCAAGGTCACCACCGTGGCGGTGCTCGTCCTGGCGGCTTTCGCCGAGGCCAGGGGCCTGCAGGACGTGCACGTGTTCGGTCGGAGGCTGACCGCCTCGACGATCAAACTCTCGATCTCGATCCTGCTCACCGGTGCCCTCATCGTCTTCGTGGGCACGCTGGCGATGCTGCAGATCAGCGCGGAGCCGCTCGACCGGGTGCTGTTCGAGGTGATCTCGGCCTTCGGCACCGTCGGCTTGAGTTCGGGGGTCTCGGCGGCCGCGCCGAATTCGGGGCTGTACGTGCTGTCGGTGATCATGCTCATCGGACGACTCGGTACGATTACACTTGCGGCGGCGCTGTCCATGCAGGACTCCGCTCGCCTGTACCGCTATCCCGAGGAAAGGCCGGTCGTTGGCTAACGAACACACCTCCATCCTGGTCGTCGGTCTGGGACGCTTCGGATCCTCGACGGCGGCCACGCTGGCCAAACTGGGCCGCGAGGTGATGGCGATCGAACACAATCCCGAACTGGTCAAGGACTGGAGCGGCAAGCTCACTCACGTCGTCGAGGCGGATTCGACGAACATCGACGCGCTGCGACAGGTCGGCGCGGGCGACTTCTCGACCGCGGTCGTCGGGATCGGCACCTCGATCGAGGACAGCGTGCTCACCACGGCCAACCTCGTCGACCTCGGTGTCGGGCAGGTGTGGGCGAAGGCGATCTCTCCCGCACACGGCAAGATCCTCCACCGCATCGGCGCCCACCACGTGCTCTACCCCGAGTCGGATGCGGGCAGGCGCGTGGCCCACCTGGTCAGCTCGCGGATGATGGAGTACATCGAATTCGACGAGGGTCATTTCGCGGTGGTCAAGATGCGCCCACCGCGGGAGATACAGGGCTTCACGCTCAGCGAGTCCGGTGTCCGCGACAAGTACGGCGTGACGATCGTGGGCATCAAGAGCCCCGGCCGCGACTTCACCTACGCCGATCCCACGACGCGAGTCGGCAAGCAGGACCTGCTCATCGTCGCCGGCCACGTCGAGCTGCTCGGACGCTTCGCCGGCCGCCCGTAGGGGGCGGGAGGTCCGCCCGCAGGGGGCCGCCCGTAGAGGGTTCGCCCGCAGGGGGCTGGGCTGAGCCATAGCTCCCCACGGGTCGCCCGAGCCTGCTCCCCGGCCCATGACCCTGCTCTCCGAACCATGACCCTGCCGCCATGGCCGCATCACGTCTGGCCTACTTGTGCCCTACGCAGCGAACGGTACTGGTTTCTCGGAACCACTCACGTTCTTCCGTGTGCTTTTCAGAGAAACCAGTGCCATTTCGCGGATTGCGGTTCGACGCTACGACCTGAAGTTCGTGTCCCGCCGCAGCCCACGTAGCTTCCATAAAGCTACAGCTCGCGGGCAGAAAGAGAGCGGGCGACGGGAATCGAACCCGCGTCATCGGCTTGGGAAGCCGAAGCTTTACCATTAAGCTACGCCCGCAGGCCACCTCGGCGAGGTTGCATCGTTGCAGGTGAAACCCGGCAACAACGATCCGCGACGGTGGACTCCGCTCAGTCTACATCCTCGCCGGACCTGCCGAGAACGCAGGCTGCCGCCATCTGCGCAGACAGCGCACCCGACCACCCGAGGCAACGCTGGAGGGGGCGGCCGAAGCCACCCCCTCAAACTGTGCCGTCCGGGCCCGGCCCCCACCACACGGTCGGGTCACGGACCAATCAGTGCTCGACAGCCTCCTCGGCGCCGAACCCGGTGTGGGCACGGACGTCCATTTCCGCGGCGAGCTCGGGACTCTCCACTGTCCGGTCGGTGATCGAGGCGATCCAGCCGAGGATGAAGCCGAGCGGGATCGAGATGATTCCCGGGTTCGACAGTGGGAAGATCGCGAAATCGGCACCCGGGATCATCGCGGTCTCGGAACCGGAGACGACCGGCGAGAACGCGATGAGCACCATCGCCGAGATCAGCCCGCCGTAGATCGACCACACCGCACCGCGGGTGGTGAAGCGCTTCCAGAACAGCGAGTACACGATCGTCGGCAGGTTCGCACTAGCGGCCACGGCGAAGGCCAGGGCCACGAGGAACGCGATGTTCTGACCCTGCACGCCGATGCCGCCGATGATGGCCACGGCGCCGATGACGATGACTGTCCGGCGGGCGATCTTGACCTCGGCCTCGGAGTCCTCGACCTTGCCCTTCTTGATGACGTTCGCGTAGATGTCGTGGGCGAAGGAGGCCGCAGCGGTGATCGCCAGACCTGCCACGACCGCGAGGATCGTCGCAAAGGCGACAGCGGATATGAAGCCCATGAGGATGGGCCCGCCGAGGTGGAGCGCCAACAGTGGTGCCGCCGAGTTCACTCCCCCGGGTGCCGCCGCGATCTCATCGGCTCCGACGAGCGCCGCCGCACCGTAGCCGAGCACGAGGGTGAAGAGATAGAAGGCGCCGATGAGCCAGATCGCCCACACGACGGACCGACGCGCTTCCTTCGCCGTGGGGACGGTGTAGAAGCGCATGAGCACGTGCGGCAGACCCGCGGTTCCGAGCACGAGTGCCAACGCCAGTGAGATGAAATCGAGCGGGTTCTCCCCGTATTGCAGGCCGGGGTTGAGGACCCCGTCCCCGACACCTTCCGCAGCGTTCTCCACCGCGGAGGCCAAGAGTGTCGAGAGGTTGAAGCCGTTGAGCGCGAGCACCCAGATGGTCATCGCGCCGGCACCGGCGATGAGCAGGATCGCCTTGACGATCTGCACCCACGTGGTGCCCTTCATTCCGCCGACGAGGACGTAGATGATCATCAGGGCGCCCACGACGGCGATGACGAGCGATTGACCGACCTTGCCGTCGATTCCCATGAGCAGGGACACGAGGCCACCGGCGCCGGCCATCTGCGCAAGCAGGTAGAAGAAGCACACCGCCAGAGTCGACAGCGCCGCGGCCATCCGCACGGGACGCTGCTTGAGGCGGAACGAGAGCACATCGGCCATGGTGAACTTGCCCGTGTTGCGCATGAGCTCGGCAACGATGAGCAGGGCGACGAGCCAGGCGACGAGGAAGCCGATCGAATAGAGGAACCCGTCATAGCCGTTGACAGCGATGGCACCGCAGATGCCGAGGAATGACGTCGCCGAGAGGTAGTCCCCCGAGATCGCGAAGCCGTTCTGCGGTCCGGTGAAGGATCGGCCGCCGGCGTAGTAGTCGGATGCGGACTTGTTGTTGCGGCTCGCCCTCAGCACGATGAACATCGTCACCGCGACGAAGGCGGCGAAGATCGTGATGTTGAGGACGGGGTTGTTCTCGACTTCGGTCGTGGCAGCGCTGAGGAAGTCCACCCCCGACGCGAAAATGTCGCTGATTGCCGGTGTGCTCATGAGGGACGTCCTTCCGATTCGGCCTGGAGACGTTCACGGATCGCTTCGGCCGGAGGGTCGAGCTTCTTATTGGCGAACGAGACGTAGAACATCGTGATCGCGAATGTCGTGACGAACTGCAGCAGTCCGAAGACGAGGCCGATGTTGATCTCCCCCACGACCTTCGTGGACATGAAGTCATGTGCGTACGTGCTGAGGATGACGTAGAGGAAGTACCAGACGAGGAAGGCGATGGACAGCGGTATCACCACCGAGAACCTCTTGCGTTTGAGCGCTTTGAACTCAGGGCTCTCCTCCTCGGCGAGGAAGTCAACCCCGGTGTTGACAGAGTCGGTCATTTGTTCTCCTTTGAATGGACAGAACTTCAGTGTCCTGAATCACATGACCCAAAGGTAACGTTCAGTATGCGCTAGGGAATACCACCGAAAGTTGGTAGCTTGTTCACATGAATGCGAACGCCAAGGAAACGCGGGCACTCAGGGCAGAGACCCGCCGCCTGTTCGTCGAGGCTGTCGATTCGCTGCATCGAAGCGGCACGGGAGACGTCGTCTTCGGAGGCACGGTCGATGAGGGAGCCGTCGCCGTCGAGGCCGTGGCCGGTGCCAGTCAGGATCTGCTCTCCTCCCTCATCGTCTCCACCGGACGAGGTCTCGGCGGCCGTGCGATGACCGAAGGCACGCCGCAGCTGACCCGCGACTACGAGGTCGACCCCTATATCACCCATCACTACGACGAGGAGGTGCTCGGCGAGGGCATCCGCGTCCTCGTCGCCGTCCCCACTCTGCGTGGAGGAGAGGTCACGGGGATGGTCTACTGCGGGCATCGCTCGCACTACGATGCCGCGGCCCCGCAGACCGGAGATCTCGTCCGCCGCGTGCGGCAGCTCTCCGTCGACCTCGCCCGGCTGGATCGCCGGCGGGCGACCCGAGAAACCGGCAGCGGCAAACAGTGCTATTCCGACCTCGATTCCTCGGGCCGGGAGGCGCTGCGCCACACGTATGCGGAGTTGCGGGCGATCCGTTCGAGCATCATCGACGATGAGGCGAGGGAGCGGCTCAGCAACGTCGAGAACCGGCTGGCTGACATCCTCTCCGGGCACAATCCGGAGGACTATCCGTCTCCGGTGCCGGCAGTGCGCCTCTCCCCGCGGGAGACTGACATCCTCTCCCATGTGGCCTTGGGCTGGTCGAATGCGCGCATCGCCGAAGCACTGAGCCTGCGCGAGTCGACCGTGAAGTCCTATCTCAACACCGCCATGGTCAAGCTCTCTGCACGGACCCGCCACGAGGCCGTATCCATCGCCAGGTCCTCGAACGTCCTGCCCTGACAGGTTCTGGGCCTGGGGTCAGCGCACTCAGCCGTTGATGACCTCGGAATTCTCCCGCTCCATCTCCAGGGAACGGTCCGCTGCCGCCTGAGCAGCCGCCTCGGCGATGTCGAAGATTCCGGCATCGATGAACTTCGACAGACCTGCCAAGGTCGTTCCGCCCTTGCTGCTCACAGCCTGCCGCTGAGCGGCCGGGTCGGGCTTGGCACTGAGCAGGCGCCCGGCGCCGTCGGCGGTGGCCACGACCATCTCTCGGGCGACGTCCTCGCTCAGTCCCTGCTTGACGCCGGCGGCGATCATCGCCTCGGCCAGGAGGAAGAAGTACGCGACGCCGGACCCGGAGATCCCGGTCATCGCGGGGATCCGGGCTTCGTCGAGAGAGACGACGAGCCCGGCCCCGGAGAGCAGCGATCGCAGTGTTTCGACGCTGTCGTCGGACACCTCGGCGGAGGGGGCCAGGGCGATGACTCCGTGGCCGATCGAGCTCGGAGTATTGGGCATGATGCGCACGATAGGGTTCCGCGGGGCCAGCTGCGCGAGGTCAGCGGACGCGACTCCCGCGGCCATGGACACGAGAACTGCGGACGGATCGAGGGCGGGGGCGAGAGCGCGCAGCGTATCGGCCATCATCCACGGTTTGACGCCGAGGAAGACGAAGTCGGCGCCGGTCGCGGCGGTGCGATTGGCGTCCTCGTCCTCCTCCACCGAGGTGACCGTCGCCTGGGGCATCTCCCCCGACAAGCGCTTCGCCGAGGCGGCCGAATTCGTCGTCGCACGGACGGTGATGTCCGCGTCGGCGCTGAGGATCCCCTGGATCAGTGCGGTGCCCATGTTTCCGGTTCCGATGGAGGCGATCGTGGTCAAATTCGGCCAGCCTTTCGTCGTTGTGATGATGTGGATGTTGCTGTGGCCTTCGAGCTGAGGGTCAGCCGGGGCTGCTGTCGGCCGACGTCGCGGACCGGCCTTCCGAGGTGCGGGTGTGGCTGTGGGCGTTGCGCCGTGGAGCATCGTCGCCCAGTCCCAGGTGTTCGCGGGCGAAGGCGATCGAGTCGGCGAGCATCTTCTCGCGTGTCGACTGCTTGCGGACGAAGCGGGTGTTGACCTCGACGACGACGTCGCCGGCCCAATTGTGCTTCGCGAGGTACTGCAGGGTCTCGGCTACGGGCATGGTGCCGGCGCCGGGCACGAGGTGTTCGTCCTTGAGCGAGCCGGCGCCGTCGGTGAGGTGGACGTGGCGGAGACGGTCGAAGACCTCGGCGACGGTTTCGAGGGCGTTCATACCGGCCGTCGAGGCGTGGGAGAAGTCGAAGGTGAGGTCGTCGTAGTCTTCGTCCAGCGGATTCCAGTCGGGATAGTAGACGAGGATCTCGCGGAGTCCGGCCCGCCAGGGGTACATGTTCTCGACGGCCAGTCGCACGCCGGTCTCCTGCGAGACCTGCCGCACGCCGTCGACGAAGCCGAGCGCGTATTCGCCCTGCCAGCGGAAGGGCGGGTGGAGGACGACGGTCTCGGCGCCGACCTCTTTGGCGAGGTTCGCGGTGATGCGCAGCTTCTCCCAGTGGTCTTTGTGCAGCACGCGCGGAAGGAACAGCAGCGTCGGGGCATGGAGTGAGATGACGTCGAGGCCGGTCTCGGCGGCGAGTCCGTTGATGAGGTCGACGTCGCGGGTCTCCGCGTTGTGGGTGACCATGATCTCGACGCCGTCGTAGCCGTGTTTGCCAGCCTGGGCGAAGGTCTCCTCCACCGTCATCGGTGACACGGAGGAGCTGGAGAGACCGAGGCGGATCCGGTGGTCGGAGACGTGATGAGCGTCGTGTTCGTAGACTTCGTGACTGTCGAAGTACTGCCGGTGGCGCTTCGAATTCGAGCGTGCGGAATTCTTGGTGGTCAGCACCTTCCGTTGGGACTTCGACTTCTTGCTCATCAGGTCCAGTTTAACGCGGCTCCCGCCCCTCCTTGCTACCTGACGGCGGCCCAGCAACCCCGCGCGAGGTTGCTGGGCCGCCGTCAGGTAGTACGGAGCGGGATCCAACATCGGTTCCAGCGACTACGATGAGACAATATGAGAGAATTTCCGGTCCGTCGCGCGGAGGTTTCTGACGCTCAGCGGATAGCCGAGATCCAGGTCGCGGCGTGGAATTCTGCGTATCGCGGCATCATGGCCGACAACCTTCTCGACGGCCTGGACGCAAGTCGGATCGCTTCGAGGTTGGCGGAGAGCCTCGGCAACGAGAACAATTCGATCTCCACGCTCGTCGCGACTACGGCTGACGATGGGAAAGTACTCGGTTTCGGAGGGACCTGTCCCCCGCGCGATGGCGAGGATGTTCTCGGCCGGCTCCAAACCACTGATGGTCTCGGTGAGCTGGCCTTCCTCAACTTCCATCCCGAGGCATTCGGCTCAGGCGCGGCTTCGGTGCTCATCCGTGCGCTCGAAGACGACCTTCGTGCACAGGACTTCACGCAGGCATACCTCATGGTCGCTGAGGGAAACGACCGGGCAATGCGCTTCTACACCAAGCACGGCTGGCAACGATCGGACATCACCCATGCGTTCGCGAATGTGAGTCCGCCGGTGCCTGAGCGCCTCTTTCACACTTCCCTCTGAAGGATGGAGACGACCTGACCCCATGCCCCATCTCCACCAAATTCCAGCCTCAAAACACCTGACGGCGGCCCAGCAACCTCGCGCGGGGTTGCTGGGCCGCCGTCAGGTAGTAATTGTCAGCCGTAGAGTTCTTCGGTGTCCTCGTCGACCCAGTGCTTCGACTTCTCGACCGCCTTGTTCCACAGACGGTAGACGCGATCGACCTTCTCATCGTCCATCGACGGGTTCCAGCGCTTGTCCTCGCGCCAGTTGCCCTTCACGTCCTCTTCGCCGTTCCAGAACTTCACGGCGATGCCGGCCGCATAGGCCGCGCCAAGGGCCGTGGTCTCGACGACCTCGGGGCGGATGACGGGCACGCCGAGGAGGTCGGCCTGGAACTGCATGAGCGTCTCGTTGGCAACCATGCCGCCGTCGACCTTGAGCTCGGTGAGCTCGACCCCGGAGTCGAGGTTCATCGCGTCGAGGACCTCGCGGGACTGGAAGGCCACGGACTCGAGGGCCGCTCGCGCGATGTGGTTCTTATTCACATACCGGGTCAGGCCGACCATCACGCCGCGGGCATCGGACTCCCAGTGCGGGGCGAAGAGCCCGGAGAACGCCGGCACGATGTAGCAGCCGCCGTTGTCATCGACCTGTTTGGCCAGTGTTTCGACCTCAGGGGCATCATTGATGATCCCGAAGTTGTCGCGCAGCCACTGCACGAGCGAACCGGTCACGGCCACCGAGCCCTCAAGCGCGTAGACGGCTTCGTCCTCGCCGATCTTGTAGGCCACGGTCGTGAGCAGGCCGTTCTTGCTCGCCACCGGTTCATTGCCGGTGTTGATGAGCATGAAGTTGCCGGTGCCGTAGGTGTTCTTCGCCTGCCCCTTCTCGAAGCAGGCCTGACCGAAGGTCGCCGCCTGCTGATCACCGAGGATGCCGCAGATCGGGGTGTCGATGATCAGCCCGTTCTTCGCTCCGTAGCCGTAGATCTCGGAGCAGGACTTGATCTCGGGCAGCATCTCCAGCGGAATGCCCATGTCGGAGGCGATGTCGGCATTCCAGTCGAGGGTGTCGATGTTCATCAGCATCGTGCGGGAGGCATTCGTGACGTCGGTGACGTGTATTCCTCCGTTGGTGCCTCCGGTGAGGTTCCAGATCACCCAAGTGTCCATGGTCCCGAAGAGGAGGTCGCCGGCCGCGGCCGCTTCCTTGACTCCGTCGACGTTGTCGAAGATCCACTTGGCCTTCGGGCCGGCGAAGTACGTGGCCAAGGGCAGGCCCACCCGGTCCTTGTACTTGTCCGGGCCCTCGTCCCCGGCAAGCTCGTCGCAGACCTTCTGGGTGCGAGCGTCCTGCCACACGATCGCGTTGTAGACGGGTTCACCGGTGTTCTTGTTCCAGATCACCGTGGTCTCACGCTGGTTCGTGATGCCCACGCCCTCGAGCTGGTGGCGGTTGATGTTCGCGCGGGCCAGCGCCTGCCCAATCGCCTCGTTGGTGTTCTTGATGATCTCGACCGGATCATGTTCGACCCAGCCTGCGCGGGGGAAGATCTGCTCGTGTTCGAGCTGACCGGAGGACACGATCTGTCCGTCGTGGTTGAAGACGATGGCCCGCGACGAGGTGGTGCCCTGGTCGATGGCGAGGATGAACTTTTCCTGACTCATACTGACTCCTGTGTCGATGTGCTTGGGTGTGATCGTACTCAGATGAAGGCCTGGGAGACCAGACCTGCGAGGACACCACCGACGAGAGGTCCGGCGATCGGCACCCACGCGTACGCCCAGTCGGAGCTGCCCTTGTTCGGAATCGGCAGAAGAGCGTGGACGATACGGGGTCCGAGGTCACGCGCAGGGTTGATGGCATAGCCGGTGGGACCGCCCAACGAGGCACCGATGACGACGACGATGAGTGCCACTGCCAGCGGTCCGAGTTTGTCCGGGGTGCCGCCGAAGAGAAGGATGACGATGACGAGCACGAACGTCGCGATGACCTCGGTGACAAAGTTCCACGCATAGGAGCGGATCTCCGGTCCGGTGGAGAATGTTCCGAGGATGTTCCCGGCCTCCTTCTCCTCGTCGTAGTGCTTCTTGTACACGGCCCAGGCGAGCACCGCACCGATCATCGCACCGATCATCTCGGCCGCGAGATAGGCGATGGTGTTGCCGAAGGTCACAGCGATGCCCGGAGCGTACTCATCAGCTCCGCTGGCGAGGATGCCGAAGGTCACTGCGGGGTTGAGGTGCGCGCCGGTCTTATAGGCGACGAAGACACCGGCGAAGACCGCAAGGCCCCAGCCGAACGAGATCAGCAGCCAACCGCCGCCGTTGCCTTTGGTCTTGCCGAGTACGACGTTGGCGACGACGCCGACGCCGAGCAGGATGAGCATCGCCGTACCGGCGATCTCATAGAGAAAGATGGTGCCCATGTCTCACAAACTCCTCATTGTTCGTGTGTTCTCAGGTCTCGTCACTGTCGGCACTGACAGACGGTGACGCTGGTGCGGGTGCACCCGGGTGGTGCGGTGTCACAGATGGTGCGGTGATTCGTCTTAGGCCAGGGCCTCCCCCGCCAAGGCCGCCGCCGAAGCGTCGTCCTCCGTGCTCTCGGCCGCGACCTGGGCCTCGACGTGGGCGGTGAAGTCGGCGATCTCCTTCGCCTCCCGCTCGGCGTCCCAGCCGAGAACGGGGGCGACGATGGCGGCGACCGCCTCGGCGGCGTCCCTCCCCCGGTCCCGGGTCTCGTAGTTCAGCCGCATCCGACGCTCGAGGATATCGCCGAGGTGGACGGCCCCCTCGGCGGCGGCCGCGTAGTGGGCTTCGACGCGCAGATAGCGTTCGGCTCCTGCGAGGGGTTCGCCCAGGGAGGGATCGTCGTCGACGAGGTCGAGCAGATCTTCGATGAGGGTGCCGTAGCGGCGGATGAGGCGCTTAACGCGGGCCTCGTCCCATCCGTACTTCTCCGCGATCCCGGCCTGGCCGCGGCGCAGCGCACCCACGCCCTGGGCACCGAGCAGCGGCACGGATTCGGTCAGCGAGCGACGGTCCTTCGCATCGTCGCCGAGGACGAAGTCGACGGCGTCCTCGGCCATCACTCGATAGGTGGTGAACTTGCCGCCGGCAATCGCCGCCAGACCCGGTTCGACCTCCATGACAGTGTGTTCGCGAGAGACCTTCGTCGACGCCTGTCCCTCCTTGACCACCGGCTGGAGCAGAGGCCGGAGACCGGAGTAGACGCCGATGACGTCGTCACGGGTGAGTTTGTCGGCGAGGATCGCGTTCGCGTGCTCGAGCAGATAGTCGATGTCCTTCGACGTCGCCACCGGGGCGTCGACGTCCTCGGTCCATGGGGTGTCCGTGGTGCCGATGACCCAGTAGCCCTCCCACGGGATGACGAAGAGGACGGACTTCTCCGTCTTCGAGATGATGCCCGTGTCCGGGTCGGCCTTGATCTTGTCCTGATCGACGGTGATGTGCACGCCCTTGGACGCCAGCACCTTGAGACCGGCATCGGCCTTCGCCAGGTCCTGCTGCTCTTCGGTCCAGACGCCGCCGGCGAGGATGGTGCGGCGGGCGTGGATGTCGAATTCGTCTCCGGTCACTTCATCGCGTGCCCGCACTCCGGACACCTGGTCACCGTCGTGGAGGTAGCCGATGACGGAGACATGGTTGGCGGCGGCGGCACCGTATCCGACGGCCGAGCGGATGAGGGTCATGACGAAGCGGGCGTCGTCGACCTTCGCGTCGTAGTATTCGAGCGCTCCCACGGCTGCATCGTCGGCCAGGCCCGGGAAGTGCGAGCTCAACGCCTTCTTGCCCAGGTGACGATGCATCGGCACGGCACGTTTACGACCGGGCCGGGTGGCCATCGTGTCGTAGAGGAGCACACCGGAGCCGATGAAGGCCCGATCGATGAGCCGGTGTTCGAACGGGAAGACGAAGGCGACGGGTTCGACGAGGTGGGGCGCCGTGTGCTGGAGCAGCAGGTCGCGTTCCTTCAGTGCTTCGGCGACGAGTTTGAAGTCGAGCATCTCAAGATAGCGCAGCCCGCCGTGCATGAGCTTCGACGACCGTGAAGAGGTGCCCGAGGCCCAGTCCTTCGCGTCGACGACGCCGACCTTGAGTCCGCGGGTGGCCGCGTCGAAAGCCGATCCTGCCCCTGTCACACCTCCTCCGACGACGAAGACGTCCAGGGGATCGGCTGCGCTGGTCTTCTTCAGAGTCTCCAGTGCCTGTTCGCGCAGTTGTGGGGACAGCTCGCCATTTCGCATCGGCAGTTCTGTGCTTTCTTTCAGACGTTCGGGGTCACGTCGGCATCGTCACCTGCAGTCGGTGACCACAGGGTTCGGTGCGGCGAATACTCACAAGCTAGCAGGCGAACCTGAATTGCGATACTGACCGGCGGGCAGTTCCCGCCCCTGCCGGTGCTCGGTCGAGCGCAGAGTTCGCGTGCCCGCAAGTGCTCAGTCGAGCGCGGCGACGGGTTCGACGCGCATTGCCGAGGACTGCTCCGAGGAGTCCAGCAGGTCGAGTTTGCGCATGATGATGCCCTCGCGCAGCGCCCAGGGTGAGATATTCATGACACTGATGTCGAAGATCGTGAAGGCAGCCTCGGCGACGATGGCTCCGGCGAGCACCTGTCCGGCGCGGGCCTCGGAGACGCCCGGCAGGGTCGCCCGCTCCTCGGGAGTGCGTGAGGCCAGGGTGTCGATGATCCCTGAGAGGTCGCGGCGGAAGAGCTTGCGCGGCGCGTAGATGCCGTCGCCGCTCGGGGCAGCACCGGCGATGCGAGCCAGGGAGCGGAAGGTCTTCGAGGAGCCGACGACCTGATCGGGAGTGCCCACACGGTTGATCTTGCCGGCGATCTTGCCGATCTGAGCGCGAGCGTATTTGCGCAGGTTGTGCAGGTCCTCGGCCGAGGGGATGGGGTCGGGCAGGAAGTCCGAATAGGTGCGCCCGGCACCGAGGGGAACCGACACCGCTGCCTGCGGGTATTCGTCCTGGCCAGCGGCGATCTCCAAGGACCCGCCGCCGATGTCGAGCAGCAGAATCTTCCCCGCCGACCAGCCGAACCAGCGCCTGGCGGCGAGAAAGGTCACCCGTGCTTCGTCCTTGCCCGACATCACGTTGAGGGTCACTCCCAGCTGGGCATTGATCGTCTCGATGAGCTCCGCGCCGTTGGGGGCGTCGCGCACCGCCGAGGTGGCGAACGCGAGGATCTGCTCGGCCCCCTGGTCCTCGGCGATCTCGACGGCGTCGGCGATGAATTGGTGGAGGCGCGCCTGCCCGTCCGTGCCGATCGTTCCGTCGTCCTGGAGGTACTCGGCAAGCCGCATCACCTCCTTGTGCGAGGTGGCCGGCAGGGGCGGGGCTCCGACGTGGGCGTCGACGACGAGGAGGTGGACGCTGTTGGAGCCGATATCGAGGACTGCTAGGCGCATTCGCTCAGTTTATCCCGACAGCGGACTCACTCACCTCACTTCTGCCAGGCGGATTTGGTGAAGCCGAAAGCGGGCAGCCGCTTGGAGAAGAAGGCCCCCTGGCCGCGGGCGATCTCCGCCCGGTAGGCGCCGTCGAGCCACTCGGGCGGGGCGGTGACGGCAGAGCCGTCGGCATCCGCCGAGGCGGCCCCGCCGGGGGTGTGCCCGTCCAGGATCGCCTTCGCCCCGATCTGGCTGAGTCGGGACAGACCGGCGATCCGCTCCCCCAGAGCCTGCGCCGCCTCCAGAGGAGTGTCGGAGACCTCGTGGAAGAAGCCGAGTCGCTCCATGGTCTCGAAGTCCACGATCGAGGCGGTGATCAACAGGTAGCGGGCCCACGCGTCGCCGAGGACTCGTGCCAGCCGCTGAGTCGGTCCGGGCGGGTAGACGAGTCCGAGCTTCGCGGCGGTGACGCCGAAGATCGATCCGGGGGCGGCGATGCGGATGTCGCAGGCCGCGGCGATCTCGGTGCCTCCGCCCACGCAGTTGCCTTCGATGGCCGCGATCGTCGGGGTCAGCGCATTGGCCACGGCCGCCTCGGCGGTGGAATTGAGCTCCCAGAAATCCGCGATCGGCACGTCGAGGTCGGCGATGTCGGATCCGGCGGAGAAGTGCCCGCCGGCCCCGGTGATGATGAGCGCGCCGATCGAATCGTCGGCATCGACTGCGGCGATGATCTCCGGCAGGGCCCGCCACATCGCACGCGAGATCGCATTGCGCTTTTCGGTCCGATCGATTGCGAGGGTTCCGACCCCACCGGTGACGGTGAAGTCGAAACCCTCGCAATCGACCGGACGGTACAGACCGTCAGGTCCCATATTCAGACTGCCTTTCGAACGTGTCAGCCCCGGTTGTCGGGAACCTCGCGCTGGTCCTCACCGTCGTAGGCGCTCAGGGGACGGATGAGAGCGTTCTTCGCCTGCTGCTCGAAGATGTGAGCCGTCCATCCGGTGATGCGGGCCATGACGAAGATCGGAGTGAACTGCTCGGTGTCGAAGCCCATGAGGTGGTAGGCCGGACCCGAGGGATAGTCGAGGTTCGGGTAGATGCCCTTGCGCCCGACGAAGTCCTCTTCGAAGGCGTTGTAGAGGTCGAGCAGATCATTCGCACCCTTGACCGCGACCATGTCCTCGAAGGCCTTGCGCATGGTCGGCACGCGCGAGTCGCCGTTCTTGTACACGCGGTGGCCGAAGCCCATGATCTTCGCCTTCTTTGCCAACGCGTCGTCGATCCAGGCCGAGGCCTTGTCGGCGGTGCCGACCTCTTCGAGCATCGCCATGACCGCTTCGTTCGCGCCGCCGTGCAGGGGACCCTTGAGCGCACCGACGGCACCGGCGACAGCCGAGTACAGGTCGGAGGTCGTCGAGGTGATGACCCTGCCGGTGAACGTCGAGGCGTTGAAGGAGTGCTCGGCGTAGAGGATCATCGACACGTCGAAGCAGCGCACGACTTCCTCGGCGGGAACCTCGTCGAAGACCATCTTGAAGAAGTTCGCGGCATAGCCGAGGTCCTTCGTCGGAGCGACGGGGTCGAGGCCGTGGCGGCGACGGTGGTCGATGGCCACGATCGTCGGCAGCTGCGCGTAGAGGCGCTCGGCCTTGGCGAGGTTCGCCTCGGCGCCCTCGGTGTCGGCCTCGGGGTCGACAGCGCCGAGGTAGGCCACGGCCGTCTGCACGACGTGCATGGGGTGGCAGTCCTTGGGCAGGTCGAGGATGAGCTGGACGAGTTTGTCATCGACCTCGCGTTGGGCGTGCTCACGGGCCTTGAACTCCTCGAGCTGCGCCTCGGTCGGCAGTTCGCCGTTCCAGATGAGGTACGCGACGTCTTCGAAGCTGCGTTTGGCGGCGAGCTCTTGGACGGGGTAGCCGCGGTAGGTCAGCGAGTTGGTCTCCTGGACCACTTTGGACACGGCCGTGGTGTCGACGACGACGCCGGCGAGGCCCTTTTTGATTTCTTCGGTCACTGGTGACCCTCCTGTGAGAAGTTGAATACTGCGGCGTCGAACTCGTTGTACGCCGAGTAGTCGATCGTGTCGTACAGGTCCGCACGGGTCTGCATACCCTCGAGCAGGTCCACCTGAGTGCCCTTGTCCCGAATGGTCTGCAGGCCCGACTTGATCGCACCCATGGCGATGCGCAGAGTCGTGACCGGGTAGATCACGAGCTTGACTCCGACATTCGCCAACTGTTCGGTGGTGAACAGTTCGCTCTTTCCGAATTCCGTCATGTTCGCCAGGATCGGCACATCCACGGCCGCGGCGAATTTCTCGAACTCGCCGAGGTCGCGCATGGCCTCGGGGAAGATCATGTCCGCACCGGCATCGATGTAGGCCTTGGCCCGGTCGATCGCGGCGTCGAGTCCCTCACCGGCACGGGAGTCCGTGCGGGCGCAGATGACGAAGTTCTCATCCCGGCGACCCTTGACGGCTGCGGCGATGCGCTTGTTCATCTCGGCCGCGGTCACGACCTCCTTGCCGTCGAGGTGGCCGCAGCGCTTCGGGTTGACCTGGTCCTCCAAGTGCATGCCCGAGATGCCTGCGTCCTCGAACTCCTGGACGGTGCGGGCCACGTTCATGGCCTCGCCCCAGCCGGTGTCGGCGTCGATGAAGGTCGGCAGGTTCGTCACCCGGGCGATGTTGCGTCCGTGGTCGGCCACCTCGGTGAGGGTGGTCAGTCCGATGTCGGGCAGACCCATGGCCGCGGAGAACGCTCCGCCGGAGATGTAGACGCCTTCGAAACCGGTCTGCTCGATGAGCTGGGCGTTGATCGGGTTGATGGCGCCGGGAAACTGGACGATGTCATCGCCGGCCAGCAGCTCGCGGAACTTCGCGCGGCGCTCGGCGGGTGTTGCCTGTGCGCCCAGCATCAGAAGATGCCCTTCGATCCGCTGTGCTCGAGTCCGTCGACTGCGAACGACAGTTCGGCCACGCCCTCGGCGTCGAGGCTTTCGAGGTTCTCGGCGAGATCGATGAAGCGGTTCTGTTCGGACTCGGAGACGATGCCCTCGGCCAGGGTCTTGAACTTCTCGATGTAGTTCGCCCGGGCGAAGGGACGGGCACCGAAGGGGTGTGCGTCGGCCACGGCGATCTCGTCGGTCAGCGTCGAGCCGTCTTCGAATTCGATCTCCACGCGGCCGCCGAAGGCCTTCTCGTTCGGGTCGATCGAGTGGTAGCGGCGGGTCCACTCGGGATCTTCGGTGGTCTCGATCTTGTGCCACAGCTCGACGGTGTCGGGGCGGGCGGCACGCTCGGGGGCGTAGGAGTGCTCGTGGTGCCAGCCCTGGTCCTGCATGGCCACGGCGAAGATGTACATGATCGAATGGTCGAGCGTCTCACGGCTGGCCTTCGGATCCATCTTCTGCGGGTCGTTGGCGCCGGTGCCGATGACGTTGTGCGTGTGGTGCGAGGTGTGGATGACGATGCGCTTGATCTTGGCCAGGTCCTCGATCTCACCGCCGAGCTTGCGGGCGAGGTCGATGAGCGCCTGCGCCTGGTACTCGGCCGAGTGCTCCTTGGTGTACGTGTCGAGGATTGCGCGCTTGGACTCTCCCTGACCCGGCAGCGGAATGGTGTAGCTGGCTTCGGGGCCGGAGAGGATCCATGCGATGAAGCCGTCCTCACCTTCGTAGATCGGGTTCGGAGCACCCTCTCCGCGCATCGCCCGGTCAACGGCCTCGACGGCCATCTTGCCGGCGAAGGCAGGAGCGTGGGCCTTCCAGGACGAGATCTCGCCCTTGCGCGACTGACGGGTCGCCGTCGTCACGTGCAGGGCCTGCTGAATGGCCTGGAAGGTGACCTCGGTGGGCAGGTGCAGCATGGCGCCGATGCCCGCAGCGGCCGAGGGGCCGAGGTGGGCGACATGGTCGATCTTGTGCTCGTGCAGGCACATGCCCTTGACCAGGTCGACCTGGATCTCGTAGCCGGTGGCCACACCGTTGATGAGGTCCTTGCCCGAGATGCCCTT